>NZ_JBEZEX010000004.1:0-302581 GCF_040649115.1 Micromonospora sp. NPDC049049 | reverse complement strand
GCTGCGGGAGGACTGCCGTCGTACGCCGAGGTGCAGGCCCTGGTGCCCAGGGGCGGCGCCCAGCGCGGCCCGGAACAGCAGCGAGCCGGTGCTGACCCGGGCCACCCCGGCCCCGCCCAACTCAGCCAGCCCTGGGCCGCCCGGCTGGTACAGCGCGTTCACCGGAGCGTCGATCCGCTCGGTGAGGACGCGCAGGGTGGCCAGGTCGGCGGTCCCGGGCACGAAGATCCCGTCCGCACCCGCCATCCGGTAGGCATATGCACGGGCGAGGGTCTGCGGCAGTGGTTCGTCCACCCCGAGCCACCAGGTGTCGGTGCGGGCGTTGACGAACAGCTCCGGCACCGCCGCCTTCACCGCCACAATCTTGGCAGCGGCGACCTCGGTGTCGGCGAGGGTGCCGTCGGCCCGCCCGTCCTCCAGGTTGATCCCGACCACGCCGAGCCCGGCCAACTCCCTGACGTACTCGGCGACCTCGGCCGGGTCGTCGCTGAATCCGGCCTCCACGTCCACGCTGAGCAGTACCGGCAGCTGAACCAGCCGGCGGGCCAGGGCGAGGGTCTCCGCTGCGGTGGCCGCGACGCCGTCGGGAAGGCCGGCGGTCGCGGCGACCCCGAGGCTGGTGGTGCCGATGGCCGGATGTCCACGCGCGGCGAGCGCCGCCGCCGAGGCGTGGTCCCATGCGTTGGGCAGCAGCAGGGGGCGGCCGGCGCGGTGCAGGGCGTGGAACGCGGCCCGACGTTCGATCATCGGGCGCTCACCTCCAGGGTTGTCGGCACCCGCAGGGTCGGGTGCGGTTCGTAACTCATCGGGGTGAGGCCGCGCCGGCAGCGTTCCCGCAGCACGTCGAGCACACCGGTGGCCAGCGCGAGGGCGTGCCGGTCGCCGGGGCAACCCCGCTCCCCCGTCCCGAAGGTCAACTGCCCGGCACCGGGCCGACCGGGCCGGAACGTCGCGGGTTCGGTGAACACCTGCGGGTCACGGTTGGCCGCGTCGAAGCGCAGCAGCACCGGGCTTCCGGCCGGCAGATCCCGCCCGCCCAGCCGTACCTCGTCGACGGTGACTCGTCGGGTGGCCCGGACCGGCGGGTCGAGGCGCAGCACCTCGGCCAGCAGGTCGGCGGTCCGTGCCGTGGTCGGCACACCCGGGGGCAGCAGGTGATGGGCGGCGGCGCCGATCAGGCCGGCGGTGGCATCACACGCCTGGACCAGCAGACCGATCAGGTTCGCCCCTACCTCCGGCGGACCCTGCGGCGCGAGCGCCAGCAGCGCCGTCACCGCCCCGTCGGCCCGCGCGGTCAGGGCCGGGTCCACCCCCGGGTGGTACGCCGCCGCGACGACCGCGACCGCCGTCCCGACGGCTGCCGGATCAGCGAAACCGAGGCGATCGGCCAACGTCCGCAGCGGCACCGGCCGGGCCAGTTCCCGCATCACGTCGACGCTGTCGCCGGCACGGTCGAGAACGGCCACGGTCAGCCGCACCGCATCCAGTCGCAGGTCGTCCGGTGCCAGCGGGGCCAGCGCGCGCACTGCGACCGCCCGACGGTCGGCGTGCCGTAGCGGTGGACTGAAGCGGCTGACCGTGGCGCGCAGCCAGGCGAGGGTGCCGGGCGGACCGGTGTCGACGGCAGGCACCTGGAACGCCGGGTCGGTCAGCGCGGCGCGCACGTCGGCGTGCCGGGTCACCCACCAACCGCGTTCCGGTTCGAACGAGGGCGGTCCACACGAGGGTGTTCCCGGGGCGGGCGCGATATGCGGCCAGGTGTCAGTCACCGCCCGACCGTAGGGCGCGAACCGTTCGCCCCACACCGAACGATCCCGCCACTGTCACCCGCTGCTCGCCGGTCAGGCGCGACCGCTCGTGGGCGGCGGGACTACCGGCGGGTCGAGGGTGTGTTCGGGGATGGCCAGGGCCGCGGCCAGGCCGGGGCGGCCGGTGGGAGTGAGACGGACGGCGCGGCCTATGCCCTGGCTGATCCAGCGCAGCTCGGTGAAGCGGCGGCAGAGCGCCGCGCCGAGCGCCCCGGCCAGGTGCGGGCGGCGTTCGGTCCAGTCCAGGCAGTCGCGGACCACCGGGCGGCGGGCGACGCGCAGCACGTCCACGGGTACGCCCAACCCGGCCGCCCAGGCCCACCCGTCGGGCGTGAGCGCCAAGCCACTGGCCCGGTCGAGTCGGCGCTCGCTGAGCAGCGCGTCGTACATCAACACGCCCAGCCGCCCGGCGAGGTGGTCGTAGCAGGTCCGGGCGTACACCAGGGAAGCGCTCGCGGTCGCCGCGCGCAGCGACCCGGTCGGTGTGGGCGTGGCCGGGGCGTGCCCGGCCAGGTCCTCGATGAGCTGGGCCACCGACGGCCCGGCCAGCCGCAGGTAACGGTGGCGGCCCTGCCGCTCCTCGACGAGCAGCCCACCGCGGACGAGTCGGGTGAGGTGGTCGCTGGCCGTCGACGGGGCGACGCCGGCGCGCCGGGCCAGCTCACCGGCGGTCCATGCCCGCCCGTCGAGCAGCGCCAGACACATCCCGGCGCGGGTGCCGTCGGCCAGCAGGGCCGCCAGCTCGGCCATCCCCCGACCGTCGGTGCCAACGCTCATCGCCCCAGTGTAGGAAGCAGGCGCCGAGCCGATGAACAACGACCCGGGGGCCTCCGTCACGTGGACGAAGGCCCCCAAGCTGGTGGTGCCGAGGCTCAGGACTTCGGCGTCGGAATCAGGTGTGCGGTGAAGCTGACCGCCGACGGGCTGGCCTTCGCTGCCGCCATCCCACCGGGGGCGGCGAACCGCCGGTCCAGCGCGATGGTGGTGTTGTTCCGGTTGCGGTAGACCACCACGAAGCCGGTTCCGCCGGAGTTCTGGATCGGCGCGATGGTGGGATCGGTGGCGGCGGTGGCGGCGGTCGGGTCGCTCGGGTTCTCGTACAGGCGCAGCCACTCACCAAAGGTGCTGGAGCCCTGCTCGGTCTCGTACACCCGGTACATCTCGTTGTCGGGCCCGCGGGCGACGACAGCGATCCGGCCCAACGCCGGGTCGAGGATCGCGGCCGGGGAACCGGCTGCGGTGAACGTACCCACCGTCTGCCAGGTCGCCGGCCAGGCCCCACCCAGTTCCTGCTTCTTCATGATCAGCGAACCGTCGGCGGCACGGGCCACCACGGCGGTCCGGTAGCCCTGGTTGATGAAGGCGGCTGGCACACCGGTCACGTTTCCGCCGAGGTCGACCCACGCACTGAGGGTGCCGTCGGTGGAGTAGAGCGCGGTCTTGATGGTGCCGGTCATGGTGGTGGCGACCAGTCGGACACCGGCATCGACCTTCACCAGAGTGACGCCGCCGGTGAGGTCGACGTCACCGAGGCTCTTCCACGACGCAGCCGTCCCGGTCTGTCGGTAGTGCCAGAGGCGACCATCGACGTCCACGGCGAAGAGCACGCTGGTGCCGTCGGCGAGGTTGACCGAGGCGGGCCGGCCCACCATGGTGCCGCCGAGGTTCCCGGTCGTCGCCCAGGTCGCGGCGTTCGCCGCCGTCTGGGCACCGGTCCACACGGTGCCGGTGGTGTGCAAGGCGCTGATCTGCACCTGCTTGGTGCCACTCTGCACATTCAAGGCGGGCTGCCCGGTGAACGCCTCCGCACCGAACTGGGGAACGTGCTGGACGCTGCTGAAATCGTCCGGGTTCTGCTGGTGGACGACCCGCACCTGCCCGGTGTTGTCGGTGTGCGCGTAGACGATGACCCCGAGCGAGCTGCCGTCGCTCGGCTCACCCTGCAACGCCGTCGAGCGGGAGAAGGACTCAGTCGGCAGGAACGGCATCGGGTCGGCGTACCAGCCCTGCAGGTCGACCACGATGTGCACGGTCCCGCTGCTGGCGTTCCTGATTTGGACCTTCCCCTCGGTGCCCAGTTTGGTCACCACGATGCTGGACCGGGCGACGTGCGCGGCGGGGAAGTTCGTCGTCGACGCAACGTTCAAGGCGCTGCCCAGGGGCGTGACATTGAAGAACCCGTCAACAGTCGGGGCGACGGCGTGCACATTGAGGACGGCCGCGGCGATGCCACGGGTCGGCAGGCCGTTGGTGCCCGCGACCGCGACATCGACTGTGCCGTAGGCGGGCACCGGCTGGGCGCCACTGGGGAAGCGGCTGTCGTACAGGGTGGTCGCCGGAACCGTGCGCAGGCCGGCACCGGTGGTCGGGCTGCCGGTCCAGTAGCCCTGGACGGTGATGGCGACATGCACGGCCTGCCCGCGATTGTCCAACACCACTGCGCCGCCGGCGCCGGGGTTCAGCTTGACGACCATCCCCATCGAGGTGGCGCCCTTGGCGTAGTCGATGCCGGTCTCCGCGGCCGTGCTCGATCCGACGGTCATCCAACCGTTGCCGGTCGCGCCGACGACCACGACGTCCAACATGACGGCCGTCGCGGAACTGGGCACGAGCCCGCTGCCGGAGATGTTTGCGGTACGCGTTCCACGGGTGGGCATCGTGCCGGCGGTGATTCCCTGCCCGGTCCGGCTGTCGACCACCCGAGTGTGGTCCACCGGCACAAAACCAGAGCCGGTGCTGCCGGTGGCGGTGGTGAAGTAGCCCACCACGTCCACGCGGATGTGGACGTTGCCGCCCGCGTTGCGCACCGCGAGCTTGCCGTTCGTGCCGGGCTTGACCACCGCCGAGTTCGTCATGACCTCACCGATGGAGGCGTTCATGGCCGAAGCCTTCGGGTCCGTCAGGTCCGGGTAGATGGTCAGGAACGTGTTGGCGGTCGGGTAGATGGCCGTCACGTCGACCATCAACGCGCTGACCCCGCTGCTCGGGATACCGGCGATGCCTACGGCGTTGAACGTGGTGACGGACTTGGCGCCCCGAACACCCGTGGTGCCGCCGGTGCCGTCCCGGGTGTCCAGAAGGGGCACGCTGTCGATCGGCACGAAATCACCACCCCTACCGGCCGCGTCCGCGTGCGCTGTTGCAGGGCCGAGAACCACTGCCGCCATCCACGCCGTGAGAGCTAGAACAAGGCCGAGCGGCCCAAATAGCCGCAGTTTTCGCCGTTCTTGATGACCCATATTAACTCCCCGAGACTAAAGCGAACAATTCAACTCGAACATGTTGGCGCAGACTGCCTCAGCTTGCGGCTACTGGCGTGACGAAGCCTATCGAGGAAGCGAATACTTCACCAACTTCGGGCAATACCCTCAGAAACTCCCCGCACAATTTAAATCGAGGGACACGCAAATCCTGAAACGGCGTAGCCAAACACAACAGTGTTCGCCTATTTGGGAAAAAGGGAAATAACTTCCTCAACTCCCGACCCGGGATCGACTACCGCGTCAAAGTTGTAACTGTCGTCGCAGAGAATCACGGCACGGTCGTTAGGCACCAAGCGTCGGTACCAGGCGACGAATTCCGCTACCGGTCGCTCTTGTCCGTCCAGATAAATACACTGTCCAGACTCGTGCGCCGATCCCTCAACTTGATCCTTCCCGGCACCATGGATCCAGCTGACCTCGCGGGCAGGATCCTGCCCGTCTACCGATTCAACCACCACGACCGAAGGCCAGTCGTTATGCAGCGCTTGGATAAGGTCTGCTCCGCTCAAGGACCACTCATCATCCTGAATCAACGCTAGATACACTACATGCCCTACCTAACGACAACTTCGCCTGGAATGCCGAACTTACTCATGACGCCCTCGAAATAGGGTACCGCACCGGATTCATTAGTGATAACCCGGAGGCTCTCGAAAGGATTGGCAGGATCGGCAATCACGTCGGCGTACCTGCTGAACTCACTCTCGGTCTTTGCGTTGATGAAGCCCCTAATCTTGTCGGGTATCCCTGAACCTGGAACAAAGGGACTGCGACCGGGGTTGCCGACATACTTTGCATCCAGCAAGGTGCTAATTCCTTCAATGCCATCCGCCCAGACCCGCGCGCCGCCGCCAACGCACAACTGCTCACAGGGGCCGGTGTGAGCCACCTGATACGCCTGACTCGGGCCACTGCCCACAGCGGCTCGCGTATTAACAACTCCGGGCCGAAGGGGGCCCATACCACAGTTGTGAACAAGGACTGGAGAGTCGCCGGCAAGCACATAGTAGGTGTGGATGGCATCGACGGTCAGGTTGTGGACCTGGCGATATTCCGTCCACTTTCGAGTTGCAACAACGGATGCTGGCCGGTGGTCGGCCGTTTCGAAGATGTAGCCGCTCTCCAGGTCCTTCGCTTCGACCCACCGGTTTTGATCGGCGACCCAGAACGGGTGGCCGGCCGTAGCGGTCACCTTCTCCGTCCGATCACCCTGCTTGCCATCGGTGTCGACAGTTATCTCGACAAGATCCTTACTGCCTGCACCGACGATGAGCGCGGTAACCGCACGCTCCTCCGTACGTCCCGTCGTGGGATCGGTTGCGAGAACCTTGTCTCCAACCTCCACCTGGTCGATTCGCTTGGAGCTGCCGTCCGCCATCAGCACCCGGGTTTCGCCGGTGAAGCTGTTGCTACCGCACTTACCAAGCAGGCCCCGACCAATGCTGCGGGCCTCGCCCATGCCCGCGTTCAGCGCCTTGCTGCCGGCCGACCGGAGCCCCCCGCTCAGCCCGCGGATACCAGCACCCAACGCCTGGCCGCCGATGGACCCAAGTGCACCACCGAGGGCGCCGGTGAGGCCGCCCATGGCGGTGGCGCCGGCGAGGTCCCAGCCGCGCTTGCCGTCCATGTAACCGGTGACCGCCGAGCCGACCGCACCGGCGAGCGCCCCGCAGGCCACCGCCCCGACGCCGGTCCAGCCGATGGCCGCGCCGCAGCCCAGGCCGACGATGGCACCGACGGCGAAGCCGGCGATCTCGGCGGCGTGATCCTCGACGAACTGGGTCGCCTTGTCCCACACCTTCTCGGCGCCCTCGACGAGCGGCGTCAGCTTCTGTGCGGCCGCCAGCCATAGGTTCTGGCTGTACTTCTTTGGGTCCTGAATAGCCATGGTGGTGACCGCGACGACGCTCGCGGCCATCTTGAAGCCGGTGGAGACCACCTTGCCGAGCGTGATGAGTGGCTTTGTCAGGGCCTGGATCACCGGCAGTTTGGTGAACTTGACAGCTTGTTGGATGGCCGACTTCGCGGCGGCGGTCACCGCGACCTTGGCCTGATAGATACGCTGCGCGATGAGTTGCTTCTGTTGTTTTGCCCAGTCGGCGGCGCGAGCGACCTGGTTGAGTCCGGATTGGATCTTGCTGCCGACGTAGCGGACGGCGTTCATCGTCTTCTCGCCGATCCACTTCGCGGTGCTGGAGATGACCCGGCCAACCGCCTTGAGACCGGACACGGCGAGGTTGTAGCCGTAGGAGATCACGCTCCTGGCGCCGTTGTAGATCGAGGCGCCGATGTTGTATGCCGTGTTGACGACATTGGACGTGATATTCACGGCCGCGCCGGCGGCGCGCTTCATCCAGCGCGGCCAGTGGCCGTCCGGGTCGTCGAAGTCCAGCGGGGCGCCAGCACCGTAGGTGTAGCGGTTGGCCAGGATCGAGTCGCCGGAGGTGTAGTTGACGCTGTCCCGCGAGGTGAACGTGCCGGTGCCGGGCTGGTACCAGCGGGCGCCCATGTCGACCTGCCCGGTGTCCGGGTCGGTCCAGTCCCCCTGGAAGCCCAGCCGGCCGGTGCTGCCGGTGCTGGTCACCTTCTTGCCGAACGGGTCGTACGCGGTGGAGTCGTTCAGCGTGGACAGTTGGGTGTCGGCCGGGTTGATGGCCGCCACCACGTCACCGTGGGCGTCGGTCAGCGACAGCCGTTTGTTGGCACCCTGGACGGTGGCGAGCAGCTCGTCGTTCGGGCCGCGACCGTAGTACTCGTATCCGTCGTGCACCACCTCGTCGCCCAGCCCGGCGTAGACGAAGGAGTTGCCGGTGCGAGACGCGACCCGGTCCAGGCCGTCGTAGGTGTAGGTCTGGTTCTGCGCCCCGGTGAGCCGGTCGAAGGCGTCGAACGAGAACTGTTCGGCCAGGCCCGAGCTGGTGCGGGTCCGCAGGGTGCCCCGCGGGGTGTACGCGTAGGTGTAGTCGCCGTCGGAGAGCAGCCGGTTGCGTTCGTCGAAGGTCGCGGTCTTGGACCCGGCCCGGACCCGGTTGCCGCTGGCGTCCCAGGCGTACGTGACGGTCCCGGCCGGGCTGGTCCAGGAGATCAGCCGGCCGGCCTTGTCGTAGTCGTAGGTGTTGGCGCCGGCCCCGGCGGTGCCGGTGGTGTTCTTGCTGGTGAGGTGGCCGTTGAGGTCGAAGCCGTAGGTGACCGAGGCCACTGGTTGGCCGCCCGCGTTGCGCAGCACGTCGCTGGCGACCCGCCCGTAGTCGTCGTACCCGAAGGTGCGGACGCGGCCGGCACCGTAGTCAACGGTCTTGACGTCACCGGCGGCGTCGTAGTCAAGCTTCTGCTGCTGGCCGGTGATGCTGTCGGTGAGCGTGTCGAGGCGACCCTTGACGTAGCCGAAGCTGGCCGTGCCGGTCAGGTCCGTGCGGCTGGTCACCCGGCCGTCGTCGTTGTAGTCGAAGCTCGCCGTGCCGGACGGGCCGGCGGTGGACAGCAGACCACCCCTGTCGTTCCAGTTGTACGTGTTGCTGCCACCGGGGGCGTTGACGCTCTTCAGCCGGCCGTCCTGGTCGTAGTCCAGGGTCCGGGTCGCGGTAGGGGTGTCACCCCCGGAACCGGTCTCCTCTGTCAGGCGGCCGGCCGCGTCGTAGGTCCGCATGCGGCTCACCCCACCCGGGGCGCTGAGCCGCACCGCGTTGCCGTCGGCGTCGTACGCGACGGTCCAGGTGCGGTCCGCAGCTGCCGGGTGGCTCGCCGTGGACGGCTCGATCGCCGACTCCGGCAGACCCAACGTGTTGTACGTGTAGATGGTGGAGTTGTTGCGGCCGTCGGTGTAGCGGGTCCGGTTACCGGCGGCGTCGTACCCGAAGGTGGTGGTGATCGGGTCGGCGTCGGTCGGCTCGATCTGCTTGACGAGCTGGTCCGCCGCGTCGTACTCGTAGGTGGTGACGGTGTTGTAGGGGTCCTTCGACGAGGTCATGTTGCCGGCCACGTCGTAGCCGTAGCTCTGGGTGCGCAGGACCGTGCCGTCGGCCTTGAGGTTCACGGTGCTGGTGCGGTTACCCAACTGGTCGTAGCCGCTCCGGGTGGTGCGGCCGAGGCCGTCGGAGACCCGGACCTGGCGGCCGGCGAAGTCGTACCCGAAGATCATGGCCTCGCCGGTCGGGGCGGTGCTGCGGGTGATGTCGCCGGCCCCGTTGAAGGTGTTGACAGTGGTCGCCCCGGTCGGGGACGACGACGAGGTCAGGTTGCCCGCGTCGTCGTAGACGAGCTTGCTGACCAGGTTGCGGGTGGTCGGCCGACGCTCGACGACGGTCTGGGTGACCTGCCGGTCGAGGTCGTCGTAGGTCGACTCGACCCGGGCACCGGTCGGGCCGGTGACCGACAGGACCTCGCCCGTGCGGGTGTAGGTGTAACGGGTAAGTGCGCGGTCGTCGTTGGTCTTCGACGGTTCGTCCCGGATGGTCAACCGGTTGAGCTGGTCGTACGTGTAGTTGGTGATGCCGGCCGGGTCGGTCTCCTCCAGCACGTTGCCCAGGGCGTCGTAGCGGCGCTTGTGCTCCGGGGTGACCGGCTGGGTCACACCGGGCGCGAGGTACATCGGCGCGAGGCTGCGCACCACCCGGCCGAGCTTGTCGTACTCCGAGGTGGAGACTCGCCCGAGCGGGTCCTTGACGGCGACCTGCTCGCCAAAGGTGTTGTAGCCGACCGAACTGGTCGGGTTGGTGGAGACGGCGGCGTTGCCGTCGCTCTCGGCCAGGACGGTCGGGCCGCTCTGCCCGACCTGGCGGCCCAGCTCGTCGTAGCGGAAGGTGCTGGTGAACTTCGCCTTGTCGGCGCCGCTCACATTTCCACGCGGGTCGGTGACGGAGGTACGCAGGCCGCGCCTGTCGTACGTGTAGCTGGTCACCCGGGTGCTGCTGCCGGCGGTGACCTTCTCGGTGAGCACGTTGCCGGCGTCGTCGTAGGTGTAGTCGACGACCTCGGAGGTGGCCAGTACCTCCCAGTTCAGGTTCGACGGGTTTCCGGTCCGGACCGTCTGCTTGACGTTGCCGTTGTAGTCGTAGGTGAAGGTGTTGGTCCGGCGCACCCCCGTCGGATCCAGCACGGTGCTCTTCACCTTGCCGGCCTCGTCCGGCGTATGGTCGGTGATCTGGGTGCCGTTGGCCCCGACCTTGCGGGTCACGTTGCCGGCCCCGTCGTAGGTGTTCTCCTCCACGACGTAGTCCCGCTTGGAACCGTCAGGGTTGCGGAAGTCCTTGAGGGTGATCTTCTCCAACAGGTCGTCGCGGTAGTACTTGTACTCCAGTCGCCGACCCATTGCGTCGGTGTCGCTGGCCAGCCGCCCGGCGAAGTCGTACGAGTAGGAGTGCAGGACCAGGTAGTCGCCGGTGCCGGTGCCGGGGGTGCCGGCCGGGTCACTGCGCCAGTCCCGCAGCCGCACCTCGGCCACCTTGTTCTGAGCGGTGTACGCCCAGTCATAGCGGTTGCCGTTGGCGTCGGTCATGGTCGTCTTGTTGCCGAACCTGTCGTACCCGTAGCTGGTTTCGTTGCCCTCCGGGTCGACGACCCGGACCGGCCGTCCCTCGTCGTCGTACTCGGTGCTGGTGACCCGCTCGGGGTCACCACCGAGCAGGTCGCTGACGGTGACCTTGGTGGGGTTGCCGTCGGCGTCGTACTCGTTGACGGTTCGGCTCTGGTGCTGCTTGCCGGTGACGGCGTCGGTGGTGACCGGGCCGGTGACGGTGGCGACCCGCGAGTGCCCGTCGTAGGTGATCGTGGTGGTGACGCCCGCGGGATAGGTGTCGGAGATGACCTTCTCGGTGATCCGTCGGCCGAGCGCGTCGTAGGTGTACTCGGTCACCAGCCCGGACGGCTCGGTCACCTTGTACAGGTCACCGTTGGCGTAGTACGCGTAGCTGGTGGGCTTGGTCTGCCCGTTGGTGATGCTGCTGGCCAGCAACCCGGCCGGAGGGATGCCGTTGACACCGGCCTCGCCGCCGCTGGTGTAGGTGTGGGTGACCTTGCTGAGGTCCGGGTTGGTCTGGGTGAGGAGCTGACCGGTGCGCTCCCGGTACGCGAAGGTGGTCAGGAACTTGTTGTCGGTCGGGCCGCTGGAGCGGCCGTCGCGCTGCTCCACCGCCAGGTCGATGCGCGGGTCGAACGGGTCGGTGATGGAAGCCGGATAGGTGTAGTAGTTCGTGAAGCACTGGGTGGACGTACGGCAGCTCTTGCGGGTGGCGAGACGCCCCCGGCTGTCGTACGTCATCTCCACCGTGTCACCGTTCTCGTTGGTGACCTTGCTCTGCTGGCCGTCCGCGTTGTAGGAGAACGAGCGGATGGCCATGCCGTCCAACGGGTGCCGCACGAAGATCGGCCCACCGGCGTCGCCAGGGATCACGGTGCAGAAGGCCGGGTCGTTCGGGTCGGGCTGGGTGCAGACCTCGGTGGGCGGCGGGCTCGGCGTCGGGCTGGTCTGCCCGGGGCGGTCCTCCTCGCGGGTCTCCAGTCCGAGCGGGGTGCCGGAGCGCAGCAGTCGACCGGCGAGCGCGTCGTACTCGTACAGGTAGGGGCGGTTGGCCGGGTCGAGGACCTGGACGCTGCGCCGCAGGTCGGTGTCGCCGCCGTAGACGGTTGGCTGACCCACCTTCCAGGTGCCGCCGTTGTCGTCGGTGTACTCCTTGACCCGGTCGGTGGCCGTGTCGTACTCGACCTCGGTGGCGACCCGGCCGCTGGGCAGGGTGACCCGGGTCAGCTGCTGGGCGGCCGGCTTCGCGTACTGGAAGTGCGCCTTGGCCGTGTCCGGGCCGATCGGGCGCGAGTAGACGGCGACCTCGTCGATGGTGCCGGCGAAGTAGCGCTGGGCGGTGCCGCCCCAGGCCGGCCAGGAACTGGGCGTGGTTGCCGAGGCGAGGCCGACCTGGTTGAAGGTCAGCAGCGAGTGCTCGATCGGCTGCCCGGCCAGGTCACCGACCTTGACCCCGTCGAGATACATGGTCTGGGTGTTGGCCATCGCGGAGAGCACCACATGGTGCCACTTGTTGTCGTTGACAGTGATGCCCGAGGTGATCGGTGCGATCGTGCCCGTGGCGAACTGGCCGCGCAGCTTGCCGTCGGTGCCGGTGTAGAGCAGCGGGACGCCGCTGGTGGCGGCGGTGCCGACGGCCTTGTCCTGGTAGCCGATGAGCGGGCCACCGGTCTGGGTCAGGCCGATCTTGAACCACAGCTCCACGGAGACGTCGCGGCTCTTCTTCACCAGCCCCTTGGGCAGCTCGAGGTAGGCCGAGGTGCCGTTGAAGGCCGCGGCGGTGCCGTTGGTGCCCTCCAGCACACCGGGCTGGCCCAGGGTGACGTTGTTGCGGTACGTGCCGGCGTCCTTGCCCAGGTTGATCGCCACGTCGCTGGCCGCGCCGGTGCCCTCGGCCTCGCCGAGGTGGTAGTACGAGTCGGGCTTGGCGTCAAGAACGGCGGTGCGGTAGTGCGAACCGGCCGCGTAGGCATAGTTGGTGCAGGCGGACTCCGGGCCGCAGACCTTGGTCAGCAGGTCACCCTCGTAGGTGTAGTTCCAGGTCAGCTTCGCGCCGTTGACCTGGTCGGTGCTGACCGTGGCGATGCGGTTGCCGTTCCAGGTGAAGGTCAGCGAACGGCCGGCGGTGTTGCTCTGGCTGTTGGAGACCTGGGCCCGGGCGAGCTTGCCGGTCATCGGGTCGAGGGTCAGGTTGACCGAGTGCCCGGAGTTGTCGGTGATCTTCTGAAGTTTGTAGAGCAGGGAGAACTGGTACGTGCTGCCGGTGCGGTCGACAAGCTTCCAGTTGCTGCTGTCGACGGTGAGCTTCGCGACCCGGCCCGGCGGCGGCGCGTACGTGCCGTCCGGGTTCTTGCCGAACCGCACCTCTTGGCCGTCCGGGTAGCGGACCACCACGTTGCCGGAGCCGTCGTTGTCAGGGACCAGCGTCATGTCGTACCGGCTGGACCAGCCGGCGCCGAAGACACCGGTCGTGCGGGGGTCGAGGCTGTTGTAGGTGCGGACCAGGTTCAGCTCCGGACCGACGGTCACCACCGTGGCGTCCACGGCGGAGGTGGCGAAGTTTCCGGTCTGAGCGTCGAACTCGCGACCCTGCTCGGCGTTGGGCGAGGTGGCGATCCGGGACAGCAGGTCCGGTTGTGGCACCGAACTGAGCATTGTCGAGTACGGCGAGATGACCTCATTGGCGCTGTCCTTGACGAAGGAGCGCCACAGGTAGCTCTTGCCCCAGACCATCCGGCCGGCGGGCACCACCCAGGACTGCTTGGCCTGGTAGCCGGAGTTGGTGCAGTTGGTCGCCGCACCGGCGTCGGTCTGGTCGCAGATCTCGAACTTGAAGGACAAGGTGGCACCGGGTGCGGCGTCGGTGTCCACGGCCCGGGCCCAGAGCAACGGGGTGAGCGTCGGGGCCTGGTACCCGTTCTCCGGGTAGAGCTCCTGCACGACCGGCGGAACGTCGAACACCTGGAGCACGATCCGACCGGGTGGCACCTGGTGGTCGGTGAAGACCGCTCCACCGGTACGCACCATGGTGAAGTCGAGGAAGTAGGAGCCGGGCTCCAACCGCTTGACCGTCGCGTCGAGGGTGACCTTCGCGCCACGGGCCAGGGTGGAGGGCAGGTTCGCCGCCCGCTGCTGGGTCACCGCGGCGCCGGTCTGCGCGTTGTAGACCCGGTACGCGAGGTAGTAGTTGGCCGGCGTCCACGCCTCGGCACCGAGGTTGGTGACCGTCACCTTCACCTTGCCGTCCTGGTTACGAAGGACGGCCGGCTCCGGAGTGGGCTTCGGGATCGCGTACCCGGCGTTGTACGGGCTGTGCGTGACGTAGAGCGCCGGCGGGTTCGCCGTGCCGGTACCGGCGAACTTCTTCCACGCCGAGGTGTCGGTGGTGGACGCGCGCAGCGAGAGACCGTTGTTGGCCTGCTGGCCGTTGGCCCAGCGCTGCACGAGGTTACGGCCGCCGACGCCGAGGTCGAACATCTCCCCGGCTGCCGGGCAGGCGGACTGGGACTGGCCGAGGGCGACGTACCCGTGGGCGAACGAGCGGCTGACCAGCGCGCCACCCACTGCCGGCCCCGGGTATGAGTAGCCGGTGCCGGCCGACCAGGACCCGGTGACCGGGTGGACGCTGACCGCCCGCGCTTTGCAGGAAGCCGCGTCGAAGTTGACAGCGGAGAGCGCCGCCCCGTGGATGGTGTGGTTCTGGAGTCGGCTGACCAGGTTGCCGAACTTGAGGTAGGCCGCCGCGTTGGACCCGCCGGAGCGACCGACGAGCAACTCGCTGCTGCCGGACGTGGAGCTGTCTCCGTGCACGTACATGCTGCTGTCGGCGTTGATCGCAGCGACCGGCGGGCCGACGGTCGGGTCAACCTCGACCGGGTACTGCCGGGCCGGGTCGGCCAACCACGCCCGGTCGGGAGTGACCTTCAGCGCCGTCTGCCCACCCGTGGTGACCAGTTCGTACGCCACCTTGGTGGAGGTGGCGGGACCGGCCGTGCCGGTGCCGGCGTCCACCATGTAACCCGCCGGGATCACGCCGCGTTCACGCCCGTCGCGGTCACTGAGGACGATCTGACCGTCGACCAGCTTCGCGGTGAGGTTGCGCAGGCTCAGCGGGAACACGAACGAGGCGGGTGCCTTGGCCGAGCGCAGGACCAGGGTCTCCTTCACGCCGCCGGCCCGGGGCTCCAGACGCAGGTCGACGTCGGGGCGTACGCCGGGGTAGGTGACGGCGTTGCCGTCCACCCGGCCCGGCGCGTTGGACGCCTCGGCCAGACCGAACCCGAACTCGGTGTCAGCGTCGAAGCTCAGCCGGGCCACCTGACTCGCGGCACCGTTGCCGGCGAGGCGCAGACCGACCGAGTCGGCGGCGATCCCCCACCCGTCGGCGGTCGGCACCAGGGCGTGGTCGATGGGCGACCAGGTGCCGTCCGGCTTGCGGTAGTTGATCGGGGAGGAGGAGAACTCGGTGGTCTGGGTGCCGTCGGCGTTGTCGAAGACCCGCTGGTTGACGTCGCGCTCGGCCGGTCGTTCCCGGCTGGTTCGCTTGTCGAAGCCTGGGGCGTCCTCGACGGGTGCCGTCGCGACGGACGCCTTGTTGCGCCCCGGGGCGGGCTTGTCGGCGAGCTTGTGCAACGGGTACTGCCCGCGCATGGACTTCGGCAGGTCACGGTTGGGGCGTCCGGGTGTCACGTGAGCCTTCCCGGCCGCCGAGCCCCATGCCTGGTTCGGCTTCGCGCCGCCGCCACCCCGACCGGCGGAGGCCACACCGTCCCGGTCGCGGGCACCGCCCGCCGGCAACGCCGTCACCCCGCTGCCGCCCAGGTTGAGCATCAGCACACCGGCCAGAGCGGCGGCCAGGACCGACCGGGTGGTGCCGGAGCCGAACATCGAACGTTGCCGGGGTAGCCGACCACGCAGATCGGTCAGCCGACCGCGCGGGTCGGGCAGACGGCGAATGCTGAAGGACATGGTCACCCCTGGATCGAGGACGGGCTACGAGGCGGAGACAGGCACGTGCCGGCCGCGAGACCTGCGAAGGCCCCACGAAGCCGGGTGTGGATCGCCGCTACCTCTTCACGGGCACGGCGTTACGACGCCGACTCATAGGTCGACGAGAATGTCATAAAAGAGAAAGAGACAACTCGGGTGGACGGAATTCACGCGGGAGCGGAGCGCCCAACAATATTCGTGTCGCCTCGGCACGGCAGAATGCCGCCAAGTCAGCGGTCACAGCTTCACACCCCCGTGTGCTGCTACTCATCGATATGCCGCTGTAGGTTGCAGCACGCTCGATCGGCTGTCAAGCCAGAGTGGCGGCAACCTTCCTCATTTGCGCTACGACCTGGGGAGACTACTTTCCGTTAAGACTTCGACCATTTGTAGCCTTAAGTCCGTTTGCTCCCTGCTCCGACCCGCCCCGAATGTCCATCATGGACGTTCCCGGACTTCTCGAACCGGGCCGAGCTTCCGCGCTTGGCAGGCGGCCCACGGTCGTGCATGATGGGCCGCGACCGTGGCGGATGGATCACTCACCGCGCACAGTGGACCCTCTGCGAATGTGGCGATCACCACAGACTGATCAATTCATTGCGGTCATTCTTATTCTTCTCGGGGGAGGATCACACAAACGTGTCCCAGTTAACCAAAGAGTCCACACCACGGACGTCTTCTCGGCGTCGGTCGCTGGCATTGACCGCCGCAGCGCTCATCGGCGCCGCCGGCCTCGTGGCACCGCTGCCGGCGTCTCCCGCGCAGGCGGCCACCGACGCCTTCAGCTGCACAGGGGCCGCGGCGTTCTTCAACTCGACAACGGCCGGCACGCTCTCCCGCCGCCAGTACAGCACCCCGGGCAAGGACGGCGGCACCTGGACGGCCGCTTCCACCGTCGGCCCCGGCGGTTGGCAGACGTTCGGCCGCCTGCTGGGTGGGCCGGACGGCCGGGTCTACGGCATCAACTCGACCGGACTCAACCGCTACCGATGGACGGGCAGCGACTGGGAACCCGTCGACGGCAAGCAGAACTGGATCATCAGTTCGAGCTTCACGAACTACGCGACAGCCAGCTACCGCAACAAGATCACTGTGGATCAGATCGGCGACTTCTACGCCGTCGACGCCCAGGGCAAACTGCGCTGGTACCGGTTCGACGAGCCGACGCGGAAATGGACCATCGACGCACGTGTCATCGACTCCGGCTGGGACCGGTACAACCTGATCGTGGCCGGTGCCCCCGGCGTCCTCTACGGCCGCACGTCCGACGGCAAGCTCTACCGACACCGGTTCGACCCGGCGAGTCAGCGGTGGCTCCTGCGGGACCGTCAGGTCGGTTCGAGCGACTGGCAGGGGTTCACCAAGGGGCTCTTCTCCGCCGGCGGAGACACGCTCTTCGGCATTCAGGCCGACGGTGATCTGTTCCAGTACCGCTTCCGCGAGGACAACCTGTCCTGGGCACTGACCGCGGACCAGATCGGCAACGGGTGGGCCGGCTTCCCGAACGTCTTCACCACCACCAACACCTGCCGGCAGGGGGCGATCACCAGCCCCGCGCTGCCCGCCACCCCGGTGCAGCAGAACGCCCCGTTGGCGGTCGTGCAGGCCCCGCCCGCCGGCACCGCGCTCGGCAGCCTGGAGATCGCCTACACCGACAACATCGGTCAACTGCGACACGGACGCGCGAACCCGGACTCGCTGTATTCGATCCAGTGGTCACCGGCGCCCGGCACCGAGGCGTACACGGGTAAGCCGTCGCTGGTCTCGGACGCCCAGAACCGGGTCACCATCGTTGCCCACGAGACCACCAGCAACGTGGGCTCGTTGACTCAGAAGACGCCGGCCATGCCGGACTGGAACCCGTGGCTCGCCCTCGGTGGGGCGATGCGCTCGGAGCCGACCGCCGTCCGGCTCTCCGACGACACCCGCGTGGTCTTCGCCTTGGACGCCGAGGGCGCACTGTGGCACCGGCGGCAGGACGGCACGGCCGGCGATCTGTTTCCGTGGACGCCGCTCGGTGGCACCGGCCTGACCGGGACGCCGGTCGCCGTGCCGGGCGCTGACGGCACCGCCACACTTCTGGTGGCCAACGCTGCCGGCACCCTGCAGGCCGCCACGTACAAGGGTGGCGCGCTGACCTCCGCCTGGACGGGGCTGGGTGGCACGGGCTTCGTGGACACGCCGAGCGTGGTGACACTGCCTGGCCGTCGCCTGATGGTGTTCGCCCGCCACACCGACGGAGTGGTCAAGAGCCAGTTGCAGAACATCGACGGCACCTGGCCCGGCACCTGGACCGCGGTGGGAGCCAGCGGGATCACGCCGGTCGGCTCCCCGTCCGCCGTCCTGAGCCCCAACACCGGCCGCGTCTCGGTGTTCACCCGGACGACCGACGACACCATCCAGCACAGCCGACAGACCGCCGCAGGCTCCACCGCCTGGGGCGACTGGGCCACGGCGACGGTACCGGACGAGACCTATCCGACCGACCCGACGGCATTCGTCTTCCAGAACTCCAACGGCATCCGACTCGGTTTCGTGAGCCGGACCGCCAACGGTTCGGTTCGGCTCTACGACACCGACGAGTCGGCTGCGTCGATCGCCACCCGGGCCGCCCCGGCGGCGGGCATCTCGTTCACGAGGCAGGAGATCCCGCAGCCGCGCGACAACTGACCAGGATGGGGCCGGCGGCCGTCGGGGCGACACGCTCCGACGGCCGCCTCGGCCTGACTGCTGCCCTCCTTGAAGGCGGCCGCGATGCCACTTCGGCACGTCGGGGCCTTTGCGGGCGACGGCCTCAGCGGAGCCGGGTCAGCGCGGTCACCGAGCGGTCCGTGCCGTCGTAACTGCGGGCGGCGTCGAAGTCGCCCGTCGGGCGCTGCCCACCGGCCACGGCACGCGCCAACCGCAGGTCGGCGTCGCGGAACCGCAGGGCCAGGCTCAGGTGCGGTACCCACGCGTCGGGCGAGTGCCACGGGCGGTGTCCGTCGGCATCGGCGAGAACGTCCCAGACGGCGGCGTGCAGCGCGGTCAGCGCCGGCGTGGGTCGGACGAGCCAGACCAGTGGCGCGCTGCCGTCCAGGACGACGACCCGGTCGAGTGTCACCGGAACCGGCAGCGCGGCGTCGAACAGTTCGGCGAGGCGGTGCTCGACCCCCGGCGGGAACTCGTCGACGGCGGCGAGGGTGAGGTGCGGCCGGTTGGTGGGGTGGATGTTGCGGGCCAGGCTGGGTAGCCCGGCGGCGGCCAGGCGGCCCCAGACCGCCCGGACCGCGACCTCCAGGCCGGGCGAGCAGACCAGCTCCACAGTACGCACGCGCCCACGCTAGCCGGCGACCCTCCTGCTCGGCGGACGCCAACCGAAGTCAGAGCCAGCCGTTGTCCCGGGCGGTGCGGACGGCCTCGGCCCGGTCGGCGGCGCCGAGCTTCTGCACGGCGGCGGAGAGGTGGTTGCGCACGGTGCCAGTGGACAGGTGCACCCGACGGGCGATCACCGCGACCGGGGCGCCGACCTCCACCAGCCGCAGCGTCTCCAGTTCCCGAGGGGTCAGCGGGCACGGGGGCAGGGTCAACGCGTCGGCGGCCAGCGTCGGGTCGACGTAGCGCCCTCCGGCGTGCACCCGGCGGATCACGTCGGCGAGCGCCCCACCCGGCGAGCCCTTGGGCAGGAACCCACGGGCGCCGGCGGTCAGCGCCTGGCGCAGGTGCCCGGGACGACCGTGCCCGGTCAGCACGACCACCGCGCACTCGGGTCGGACCCGGGTCAGCTCGGCGGCTACCGCGATGCCGTCCAGGCCCGGCATCTCCAGGTCCACCACTGCCACGTCCGGACGGTGCGCCAGCGCCGCGGTGACGGCTGTCTTCCCGTCGGCGGCGTGTGCCACCACCTCGATGTCCGGTTCCAGGGCGAGCAGCGCGGCGACGGCGACCCGGATCAGATCCTCGTCGTCGGCGAGCAGGACGCGGATCACGACGGCGCCGGCACTGTGGCTTCGAGGGTGAAGATCGCGTCCTCCCGGCGTACCCGCAACTCGCCCCCGGCGGCGGCGAGCCGGTCGGCCAGCCCGCGCAGGCCGTGGCTGTGCGCGTCCGGGCCGCGGTCGTCGGCGCCGTCGTTGGCCACCGTCATCCTGGCCACGTCATCCTCCCGATCGATGCGGATCCGGCACCAGTCAGCCCGGCTGTGCCGCAGCACGTTGGTGCTCGCCTCGCGCAGCACCGCCGCCAGCTCGATCGCGGCGGGCTGCGGCAGGTCCGCCGGCAGTGGCAGAACCGTGCACCGCACCCCGCAGGAGCGCAGCACCCCCACCACCGCGGCGAGCTGTTCGTCGAGGTCGACGGCCCGATAGCCGTGCACGGTCTCGCGTACCTCGCCCAGCGCGGAGGCGGCCAACCGTTGCACCTCGGCGGCCTCCCGCCCGGCCCGTTCCGGGTCGACCGGTGCGAGCCGGGCGGCGAGTTCGGCCTTCAACGCGATCACCGTGAGGTGGTGCCCCAGGACGTCGTGCACGTCGCGGGCGAAGCGCAGCCGTTCCTCGGCGGCGGCGAGCCGGGCCTGGGCGGCCTGGCCCTGCCGGGCCTCCACGAGCAGGTCCCAGAACCAGACCTGGAACCCGTTGACGGCGGCGACCGCCGCGCCGATTGCGCCGGTCACGGCGAGGTGACGCGCAACGGAACCACCGGTCCACCAGGCCACCGCGACCGACACCGCCAGGACGCCGACCGCGACCGCCAGCGCGGCCCGCCACCGCACCAGCAGCGGCGTCATGCCGATCAGCGCCGCGCCGAGCCAGGCCCAGGTCGGCCACCTGCCGGCCGCCACCGGGCCCACCAGCGGAACGGTCAGCACCGCCACCCCGATCAGGCTCAGCTCGGCCCGACGCCGCCAGCGCGGGTCGAGCCACGGCGTCACGGCCGCGTACAGGACGACGGTCTGGGCGATCACGAAGGCGAGGATGCCGACCGCGCCGAGCGTCACCCGGACCCGGTCGGGCTCGCGGGTCAGGCCGACCGCCGGAAACAGGACGCTCGCCCACACGCCGGTGGCCAGCGACACCAGCGTCGCCCGTCGAGCGCGACGCAGCCGCCGGTCCGCCCGGGTAGTCACCGCCTCGCTCGCCACGCACCGATCCTAGGACCGCCCGGCGCATGGTCCACCCATGCGAACTGTCACGGTCGGGCCGTGCGGCCCGCACGGTTTTTCCGTGACGAACGGGTCTGCCGGCCACACCGGGGGCACCGGCAGGGTCGAGACATGGAAAACACCAGGATGTACGCGGACGACCTCACCGCCGTACCGTCGCCCGCGCCCCTGCCCACCGACGAGCCGACCCCCTCGACCGCGACGCCGAGTGCGGCGGCACCGACCGCCGCGGCACCGACCGCCGCGGCAGCGACCAGCAGCACGCGGCGGCTGCTGTGGCACCTGGGCGAGATGGCGCTGGCGATGATCGCCGGGATGCTGCTGCTCGGGCCGTTGTGGGAGCTGCCCGGCGCCGCCCTGGGAGTCTCCGATGCGCTGGCCCGGCCGGACGTCGCCGCACTGGTGATGGCCACGAACATGACCGTCGGAATGACGGTGTGGATGCGCTACCGGGCGCACCACTGGCGTGGGGTCGCCGAGATGGCCGCTGCGATGTACGTGCCGTTCCTGCTGCTGCTCGTGCCGTGGTGGGCGGGCCTGCTGGATGCCGACGCCCTGATGCTCGGCGGTCACCTGCTGATGGTGCCGGCCATGGTGCTGGTGGCGGTGCGTCATCGGCACGAGGCGCCGGTGCCGATCCGCCGGCATCCGGCCGTGGTGGCGCTCGCCCGCCACTGGCCGAGCGGGCTGGCGCTGCTGCTGACGGTGGACATGTGGGTCGATCCGACCGTGCTCAGCCCGTGGACGATGCTGGTGCTGCCCGGTGGCTACCTGGTGATCGGCATGGCCCGCCGCACGCTGGGCGGGCGGGGCGTGCTCGCCACCCAACTCGCCGGTCTGGCCATCTGGGTCGCCCTGACGCTGGTCGCGGTGCTGGCCGGTGGGCGGACCGCCGCCTGGCTGGTGGCGCTCGGGTGGTTGGCGCACGCCGGCTGGGACATCGTGCACCACCGCAACCGCCGGGTGGTGCCGCGCGCCTACGCCGAGCTCTGCGTGGTGCTCGACGTGGCCCTCGCCGCGGTGATGGTGCTGGCCATCCTGACCACCGACGCCTGACCGGGGACGCCACCGGGATCATGGAACGGCGGCGGCACGGGCTCGGGACAGCTCTTGTGGCGGTCGCCGCAACGGCCCGGACGGCGTGATGAAAGGCTTGGCACATGAGTTCCGCACCTGCACAGCACGACGCACCGATCGACACCACCCCGGACGGCACCGACGAGGTGAGCGCCTTCACCGAGCTCGGGCTCCGCGCCGAGTTGCTCGGCGCCCTCTCCGCCCTCGGATACGAGGAGCCGACTCCCATCCAGCGGGAGGCTATCCCACCGCTGCTGGAGGGTCGGGACCTGCTGGGGCAGGCGGCCACCGGCACCGGCAAGACGGCCGCGTTCGCGCTGCCGCTGCTGAACCTCATGACGGCGCACCGCCAGGGCGGCGACCCGGTGGCGCTGGTGCTGGTGCCGACCCGGGAGCTGGCGGTACAGGTCTCCGAGGCGTTCCACCGCTACGGCAAGGACCTGGGCGCGCGGGTGCTGCCGATCTACGGTGGGCAGCCGATCGGGCGGCAGTTGCGGGCACTGGACAGCGGTGTCGACGTGGTGGTGGCCACCCCGGGGCGGGCCCTCGACCACATCGCCCGGGGCACCCTGCGCCTCGGCGGGTTGGCCACGGTGGTGCTCGACGAGGCCGACGAGATGCTCGACATGGGCTTCGCCGAGGACATCGAGGCGATCCTGGAGCACGCTCCGGCGCAGCGTCAGACGGTGCTCTTCTCGGCCACCATGCCCTCGCGCATCGACGGGATGGCCCGCCAGCACCTGCGCGAACCGGTGCGGATCGAGATCGGCCGGGAGCAGACGGTCGCGGGTGAGGCGCCCCGGGTGCGGCAGAGCGCGTACATCGTGACCCGGGCGCACAAGCCGGCCGCGCTGGGTCGGGTGTTGGACGTGGAGTCCCCGACGGCGGCGATCGTGTTCTGCCGCAGCCGGGAAGAGGTCGACCGGTTGACCGAGACGATGAACGGTCGGGGCTACCGCTCCGAGGCGCTGCACGGTGGCATGAGCCAGGAGCAGCGCGACCGGGTCATGGGCCGGCTGCGGGCGGGCACCGCCGACCTGCTGGTGGCCACCGACGTGGCGGCGCGGGGGCTGGACGTCGAGCAGTTGACCCACGTGGTCAACTACGACGTGCCGTCCGCGCCGGAGTCGTACGTCCACCGGATCGGTCGGGTGGGTCGGGCCGGCCGCGAGGGCGTGGCGATCACCCTCGCCGAGCCGCGTGAGCACCGGATGCTCAAGACCATCGAGAGGGTGACCGGCCAGCGGATCACCATCGACAAGATCCCCACCGTGGCCGACATGCGTACCCGGCGGCTGGAACTGACCCAGGCGGCCCTGCGGGAGAGCCTGCTGGAGGACGACCTCGACCCGTTCCGGGTGATCGTGGAGACGCTCACCGACGAGTTCGACCTGATGGAGGTCGCCCTCGCCGCCGTGAAGCTGGCCCACGAGGTGACGTCGCCGGGCTCCGACGACGAGGAGGAGATCCCGCAGGCTCCGGTCCGCGGGTCGCGCGAGGGCCGACCGGACGCCGGCGGCCGGGGCGGCGACCGGCGGGGCGGGGGCCGGCCCCGCTCCGGCGGCGGCAACACCGTGCAGGTCTTCGTCGGCCTGGGTCGACGTGCCGGGGTGCGCCCGCAGGATCTGGTCGGCGCGATCACCGGGGAGACCGGCATCCGCGGCCGGGACATCGGCTCGATCGAGATCGCCGACCGGTTCTCACTGGTGGAGGTGCCGCAGGGGGTGGCCGACGAGGTCATCTCCGGCTTGCGCTCCAGCACGATCAAGGGCCGCAGGGCCACCGTGCGCCGCGACCGCGGCGGCGACGAGCGCTGAGAACGCGGTCGGCGACCGCCGGAGTACGACGGCCGCCGACGACCCGGCCTGGCGAGGCGGCGGGAAAAACATGGGCACCCGCCGCCCGCCGGTCTAGCCGATGTTTCCGTTGACGACGTTGTTGGCGCCGGCCAGCGACGCGCCACCGGAGCGGTGGTCGTACGCCCGCATCACGTTGTTGGTGACGATCCAGTTGTTGCTGGTGCCGACCGTCACGATCGGTCGGTCCTGGCGGCGGGGCGTCGCGTCGTCGTAGAACTGGTTGCCGATCACCTGGCACAGGTCGGCGTCGCGGCCGAGGATCCCGTTCGCGCCGTTGTCGTGGATGTCGAGCCCCATGATCCGGGTACGTCCGGATGAGGAGACCTCGATGCCGTTGGTGGCGTTGCGCCACAGCCGGCCGCCGATGAACTGGGTCCCCCAGACCTGCCGAAGGTCGGCGCCGCTGCCAGTGCCACTCGTGCCGTTCGATTCCAGGTAGACGTTCTGGAAGATGTTCCGGTGGGCGGGTTCGCGCAGTTCCACTCCGTTGCCCCGGCAACCCCAGACATGCAGGTTGTCGAAGAAGCAGGCGCTGTCCAGCAGCCGTATCCCGGTCTGGCACTCACCGACCCAGACGTTGAGGAACTCGTTGTCGTACGCGACCTTGTTCACCAGGATGCCGACGCCGAGGCAGTCCTCGATGTTGATATCGGTGATCTTGTTGGCGTGGGCGCTGGTGTCCGCGTCCTTGCCGAGGAACTCGATCGCGTGGCTGCCCGAGTTGCCGAAGTGCAGGTGGTGGAAGGTCGACCGGGGGCCGCGGACGGTCAACAGCACGTTGGAGGTCTGCATGCCGTAGAAGTGCACGTTGGAGATCTGGTTGTACTTACCGCTCGAGACCAGACGGCCGGTGTAGCCCGGGGCCGGCTGGATGATCGCGGCGCCGATGTTCTCGCCGGTCCAGGTCACACTCGTCGGAAAGCGGACCTCCGATCCGAGACCGAGCGCGCCCACCGGTTGGAAGATCTCCCCGCCACCCGCCGGCAGCAGGTTCAGCGCCGTGGTGACCTTGTCCGACTCGTCACTGCCGTCGAGCCGGCAGCCGACCCGGGGGTCCCGGAGGCTGAGCGGGGCCTCCCGCACGGTCGTGACGGGCGGCGATCCCGCCTGTTCGGCACCGGCGAGGGTGGCCACCGTGGTCGCCACCGCGGCGCCCGCGCCGCCGGCGAAGAGCACCCGCCGTCCCAACCGTCGGCTCGGTGGATCTGACCGTTGTGGCGCTGCCGGCGGCACCGCACCAGGTGCGCTCACGATCGGTTCCATGCCTCTCCCCCGTTGAGTGCCACCTCGAGCGGCGGGCAGACTCTACTGTGCATTGTCGCGTGCTCGCCGACGCGGATCAGAGGGCGTACGGGCCGAAACGGCCCCAGGCCACCACTGCGGCGAGGACGAGCAGCACCGCGCAGGTGACCGCGCCCTGGATCTCGGTGCGACGCCCCTGCTGGGTGGTCTGCTGCTTGCCGGCGCGCAGGTGCACCAGGAGGCCGCCGATCATGACGATGACCAGCCCGACGGCGGCGAGCGGGGTGAGCACTGTGGCGATGCCGGTGGCAGCGGGCAGCACGAGCCCGACGGCGGCCAGCAGCTCGACCGCGCCGAGCGACTTGACCTGTGACGGTGGGACGGGGTCCACCCACCGCATCACCTCGCGCAACTTCTCCTTGGGCTGGCTCAGCTTGGCCAGCCCGGCACCGGCGAAGACGGCGGCGAGCAGGAACTGAATGATCCAGAGCACCACGTTCACGGGGGGTTCCTCCAGGGGCCGCCTCGCGGCGGAGAGGTGGTTGACGGTGCAGACGAGACAGTAGACCTCCCCGCGTACCGAAAGGGCCCCCGCCGTCGCAAGACGGCGGGGGCCCGGATGGTCGGAGCGTCAGACCGCGAAGAGCGCCGGCCCGTCAAGCGTCTTCACGTCGGCCGGGCGCAGCGCCAGGGCGAGCACGTCGGCCACGTCGGCCAGGGTGTGCACGGTCAGCGCCTCGCGCACCTCGGTCGGCAGGTCGTCCAGGTCGGGCTCGTTGCGCGCCGGGATGATCACCTCGGTGAGGCCGGCCCGGTGCGCGGCGAGCAGCTTCTGCTTCACCCCACCGATCGGCAGCACCCGACCGGAGAGCGTCACCTCACCGGTCATCCCGAACTCGGGACGGACCGGGCGGCCGGTGACCAGCGACGCCAGGGCCGTGACCATGGTGATGCCGGCGCTCGGACCGTCCTTGGGCACCGCGCCCGCCGGGAAGTGGACGTGGATCCGGCGTCCCGCGAGAGCGTTCGGGTCGATGCCGAACCGCCGCCCGTTGGAGCGTAGGTAGGAGAGCGCGATCTGCGCCGACTCCTTCATCACGTCACCGAGCTGGCCGGTCAGGGTCAGCCCCGGCTCGCCCTCCATGCTGGTCGCCTCGATGAAGAGCACGTCCCCGCCGGCGCCGGTGACGGCGAGGCCGGTTGCCACGCCGGGCACCGCGGTGCGCTCGGCCGACTCCGGGGTGAACTTCGGCCGCCCCAGGTAGCGGGTGAGGTTGTCGGTGTCGACGCGTACCGGCGACGGGTCGGTCGCCAGCGTCACCGCCACCTTGCGCAGGATCTTGGCGAGGCCACGTTCGAGCTGCCGGACCCCGGCCTCTCGGGTGTACTCCCCCGCGATCAGCGCCAACGCCTCGTCGGCGATCTCCACCTCGTCGGCGGTCAGCCCGGCCCGCTCCCGCTGCCGGGGCAGCAGGTGGTCACGGGCGATGGAGACCTTCTCGTCCTCGGTGTACCCGTCCAGGGTGACCAGCTCCATCCGGTCCAGCAGGGGGCCGGGGATGGACTCCACCACGTTGGCGGTGGCCAGGAAGAGCACGTCGGACAGGTCGAGGTCGACCTCCAGGTAGTGGTCCCGGAAGGTGTGGTTCTGGGCCGGGTCGAGCACCTCCAGCAGGGCGGCGGCCGGGTCACCGGCGTAGCCGGCGGCCAGCTTGTCCACCTCGTCGAGGAGCACGACGGGGTTCATCGAACCGGCCTCGCGCAGCGCGCGGACGATCCGACCGGGCAGCGCCCCCACGTAGGTGCGCCGGTGCCCGCGGATCTCCGCCTCGTCGCGGACGCCACCGAGCGAGACCCGGACGAAGTTGCGCCCGAGCGCCCGCGCCACGGACTCGCCGAGGCTGGTCTTACCCACTCCGGGAGGACCGGCGAGGGCGAGCACCGCGCCGGAGCCGCGACCGCCCACCACACCGAGGTTGCGCTCGGCGCGCCGGTTGCGCACGGCCAGGTACTCCAGGATGCGGTCCTTGACGTCGGCCAGGCCGGCGTGGTCGGCGTCGAGCACCGCGCGGGCCGCGGTCAGGTCGGTGTTGTCGTCGGTACGCGTGCCCCAGGGCATCTCGAGCACGGTGTCCAGCCAGGTACGGATCCAGCCCGCCTCCGGGGAGGCGTCGCTGGCCCGCTCCAGCTTGCCGACCTCGCGCATGGCCGCCTCGCGGACCTTCTCCGGCAGCTCGGCGGACTCGACGCGGGACCGGTAGTCGGCGGAGCCGTCCGGCTCGTCCTCGCCCAGCTCCTTGCGGATCGCGGCGAGCTGCTGGCGCAGCAGGAACTCGCGCTGGGACTTCTCCAGCCCCTCGCGGACGTCACTGTTGATCTGCTCGGTGACCTCCTGCTCGGCCAGGTAGTCCTTCACCCAGCCGACCAGCAGCTCCAGCCGGGCGGTGACGTCCGGCGCGGCGAGCAGCTCGGTCTTCTGCTCCAGCGTCAGCCAGGGCGCGTAACCGGCCGAGTCGGCCAGCTCGGAGAGGTCGGTCATCCGCTCCACCGCGTCGATGACCTGCCAGGCGCCCCGCTGCTGGAGCACGGAGGTCACCAGGGCGCGGTACTCACGGGCGAGTTCGCGGGCCCGACCGGCGTGGGCGGGTTCGTCGAGTTCGGTCGCCTCGACCCAGAGGGCGGCGCCGGGGCCGGGCACGCCGGAGCCGATCCGGGCCCGGGACAGGCCACGGATGACGGCGGCGGGCTCGCCCTCAGGCAGGCGGCCGACCTTCTCGATGGTGGCGACCACGCCCACCGGGCCGTACTCGCCGTCGATGCGCGGCACGGCCAGCAGCTTGCGGTCGCCGGTCGCCCGCGCCGCGTCGATCGCGGCCTGGGTGGTGGGGTCGAGGGTCACCGGGATGACCATGCCGGGCAGCAGCACGGCGTCGGTCAGGGGCAGTACCGGAAGAGTTGCCATCGAACACCTCGCGTTAGTTGAGCGTGTCTCACTCAAGTAACAAAGCGTTCCCCTTGTTCCGGCCTGTGACCCAGGCCACTTTCGCGCCCGGTCCGTCGGGTCGCCCGGGACCGGTGGGCGACCCGACGGGCACCTCAGGTGAGCTTGCTCTTCACCGTGTTCACCACCGAGCCGGCCACTCCCGGGTTGGTGCCGTACAGACGAGGGTCACCCGGGGCCAGCACCGGTTCCGGCGCGTTCGCCCGCGGGTTGTCGTCGTACCGAAACTCGCCCTTGCCGTCCGGCGAGGGCCCGGACGCCCAGCGCCCCTGGGCGGCGTCGGTGCCCGAGGAGAAACCCAGGTAGGTGTAGCCGTACTCCTCGGTGAACTCGCCCGAGTCCGGAAACGCCTCTGGCACCGGCATCTCCTCCAGGCCGTCCTCCTTGAGCTGCTCGATCGCCGCCAGCCACATGTTCTGGTGCATCGTGTCGCGGGCCAGCAGGAAGCGCAGCATCTGCTTGACGCCCGGGTCGTCGGTCATGTGGAACAACCGGGCGACCTGGAGCCGACCCTGCGCCTCGGCGGTGACGTTGAGCTGGAAGTCGGCCAGCAGGTTGCCGCTGGCGGTGACGAACGAGCCGTTCCAGGGCACCCCGTTGGAGTCGGCGGGCAGGGCGCCACCTCCGCCGTGGATGAAGTGCGCCGGATTCTCACCGGCGTAGGTCGCGGCGCCTCCGGGATCCTCCGCGATCCCCTCGGTCAGTGACAGCGGCGCGTTGTCCAACAGCCGGGTGATCATCGTGACGATCATCTCGACGTGGCCCATCTCCTCCGTGCCGACGTCGAGCAGCAGGTCCTTGTACTTGCCGGGCAGTCGGCAGTTCCAACCCTGGAAGAGATATTGGTTGGCGACCGTCATCTCGCCCCACTTGCCGCCCAGCACCTCCTGCAACCGCCGGGCGAACGCCGCATCCGGGCCGTCCGGCTTGGCTTCGAACTGCAGATCCTTGACGTGGCTGAACATCCAACCTCCTCGGTACCGAAAAATAGGTAGCGAGGCCGTTCCCGCCCCGATGACCCGAGCGGGCCAACCGGTGTCCCGGCCGGGTCAGCGCACCGGGCGGGCCATCGGCAGCAGCACCTCCAACGCCACTCCACGCGGCCGTAGCCGGTGCGCCCGCAACGCTCCCCCGTCCGTCGCGACGAGCTGCCGCGCGATCCACAGGCCCAGACCGGACATCCCGACGGCCGGCGCCGGACGCCGCAGCGCGACCAGCAGCGCATCGTCGACCCGACCCTCGTCGGTGACCAGGATGCTCAGGCTCGGGCCGCGCACC
Organism: Micromonospora sp. NPDC049049; assembly: GCF_040649115.1. Taxonomy (NCBI): domain Bacteria; kingdom Bacillati; phylum Actinomycetota; class Actinomycetes; order Micromonosporales; family Micromonosporaceae; genus Micromonospora; species Micromonospora sp. NPDC049049. The sequence continues at coordinate 273,409 of NZ_JBEZEX010000004.1, read as the reverse complement.
GTGGCGTAGAGCCCGACCTGTCCGTCCGGCGGCCCGTGCCGTAGCGCGTTCTGCACCAGGTTGACCAGTACCTGTCGGGTTCGTCCGGACGGCACCGGGCAGGAGGCCGCCTCCCGGGTGGCTCGCACCCGCCGACGGGCGAGCGGCACCAACGCGGCGGCCTCCCGCAGGATGCCCGCCAGCGCGACGGCCGGATCCGGCTGCGGAGTCGGCGTCAGCACACCGGTGCCGGCGGTCGCGTCACGCAGCAGGCTCTGAAGGTGGGCGGCCTGGTCGCGGGCCAGCGCACTGAGTGCCCGCCGGTCGTCCCCGGTCAGCTCCCGACGCTCGTCGGCCAACGCGCGGGTCAGCGAGGTCAGGGTGCTGATCGGCGTCCGGAACTCGTGACACAGCACCCGCAGCAGCAGCTCGGAATCGGCCGCCGTCGGTCGCTTCTCGCCCGGTGTCGGCTCAATGGGGCGCAACCCTCGCAGCAGGTCCCGCAAACCGTGCCGTACGCGCATCCACCCGAGTCCTCTCGTTCGGTGCGAACCCGCATGATCGGTACCCGCTGGGGAACGGCGCAGACATGCCGGGAGCCTCCACCTTGCGACTCGTCGTCGTGGACGATCACCCCCTGTTCGTCCGCGGCCTGGAGTTGCTGCTCCCGATCACCACCAACGGACGCGTCGAGGTGGCCGCCTCGACCGGCGACGCCGCCGCGGCGGCGGCCCTGGTCAGCAGCTGCCGCCCCGACCTGGCCCTGGTCGACCTGCACATGCCGCCGCCCGGCGGCATCCGGGCGGTGGCCGCGATCCGGCGGACCACCCCACGGGTACGGGTGGTCGCGATGTCCGGCTCCGCCGACCCCGGGCCAGCGGTGGAGGCGCTGCGGGCCGGTGCCGAGGGGTTCCTGCCCAAGACCAGCGAACCGGAGGAGCTGCTGCCCCCGCTGCTGGCGATCCTCGACGGCTGGGCGGTACTGCCGGCTGAACTGCTGCGCGCCATGCTGCTGGGGCCCACCCGCTCCGCGCCCGTCGACCTGGACGGCGAGGAACGGCGGCTGCTGCGGGCGATCGCCGCCGGCCGCAACACCGTCGACATCGCCGAAGAACTGCACGTCTCCGAACGGACGGTGAAACGGATGACCGCCGCGCTGCTGCGCAAGTTGCGGGTCTCGAACCGGGCCGAGGCGGCTGCCATCGCCGGTCACAGCGGCATCCTCGGGGAATGAAGCCTCGCCACCGAACCGATTCATGGTTTTGCTCGGTAACGGAATCGCGACGCGCCGAATGAATGGAAGGCATATTGTTGCGGATTACCGGGGTGATAGGTCAGACTTTGGACACATCCCGCCGCACACAGGGAGTAATCGGCAATGGCGAGAAAAGTAATCACGGTCCTGACCGACGACCTCGACGGTGGGAAGGCCGACCGGACGGTTGAGTTCAGTCTCGACGGCGTGGCCTACACGATCGACGTCTCCGACGAGAATGCCGGCGTCCTGCGCAAGGCGCTCGATCCGTACATCAATGCGGGTCGGCGGATCGGGCGCGGCCCGGTGGAGAGCGCCCGTTCGGTCCGGCGGCCGGGGCGACCCGCCGGCGCGGGAATGGATCGGGAGCAGAACCGGGCCATCCGGGAATGGGCCGTCAAGAACGGCTACAAGATTTCCGAGCGCGGCCGGATCCCGGTTGAGGTCGTCGAGGCGTACAAGAGCCGCTGACGCGACTCGACGGGGCCCCGCCGGAAACGGCGGGGCCCCGTCGTTTGTCCGGGCAACCGAAGCGGCGGCCAGCCACCCCGGGTCGTCGCCCCGGGTGGCCGGCCGCCGCCGGTACGTCAGGTCAGTTGACGTCGATGCGCACCGAGTCGAAGGCGGGGGTCTGGTTGGCCCGCTCCATCATCGGCAGGCGGTGCGAGCCGTCACCGGCCCAGACGGAGCACTGGGCGGTACCGGACTCCGGCAGGCCCGGAATCTGGATCGTCACCTCGTCGGGCTGGGCGCCGCCGCGGCCGTCCTCGGTCGCGACGAAGAACGCGGGCACCTCCTGCGGCTCCGGCGGAGCGGTCAGGCTGTCCAGCATCCGGCACGCGGTGTGGAAGTGACCGCGGACCAGGCCCTGGTCGTTGAGGAGCGAGCTCTCCACGTAGTAACCACCCTGACCGGCGGCCAGGAAGCGGTCCCGGACCAGGTTGCGGGTGCTGACCCGCAGGGTGAAGGGCTGGTTCTGGCCGACCTGGTCGGGGAACTGGGTGATCAGCAGCGACGGGTTGTTGGCCGCCGCGCCGACCTCACCGAATTCGGTGCTCACGCAGCGGTTGCCGTTCTGGAAACCGTTGTGCGGCTCGAGCCGGCTCTCGTCGCAGTCGTTGGCGAGCACGCCGAGCCCGGCGCCGGGCTCGGTGCCACCGCCGTTGTTCCCGCCACCGTTGTTCCCGCCACCGTTGTTGCCACCGCCGGGGGTGGTGGTGGGAGTGGTGCCGCCGCCGTTGTTGCCGCCCGTTCCGCCGGTGGGCTGCACCTGGCACTCGGCGAGCTGCGCGAGGCCCTGCGGCCGGGGTCCGGCCCGGTCGATGGCGGTCGTGATCCGGTCCAGCACGGCGCGGCGCTTGCCGGCCAACGGCTGGAGGATCGCGTTGCGGATGAACGCCTCACCCTTGTTGCCCTCGGCGGCGAGCCGGCGGTCCGCCTCGGCGATCTGGGTCTGCAACTGGGCGAGGTTGCGGTCCACCTCGGCCCGAGCCCGGTCTGGCACCTGCGGCAGCTTGCTCGCCACGTCCGGACAGGCGATGGCCGTGCCGGTGCCCACGGTGCCGTCCTTGCCGTCCTCGCACTCGGGGACCGACTGCTGTCCGTCACCCCAGTGATTACGCACCCACCGACCGTTCTGCCAAGTTCGGCTGGTCGAGCCGCCACCGGTCGGCGCGGTCGCGCCCGGGCTCGGCTCCACGCACTGCCCGGAAGCCGGACGCGGCTTATTTGTCCGCCGGTCCTGGGCCGACGAAATCTGAGTCACGGCGACAACTCCGCCGAAGACCGCGAGCGTGCCGACAACTGCCAGCAGACGCTTGCTCCGCGCGTTGCCGGAAGGCCGGCGCGCCCGAGTGGACCTGCGCATCGAATTGCTCTCCTTCTCGATCCGGTAGTGGATTTCTGCCCTCGGCGGACCGACGGATGTGAGGTGGCACGCCGCGGTGGCGACCCACCGTGACCTACCCGGTAATGCGTCGATGGCCGACGATGCCCTTTCCGCACCGTCTCCCGCGCCCGGTGGACGCGGATGGGGAGATCCTGTTCATTCGCGCAGGAGTACGGGGCGGCGGCCGGGAAGGTTCAACAGACGCACAGGAAATTGCCGCGACCCGACACGGAGCCGGTGCGGAGCAGGGATCAGCAGGTGAAACGGGCGCTGGTCAGTCGGCGCAGAGGTGGTCGAAGGCGAACCCGCCGACCAGTTCGTGGCGGCGCTGGCTCAGCGCGGCGATCTGCGCGGTCCACTCGGCGCGCGACAGCAGGTCGGCGACGGCGTTCTCGCGCAGTCGTTCCCCCACGGCGACGGCGGCGAGATCCTCGGCCAGCCGGGCCGCGTCGATGCCGCAGGAGAAACGGTGTTCGGTCACCGAGACCTGCTCGATGAGGCACGCGTCGGGGCGTACCTGCACCCAACTCCACCCCTGTGCCGGCCCGTTTACCCAGCGGACGTGCAGTCCTCGCACGATCGGGTCGGCCACCTGCCCGGCCACGTACGCCTCGACCGCTGCCACACGGGTCAGCGCGCCGAGGTCGTTCACCGGCCCGGTACGCCCGTCCGGCAGCCGGCCCAGGATGTCCCGGAAGCCCACCGGCGCCGGTTCGGTCCCGGCGGCGGTGGCCCCGCCCTCGGCGTACGCGCGCGCGTCGATCACGTACTCGACCAGGCGGCGGCCATGCTCGGCGGCGCTCAACGTGGGCGACCCGATCCGCAGAGTGGGCAGGCCGGCGGCCGCGCCCACCGCGTCCGTGAGGCGCTCCACGCGCTGCTGCGCCGAGCCGGGAGGCGGAACGGGGCCGATCTGTACGGCGACGACCGGACGGCCGGTGTCGGCGGCGTAGACCACGAAGTCGAAGCTGGCGCGGCTCGCCGAGGTCCACTGACTGCCGGTGACGCCGGGCGGGCGGCCCTGGAGCAGGTCAGTGAGCCGGCGTGCCGCCAGGACCCGATGGCCGGCGCGGCTGAGCAGCGCGTCGCGCCCCGCCTCGGCGGGCATCGCCCGCAGCCAACCGCGGTCGTCGCTCCCGATGCTCGTCATCTGCCTGATCCATCCGCCGGTCGGTCGAGCCGGGCCGAGTCTAGGTGGTCGATCATGGGCCATCGACTTCTCCTGTGACGTGTATCACAGCAGCGTTGACGTTCCAGGGGTGGCCGCCGGGTGTATCCAGCGACCGCCGGTACCGGACCGGCCCGGAGGTGAGCATGTCGCGACAGCAGTTCGGCTTCCTCGCCGGGTTCCTCGCCGTGGCGGTCTGGGCGCTCGCCGGCGTCGGCGTGGCCGCCCTCGCCGTGCTCGCCGGTCTGCTCGGCTGGCTGGTCGTCCGGGTGCTCGACGGCGACCTCGCGATGACCGGTCTCGGCGATCGCCGCGCCGACACTCGGCGGCGGCGATGACCACCCGCCCGTCCGCGGGGACGAACCCCAGCACCGGACTGGCCGCCGGGACGGCCGGTCCGGAACGCCGCCCTGGCGACACGGCGGACGTCGCGCGGATCGCGGTGCAGGCGGCCAGCCTCGTGCCGGGCGTGTCCGTCGTCCGCCCGGCGGCGGTCCGTCTGGATGACCGGTCCGTCGGACTCGACCTGCACCTGATCACCTGGTACGGGCACAGTGTGCCGACTATCGCCGAGACGGTCCGGGCGGTGGTCACCGACCGGGTGGCCGCCCAGACCGGGCTCCGCGTGGCGGTGGTGACGGTCACCGTTGACGACCTGCTCGTCCCCGGCGTCGACTCCTCCGGCGTCGGCACCGCCACTCCGGAGGACGGCTGAGATGCGCACCGCCAACCGGGTCGCCTCGTTGCTGCTGGCCACCGTGCTGCTTCTCGGTGGCGCGGCGGCGGCCGTCCAGGCGTTGCTGCTCACCCTGCACCGACCGACACCGCTCGACACCAGCGGCTGGCTCGACGCGCTGAGCGGCACCCGGTGGCGCGACCCCACCGTCCGGGCCGTGGCCGGCGGGGCTCTCCTGCTGGGCCTGGCCATCCTCGTCGCCCAACTGCGCCGCTGGACACCGGCCCGCCTGCGCGCCGACGAGCACGACGGCTGGTACCTGCACCGGCGCTGCGTGGAACGGCGGCTCGCTGACGCCGCCAGCGCGGTGCCGGGCGTCCGCCGTGCCCGCGTTCGGGTCCGACGGCGCGGCGGTCAGTGGCGCCCCCGGGTCCGCGCGACCGGCGACCCGGCGGCCCGGGCGGAGATCGAGTTCGCTGTGCACCAGGAGTTGCGTCACCTCACCGCACCGCGCCCGGCCCGGATCGACGTCCGGCTGCTGCCCCGGCGACGGCCGGCGTGACCAACGCCGGGCACCGGCTGCTGTGGACCATCATCGCGCTGCTGCTGGTCGCGGGCGGCGCGGCGGCACTGACGGCCAGCCTCGGCACGTTGCCCGGCACCGACCCGGCGGCGGCGCTGCTCAGCGCCGAGCTGGTCGAGCGGTTGCGGAGGGCCGCGCCGTGGAGCGGCCTGGCCGCGGCCGCCGCCGCAGCCCTGCTCGCACTGGCCGGGCAGCGCCTGCTGACCCGGGAGCTGCGGGGCCCGGATGGCACGTTGCGCGGCACCCTGAGCCACCCCGGACGCCGGCCGGGCCGGACCCGGCTGGCCACCGACGTCCTCGCCGACGCGCTGGTACGCGACCTGACCGGCAACCCCGGCGTACGCCGGGCCCGGGTGGTGCTCACCGGCGAACCACCGCACCCCGACGTGTGGATCCGGGTGGACCTCACCGCCGACGCGCCGACCGCCGGCGTACGCGAACACGTTCGCGCGGCGGTCCGCCGATTCGCGGCAACGACCGACTGCCAGCCCGCGCACCTCGACGTGACCGCCCGCATCGAGCCCGGCCACCCCTGACCCGACGTCGGCACGAGGGGGCATGATCGGTGTCGGCGGCGAACGGAGGTACGCGGGTGCGGGTGGTGTCGCTGGTGCCGTCCCTGACCGAGGCGGTGGCGCTGACCCTGCCGGGAGCACTGGTCGGGGCCACCGACTGGTGCAGCCACCCGGCCGGGCTCGACGTGGCCCGGGTCGGTGGCAGCAAGTACCCCGATCTGGACCGGGTGCGTGCGCTGCGGCCGGACCTGGTGCTGCTCAACGTCGAGGAGAACCGCCGCGCCGACGCGGAGGCGCTGCGGGCGGCCGGCGTGCCGGTGCGGGTCACCTATCCACGGACCGTTCCCGGCGCGTTGACGGAGCTGGGCGACCTGCTGACCGAACTGGGTGCGCCGACGGAGCCGGACTGGCTGCGGGCCGCCCGGCGGGCGTGGGCCACTCCACCTCCGCTGACGGCGACCCGCAGCGCTGTGGTGCCGGTCTGGCGTCGACCGTGGGTGGTGCTCGGCGGCGACACGTTCGCCGGTGACGTGCTGCGTCGACTCGGCGTGTCGAACACCTACGAGGAGCACCCCGAGCGCTATCCCCGCCCGACCCTCACCGAGCTACGCGAGCGGGAGCCCGACCTGGTGGTGCTGCCCGACGAGCCGTACCGGTTCACCGCCGACGACGGGCCCGAGGCGTTCCCCGGCGTACCGTGCGCTCTGCTCTCCGGGCGGCACCTCACCTGGTACGGCCCGTCCCTGGCCGAGGCGCCCGCGCTGCTCGCCGACCAGCTGTCCCGGCCGGTGCTGGCCGGCTGACCTCCGCCGCCACCCGGCGGTCGGGGCACTACCCGTCGGCTCAGCCAGCGTCCCGGCGGCTCAGCCCTCGGTTCGGCGGGTCAAGCGTCGGTTCGGCGGCGGGCGGCCAGGGTGCTGGCGCCGATGGAAACCGCCAGGGTCAGCAGCACCACGGCGAGGGTCAACCAGACCGGCAGCTTGCCCACCGGCGTCTCGGCGAGGATCAGCTTCAGCCCGGCGAAGGCCAGTAGCAGCGCCAACCCGTATCGCAGGTAGCCGAAGTGCCGCAGCAGGCCGGCGAGGCAGAAGTAGAGGCTGCGCAGCCCCAGTACGGCGAACGCGGTGGCCGTCCAGACCAGGAAGGTGTTCGTGGTGATGGCAAGGATCGCCGCCACCGAGTCGATGGCGAAGACCACGTCGGTGGCCTCGATGGCGACGAGCGCGACCAGCAGCAACGTGGCCACCCGTCGGCCGGCCACCCGGGCGGTGAACCGGTCGCCGTGGTAGCGGGCGTCGGTGGGCACCAGCCGCCGGAACAGCCGGACCACGACGTTGCGTTCCGGGTTGACGTCCGGCTTCCCGCGTACGGCCAGCCGCCAGCCGGTCCAGATCAGGAACGCACCCAGCACGAACCCGGCCCAGGCGAGCCGGTCCAGCAACTCGGCACCGGCGAGGATGAACAGCAGCCGGAAGACGAGCGCCCCCACGACACCCCAGAACAGCACCTTGTGCTGGTAGCCCGACGGCACCTGGAAGTAGCCGAAGAGCAGCGCGAAGACGAACACGTTGTCCACCGAGAGCGCCTTCTCCAGCAGGTAGCCGGAGAAGTACGCGATGGCCGGGTCGCCCCCGAGGCCCCACCAGACGACCAACCCGAACAGCAGACCCGCGCCGATCCAGACGGCGCTCCACAGCAACGCCTCGCGGAGCTCGATGACGTGGTTGTCCCGGTGCAGGAACACATCCACGGCGAGCAGCACCGCGATCACCGTGCCGACCGCCGCCCAGGCCCACAGCGGGACCGCGACCGTCGCCTCAGCCACCGACGCCCTCCGCATCGACCACCGCGCACCGCCCGTCGACCAGGCCGGCCAGCCCTTTTCGAGCCTAGGTGAACGCCCGACCCGGCATCGGGCGGTCGAACGAAGTCGGGTCGGGCCCATACGATGATCTGGCAGCTAGCAGTGCGGGCGGCGGCTGAGGCTCCGGGCGGGCGGGTAGCCGCCCTCAGGCGACCGGCATCACCTGGCCGGGGTCGGTGACCGTGTCGTCGGCGTCGTAGGCGATCGCGTTTGCCACCCGCACCACGCCACTGACCTGCGCCGCGAGCCGACCGGCGAGGTCGACGGCGGAGCGGCGGTCCAGCCGACCGGCAAGCGTCACGTCACCGTGGCGGACCTCGACCGTGACCAGTCCGTCCCGCACGGCGAGCACCCGGCGAAGCACCTCCTGCACCACGTCCTCACGAATCTCGGCGTCCGACCGCAGGTGCACCCGCAGCAGGTCGGCACGACCGACGATGCCGATCAACCGGCCGAGGTCGTCCACCACGGGCAGCCGCTTGACCTGCTCGCGGTCCATCACTCGGGCAGCGGCGGACAGCGGCGCCTCCGGATCGGTGGTGACCGCCGGCGCGGTCATCAGGTCGCCGGCCAGCAGGGCCGCACCCTTGCTCCGCGCGCCACGCCGACGGCGGCTCTCGAAGACCCGTCGCAGCGCCGGCTCACCGGCGCGTTCGACCCGGTGCAGCAGATCGGCCTCGGACACCACCCCCAGCACTCGGCGGAAATCGTCGATCACCGGCACCGCGCTGACCCCGCGGCGCAACAGCACATCGACGATCTCCCGGTACGGGGTCTCGGCCACCACGGTCTCGACCTCCCGGGTCATCACGTCACCCACCTGCCAGGTCCTCATCACGGCCTCCCTCTCGTGGTCCATCTCGGACGCTACGACCGAGCGCCGACGGTCGTCAGGGCCGCCGGACCGGACCGGAGGGGTCGAACGTCCCGAGCGGTTGCGGTCTGTCGGCCCTGCCGCCGGGAACGCCGGGAGCGTCCACTGGAGATGCCACCGGGAAGCGCGGTGCGAAGCTGAGAAAGGACGTGGAGACCATGATCGCGACGACCGAGCGGGTCACCGCCGAGAACACCGCTGCGAAGGCCGGCACCACTCACGAGCGGGCCGTCCGGTACATCCTGGCCGGCACCCGGCTGGCACTGGGCTGGATCTTCCTCTGGGCCTTCATCGACAAGGTGTTCGGTTTCGGGATGGCCACCGAGTCGAAGAACGCCTGGATCAACGGGGGTAGCCCCACCAAGGGATTCCTGACCTTCGGCGTGACCGGCCCGTTCAAGGATCTCTACACCGGGATCGCCGGTGCCGCCTGGGCGGACTGGCTCTTCATGATCGGCCTGGCCGGGATCGGTGTCGCGCTGCTGCTCGGCATCGGCATGCGGGTCGCCGCCGTGGCCGGTGGGCTGCTGCTGGTCATGATGTGGACCGCCGTCCTGCCTCCGGAGAACAACCCCTTCATGGACGACCACTTGATCTACGCGGCGGTGCTGGCGGTCCTGGCGCTGGTCAACGCGGGCGACACCTGGGGCCTGGGCCGGGTGTGGGCGACGCTGCCGATCGTCCAGCGGACACCCTGGCTGCGGTGAACTCCGCACACCCCCCTCAGCGGGCGTCACCAGCATCGGTGACGCCCGCCACGGCGTCGTTCCACCGGCCGGGCCCGCAGCGCCACCGGGACGCCGGTGCTCGACCGACGGACGGGGGCTGCGGAGCAGGTTGCGGGTCCGCCGCACATCGGTGAGGGGTGATCCGGCAGGATCGACGGTGACCGGACACATCACCCAACACGGCAGGAGATCCCCGCATGACCCAGGCAGCAGGCGCCCAGTCGGGCAAGCCCGAGGTTGGTCCGATCGAGGGTGCACCGCCGGCCGACCTCGTGATCGAGGACATCACCGTTGGCGACGGCCCGCAGGCCGAGCCGGGCCAACTGGTCAGCGTGCACTACGTTGGCGTGTCGCACTCCACGGGCGGCGAGTTCGACTCGTCCTGGAACCGGGGCGAGGCGTTCGACTTTCCGCTCGGCGGCGGTCAGGTCATCGCCGGCTGGGACCAGGGCGTCGCCGGCATGCGCGTCGGCGGTCGCCGCCGTCTGACCATTCCGCCGCACCTGGGGTACGGCGACCGGGGTGCCGGCGGCGTCATCAAGCCGGGCGAGACGCTGGTCTTCGTCGTCGACCTGCTCGGCGTGAGCTGACCGATTGTCGGGGTCGCCGGTACGCGCCGGCGGCCCCGTGCCCGGCTGAGACGGTGACGGGCAACCTCGTCGATCGAGATCAGGCGGCCAGTTGCAGGTCCGTGGTGGCGATCACCGGGCGACGCGCGGCCTCGATCGGCGAGGTCAGCTCCAGAATCGGCATCACGCGGTGCAGCCCGCTGACGCGCAGCACCCGCGCCACCACCGGGCTCGGGTCGACCAGGACCAGCTCGCCACCGCAGGCCCGCACGCGCAGATGCGCCGCGAGCAGCGTGCGAACGCCGGTGGCGGAGAGCAGCCGCAGCCCGGACAGGTCCAGTTGAAGGACCGGCCGGGGCGGCGCGGACCACAGCGCGGACCGGAACGCGGCCACGGTGGCGATGTCGATCTCGCCGGCCACCCGCACGAGGACCATCTGGTCACCCACGCTGACCTGCACGTCCAGCCGGTCGCTGTGCTCTTCCATGCCTAGAAATCTAGCCCCCACCACCGACACTTTCGCCCCTGTGCGGAGTGATTCCGGGTACGCCCAGGGGCATACCCCGAGGTACCCCACCTCCTCCTCGGGGTGGAGTCAGGGGCCTCCCGCGGCGCGCCGCGCGGGCTCGGAACCCGGGGGCCGGCCGGCATCCGGGTGGAGAATAGGTCGATGCTGATCTCCCGACCCCGGCCGCCCCGGCTGATCCGCCCCGTCCGCGAGCCGGCGACCAGCCCTCCGGCGCTGGCCGGAGCATGGGCCCCCATCGACCGTCGGCTGGACGAGGCCGAGTTGCTCCCCCTCCCCGCGGGCGCCGTCGGCCCCGAGGACGTGCTGGTCGACGGCGCCGGGCGGGTGATCAGTGGCGACGAGGACGGTCGGCTCTGGTGGTGGCCGGTCGACGCGCGGGCCGGCACCACACCCCACCTGCTGGCCGAGACCGGGGGCCGTCCGCTCGGCATCGAGCTGGACCCGTCCGGTGAGGCCCTGGTGGTCTGCGACGCGTACCGCGGGTTGCTGCGGGTCACCCCGGACGGCGCGGTACGCGAACTGACCGGAACGGCACCCCCGGTGCACCTGGCCAACAACGCGACGGTGGGCCGTGACGGCACCATCTTCTTCACCGACAGCTCCGACCGGTTTCCGGTCTCGCACTGGAAGCGGGACCTGCTGGAGCACCGTCCCAACGGGCGGGTGCTGGCCCACCATCCGGGCACCGGCCGCACCGAGGTGGTGACCGATGGGCTGTACTTTCCCAACGGGATCGCGCTGACCCCGGACGAGTCGGCGCTGATGCTGGTGGAGACCAGCACCCACCGTCTGCTGCGGGTCGAGCTCGGAGGCGGTGTGCGGGTCCTCGCCGACCTGCCCGCGTACCCGGACAATCTCGCCTCGGTGGGTGATGGGACGTACTGGATCGCGCTGCCCAGCCCCCGGGTGCCGATCGCCGAACGGCTGCTGCCCCATCCGCGCCTGCGCCAGATCGCCGCCCTGCTGCCCGACGCGATGCAGCCGCAGCCACGCCGCTACGGGCTGGTCGCGCTGGTCGACGACGCGGGAACGGTCCGCCGGACGCTGCACGGTCCGAACGGGCACTACTCGATGATCACCGGCGTACGCCAACACGGCGACCACCTCTGGCTGGGCAGCCTGACCGGTCCCGGAGTGGCCCGCGTACCCCTAACCTGACCCTGCCCTGCACCCCACCACCGCGCCGATCTTGCGTTTCCTGTCGCCGGGTTGCGTGAAATGCCCCTTATGCCGGCGCGGTAAGTGCAAGATCGACACGGTGGGTGTCCCGTCCCGTCGCCCGGCTACGGGCGACGGGACTACCGTCGTCGTGCGGACCGGCCCCGTTCTTCCGCTCAGCGGCCGCTGACGGAGGGTGCCGGTGCGGGCGATCCGCCGGCCACCGCGCCCGGGTGCGCCGGGGCGACCGGCGCGGGCTTGAGCCCGGGCGGCACCGGCAGGGCGCTGCCCTTGGCGAACTCGTCCCAGCTCACGTTCCACGCGGTCCAGCCGTTGCCCGGCTGTAGCTCCACCTCGGTGCCCTTGACGGTGACCAGGTCACCGACCTGCGTCACCCCCATCAGCCAGTCGGCCGCGGTGGCGGATACGTTCGCGCAACCGTGCGAGACGTTGGTGTTGCCCTGGTCCCCCTCCGACCAGGGCGCGGAGTGGATGAACTCGCCGCCCCAGGTGTAGCGCTGGGCGTCGTCGACGTCGACCACGTAGCCACCGTTCGGCTCACCCCGGGTGTCGAAGGTGACCCGCTCGTGCTTTTCCATGATCACCATCTTGCCGCTGGAACTCGGCGTGCTCGGCTTACCCAGGCTCACCGGGATCCGGCGTACCTGCTTGCCGTCGCGCAGGACGGTCATCTGCTTGGTGGCGTTGTCGATCTCCAGCGAGACCTGCCGTCCGATCTTGGAGGTCGCGGTCCGCTCGGCGTCGCCGACCAACTTCTTTCCGATCGGCAGACCCTCCAGACCGGCCCGCACACTGATGGTGGTCCCGGGCTTCCAGAAATCGGGGGCCCGGTAATAGACCTGGCTTCCATCTTCAAGCCACGACCAGGCACCCGGTTGCGGCGGATTCGTCTTTACGAACAACCGCCGCTGGACATCCGCCCTGGCCTCTTTCGGAATTCCTGGGTCGAAGGCAACCGTTACCGGCATCGCCGTGCCGTACGTCCGATTGCCGTTGAAATAGAGGGTGCTGGTGATCTGCGGCTTGGTCGACTTGGCCATCGTCGTGAACGTGGTGGTGCGGGTGGTGGTGGCACCGGAGTCACCGGTCGCGGTCACCTCCGCGGTGTAGGTCCGTCGTGGTTGCAGCGGGGCGCTCGGCACCCAGCCGGACCCGTCCTCGCGCGGTTCGGCGTTGACCTGCTTGCCCTTGTCGTCAGTGAGCCGCACGCCGGTGACCCGTCCACCCTTGACCACGGTGCCCACCTCGGCGCTGACCGGGACGTCCCGGGCCTTGTCCCCCGGCGTCACGGCGAGTTCCGGTGGGGCGGCGTGCTTCTTGGCCGAGCCGGTCGCCGAACCCCGGTCGACGGTGCACGCACCCAGGACGAGTGGTGCCGCTGCGATGGTTACCGCCAACAGCGTCAATCGCCGCCTAGACGTCATGTTTCAGTCCCCCCGTTTTTCGACTTCCCTCCTCCGCATTCTTGCCCGCTTGACGGGACCATTCGCGGCATTCGGAAATAATTGGCCGCGCATTTATCGACCCATTTTCCAACAATGCTCCGCTTGGCCCAGACAGGGGTTCAACCGACCCGTGTCATGCGCTTTGCTCCGCTTGAGCGACGCAACGTCGACTGTCCGAATGGCGAGCGGAGGCGGCGGCACCGTCGACCCGGCTCATGATCGACTCGGCTTCAAGGAAGTTGGGGCATCCTGGCCGTCCTGACACGGCGACTTCCAGGAACCCCACTGGAAGTAGAAGCTCAGGCCCGGTGGCGCACCTCGTGGGCGGACTTTTGTCAGTTGAAGCGAAACTTCCGGCGAACGCGACAAAGCTTTGCCTTCGTCCGGAGGCAAGGGTAAGGTCTGGATCTAGATAGAGGGTTGCCCATTCGTCGATCAACTTGCCGCCACCTCTGCCGGGTCGCCGCGTTCCGCTCCCGATGGGTCCGGGCCGCACCCGCGCCGTCCCTCACCGTCCAGCCGGAGCCCGCCTCCGGCCGGTTCGGCGCGCCCGGCGGACGGCAGTCAGGTCGACCGCCGCCGACGGCGTCCCAGCCGTCAGGAAGGGACCACCACCATGGATCAACAACTCAACCGACCGGGGCCGGCACCGGTGTCCGAGCCGGTCAGCCGGCGGGGAGTGCTGCGCGCCGCGACTGTCTCCGCGGCCGCTGTCGGCGCCGCCGGTCTGCTCGGCGGCCCAGCCGTCGCCGCGCCCGCCGCGACCACCGGGCAGGCCCAGGGCCGCCGCCGGGTGCCGGTGGACCGGATCAGCATTCAGCTCTACACGCTGCGTGACCAGCTCGCCGCCGACCTGCCCGGCACCTTGGACGCGCTGCGTCGGATCGGCTACCGGCGAGTGGAGCACGCCGGTTTCGTCGGACGCACCGCCGCACAGTTCCGGGCCGCGCTCGACGAGGCCGGGCTGCGTTCCACCTCCGGTCACGTCGGCATCCCGCAGCCGTTCGACGCGGCCACCTGGGAGCAGGCTCTCGCCGACGCCAACGTGGTGGGCTGCAAGAAGATCGTCCATCCGTACTTCGGTCGGGACGCGAGCGGTCAGCCGATCCGCGACCCCGCCGTCTACCGGGCCCTGGCTCGGGACCTGAACCGCGCCGGTCGGCTCGCCGAACGCGCGGGGCTGGACTTCGGCTACCACAACCACCAGCTCGAGTTCGTGCCGCTGACCGGCGGCTCGACCGGGTTCGACATCCTCAGCTCGCAGACCGATTCCCGGCTGGTGCACTTCGAGCTGGACCTCTACTGGACCTGGCGGGGCGCCCACGACCCGGTCGACGTGATCCGTGCCAACCGCGGCCGGATCCGCCAGGTGCACGTCAAGGACCTCGACGTCGAGGGTGGTTTCGCCGACCTCGGCGACGGCCTCATCGATTTCGGCCGCATCTTCGCCCACGAGCGGGAAGCCGGCATCGAGGAGTACATCGTGGAGCGCGACGACGCGGGCACCGCGCCGCGCTCCCCCGCCGACGCACTGGACACCGCTCGCGTCGGCTTCGACTTTCTCGCTTCACTTCGGTACTGAAACCACCCCGGGGGACTCACCTGATGAACAGGACCGCATTCGCGTCCGCCCTGCTGTTGGTGACGGCCGGTCTGGCCGTACCACCGTCGGCAGCGTCCGCAGCGCCAGCCGCGCCGCCGGACAGCAGCTTCCAGAAAGTGACACTGAACGACTTCCCGGGCGAGCCGATGAGCCTCGCCGTCCTGCCCGACCTGCGGGTGCTGCACACCTCCCGTACCGGTGAGGTCCGCATCCACGACCCGCGCACCGGGCTGAACACCATCGCCGCCGACATTCCGGTGTACGAGCACGACGAGGAGGGGTTGCAGGGCGTCGCCATCGACCCGAACTTCGCCCAGAACAAGTGGGTGTACCTCTACTACTCGCCGCCGATGGACACGCCGGTGGACGACCCGGCGACTCCCGGCGTCAACGAGGGCGACGCGCCGGAGACCGGCACCGAGGCGGACTGGCAGCGCTTCAAGGGCGCGCTGCGGCTGTCCCGGTTCAAGCTGGACGGGCAGAGGCTGAACCTCGCCAGCGAGCAGCAGATCATCGACGTGCCCACCGACCGGGGCATCTGCTGCCACGTCGGCGGCCAGATCGACTTCGACAGCAAGGGCAACCTGTACCTGTCGACGGGTGACGACACCAACCCGTTCGCCTCCGACGGCTACATCCCGATCGACGAGCGGGCCGACCGCAACCCGGCGTACGACGCTCAGCGCACCTCGGCCAACACCAACGACCTGCGCGGCAAGCTGCTGCGCATCAAGGTCAAGGCCGGTGGTGGTTACACGGTGCCGGCCGGCAACCTGTTCAAGGCCGGCACGGCGCAGACCCGCCCTGAGATCTACGCGATGGGGCTACGCAACGCGTTCCGGTTCTCCGTCGACAAGCGGACCGACGACGTGTACGTGGGCGACTACTCCCCGGACGCGTCCAACCCGAACCCGGAGCGCGGGCCGGCCGGGCACGGCCGGTGGATGCGCGTCGACAAGCCGGCGAACTACGGCTGGCCGTACTGCGTGACGCCGACGATCGCCTACAACGACTACGACTTCGCCACCGGTGAGTCCGGCGCCAAATTCAACTGCAAGCGCCCGGTCAACGACTCACCGCACAACACCGGCAAGCGCGTGCTGCCGCCGGTCGAGCAGCCGGAGGTCTGGTACGCCGCCGCACCCTCGGCCGAGTTCCCGCAGCTGGGCTCTGGCGGCATCTCTCCGATGGGCGGCCCCGCGTACGAGTACGACGGGACCAGCACGTCGCGCACCCGCTGGCCGGCCTACTACGACGGGGTGCCGCTGTTCTACGAGTGGTCCCGCGACTACATCAAGGAGTTCCGCCTCGACGAGGACGGCGATGTCGACGACATCCGTCCGGTGGCGCCGTCGCTGGTAGTGGACAACCCGATGGACATGGAGTTCGGCCCGGACGGCGCGCTCTACGTCCTGGAGTACGGCGACGGTTACTTCGCTGAGAACCCGGACGCGCAGCTGTCCCGGATCGACTTCGTGCGGGGCAACCGGACGCCGATCCCGAAGATCAGTGGCACCCCGACCGTTGGGCAGGCCCCGCTGACCGTCGCGTTCTCCAGCGCCGGCACGACCGACCCGGACGGTGACAAGCTCAGCTACGCGTGGGACTTCAACGCGGACGGCTCGGTGGACAGCACCGCTCCGAACGCGAGCTGGACGTTCCCGGAGAACGGCTCGTACACGCCGACGTTGAAGGTCACCGACCGCACCGGACGGTCCGCCTCGGCGTCCCTGCCGCTGGTGGTCGGGCCGACCGCGCCGGTCATCGAGTTCGTCGCCCCGGAGGCCGGGCAGCCGTTCCAGTTCGGGCAGACCGTCGCGTACGAGGTGAAGGTCACCGACGACCTGCCGGTGGACTGCTCCCGGGTAAAGGTCACCTACGTGCTCGGGCACGATGAGCACGGGCACCCGCTGTCCACCTCGACGGGTTGCTCCGGAAGCATCCCCACCTTCCTCGACGGTGGGCACAGCGGCGCGGACAACCTGACCGCGGTGTTCGTCGCGGAGTACACCGACGCCCCGACCGACCCGGGCGTACCCCCGCAGTCCGCTTCGGCGACCGTGGTGCTGGACCCGACCCCGGTTGCCGGTCTGGCCGGCTGATCGGTTTCACCACGACAGTGGCGGCGGCCGGATCCTTCCGGCCGCCGCCGCACGTCGTTCAGCTTCCGGGTCTCGCCGTCGCCATCGCCCTGGCGTCCCGACGGCGACCGACGTCGGGTCAGCTCCAGTCGCTGTCCACGTGGTTGTCCCGCCACCGTCCGCCCACCGGCGGGGTGTCGAGTCGCATGCCCTCGTCGGCGTTGCCGGCCAGGTCGTTGTCCTCGACCCGGCAGTCCACGCAACTGCCCCGCTCGGTGATCCACAGCCCGTGCGTCTGGGTCGGGTTGTCGTGGTTGTCCCACACCCGGTTGCCCCGGATGGTCGCCGAGTCGAACGGCGCGTCGACGGTGATGCCGGCCCGCAGCTTCGGTGCGGCGGCCAGCTCGTATCCGCATCCCGGCGGTGGCACGTCCCCGCTCCACGCGCTGAACGCGTCCGGGCGGACCGGGGCGAGGGTGAGTTCGTCGCCGGTGTTGGAGGCCACCATGGCCACCGCCTTCCCGACCCGCAGGACCTTGCCCCGGTGCCCGTCGTGCGGCCAGTTGGCCGACCGGTCCACCAGGGACCGCTCGCTGTAGCGGACGGCGTCACCGGTACCGCCGGTGCCCTCGCCGTACTGCCGTCCGTTGTTGCGGATCCGGTTGTTGAGCAGCACCGCGTCGGTCATCTGGTGGTCGATCCGGATCGCGTCGAGGCCGTTGCCCCAGAACTCGTTGCTCTCGATCACCACGTCCCGGATCGAGCCCCGGTAGCCGCGCCCGAGGTCGTGCGAGTGATAACCGTACCGGCCGTTGCCGCTGATCCGGTTGCCTCGGACGGTGTACGGGCCAGGGCTGTTACCGATGCTGACCCCGTCGTACATGTTGCCGTCGATGACGCAGTCGGTGAGTAGCCCACCCCGGCCGGCCACCGACGAGGTGCCCTGCGCCGACACGTCGAACCCGGTCTCCAGGTTTCCGGTCATCGTGCAGGCGGAGACGATCAGGCCGTCGGCGCCCCAGTCGGAGATGCCGAAGCGGTTGCCCTGACTGTGGCAGCCGACGATGCGGTATCCGCGCGGCGGCGCCCAGTAGTCCTTCTGCAGCTCCAGGAAGATCCCGTTGGTGCCGTTGGCCAGGGCGGTGCAGTTGGCGATGGTCAGCCGCTCCACCGCTCCCCAGCCACCGATGCCGATCCCGATGCCAGCGCCACCCATCTGCTCGCCGTTGTCCAGTCGGCCACAGCCGACCACCACCACGCCGTCGATCAGCGAGTCCTGGAGGAAGTCGCAGCCCAGCCCGGTGGCGGCGGTGTGGTGGATGTAGAGGTTGCGGAAGACGCCCCGCACCACGTACTGGAGGCCGAGGCCCTTGGCCAGGTAGTTGTACTCGGCCATGGCGACGCCGGAGCCGTCGATCTGGAAGTCGGAGAAGGTGCAGTCGGCGATGTGCCGGTCCCGGTCGGCGCCGTGCTGCACGGTGGTCCAGAAGGCCAACGGGGTGGGGTCGGCCCGGTTGCCCTCGTTGCTGAGCATGAACCGGGTCGCCGCCGGGCCGGCCCCGATCAGCGACACACCGCTGCGCCACACGGTGCCCGCGTCCCGGATCGAGTAGATGCCCGGCGGGCAGTAGATGACCCGGGCCCGTCCGTCCGAGGCGTACCCGGCGCCGAGGCGGTCCACGAGGGCGGCCAGCGCCGGCTGGTCGTTGGTCGCGCCGTCACCGGTGAGCCCGTACTCCAGCGCGTCGCAGTACAGCGGCGCGCCGGCCGAGGCGGGCCGTCGTACCCGGACCGAGTTCAACAGCAGCTCGTTCGCCACGGCCACGGCGGGCTCCCTTCGACGCGTTCGGTGCGTTCCGGCGGGGCCGACTTCCCGGTGAGGCCGCCGGGAAACCCCGACCCGATGACGCCGCCGGCCCGATGACGCCGGCCCGATGACACCGCCGGCCCGATGACACCGCCGGCCCGATGCCGCCGGCCCGATGACACCGCCGGGGAGGCCTGGACGTGCGCCGGCCCCGGCGCCGCACGGGCGGCGCCGGGGCCGAGGGGGTACGCGTCAGACGGCGGCGATCAGCAGCGCCGGTCGCTCCACGCAGTCGGCGACGTGCCGCAGGAAGCCGCCGGCCACCCCGCCGTCGCAGACCCGATGGTCGAAGGTGAGGCTGAGCTGGGTCACCTTGCGGACGGCGAGCTGCCCGTCGACCACCCACGGCTTGTCCACGATCCGCCCGATCCCGAGCAGGGCCGCCTCGGGGTGGTTGATGATCGGCGTGGAGCCGTCGACGCCGAACACCCCGTAGTTGTTCAGGGTGAAGGTGCCACCGGTCAGCCGGGCCGGGGGCAGGGTGCCGGCCCGCGCGGCGGCCGTGGTGGCCGCCAGTTCGGCGGCCAGCTCGGCGGTGGTGAGCCGCTGGGCGTCGCGCATCACCGGCACCAGGAGCCCCCGGTCGGTCTGCGCGGCGATGCCGAGGTGCACCCCGGCGGACTGGACGATGCGCTGCGCCTCGGTGTCGACCCGGGCGTTGAGCTGCGGGAACCGGCGTAGTCCGCTGAGGCAGATCCGGGCCAGCAGGGCCAGGATGCTCACCGGCGCGTCGGGCGTCGCGGCGTTGATCGCGGCGCGGGTCTCCAACAGCCCGGTGGCGTCCACGTCGACCCAGATGGTCACCTCCGGGATCTCCCGCCGGCTGCGGGAGAGCTTGTCGGCGATCACCTTGCGGACGCCGGTCAGCGCGACGATGACGTCGCCGTCCCCGGCCGGGGCCGACCCGACCTGCGGGTCCGGCACGGCGGCGAGCCGGGCGGCGGGCGCGGTCAGCGCGGCCTCCACGTCGGCGCGGCGGATCACACCCCCGGGTCCGGTGCCCCGCACCGTGTCGAGGTCGACGCCGTGCTCACGGGCCAACCGCCGCACTATCGGGGAGATGACCAGGGCGGCGGAGGGCGCTGCCGGGTCGCGCGACACGGCACCGGCAGCCGCGCCGGTGCCGCCGGTCGGGCCGGCGTCAGCCGGTTCGGGGGCCACCGCCAGGCGGGGCCGACGCCGACGGCGGGTGGCGGTGCCGTGGCCGGTGCCGTACCCGATCAGCACGTTGCCCGAACCGGCCCGTTCCTCCTCGCGGTAGGTGGCGTGCCCGGCGGGCTCGTCGCCCCCGTCCAGCGGCGCGATGGTGATCAACGGCTGGCCGACCGGGCGTACCTCACCGGCCGCGCCGTGCAGGGTGACCACCCGGCCGGCGTACGGGCAGGGCACGTCGACGACGGCTTTGGCGGTCTCCACCTCGACCACGCTCTGGTCGACGGTGACCACGTCACCCACGGCGACCCGCCACTCGACGATCTCGGCCTCGCTCAACCCTTCGCCCAGGTCGGGCAGGAGGAAGACCTGCGTCCGTTCGACGATGGTCATGCCGCCGCCCAACGCGCGTCCGGCTGGTCGTCCCACTGAAGGCGGGCGACCGCGTCGAGCACCCGGTCCACGCCGGGCAGGTGGGTGTGCTCCAGCATCGGCGCCGGGTAGGGGATGTCCAGCCCGGCGACCCGCAGCACCGGGGCGTGCAGCGCGTGGAAGCAGCGCTCCTGCACCCGGGCGGCGATCTCCGCGCCGACGCCCGCAAAGCCGGGCGCCTCCTGGATCACCACGCACCGGCCGGTACGCCGGACCGAGGCGGTGATGGTCTCGTCGTCGAACGGCACGATGGTGCGTACGTCGACGACCTCCAGGTCCCATCCCTCCTCCCGGGCGGCCTCGGCGGCCTCCAGCGCGACCGGCACCGCCGGTCCGTACGCCACCAGGGTGGCGTCGCGTCCGGGCCGGCGCACGACGGCCCGGCCGAACGGCTCGTTGCGGGTCGGCAGGGACGCCTCGGCGCTGGCGAAGTAGAGCTTCTTGGGCTCCATGAAGACCACCGGGTCGGGGTCCTCGATGGCCTCGCGCAGCAGCGAGTACGCGTCGTCGACGGTCGCCGGGGTGACCACCTTCAGTCCGGGAGTGTGCGCGTAGTACGCCTCGGACGAGTCGCAGTGGTGCTCGACCCCGCCGATCCCGCCCGCGTACGGCACGCGGATGACGATCGGCACGCTCAGCGCGCCCCGGGTGCGGTTGCGCAGCTTCGCCACGTGGGAGGCGATCTGCTCGAACGCCGGGTACGCGAACGCGTCGAACTGCATCTCGACCACCGGGCGCAGGCCGGACATGGCCATGCCGACGGCGAAGCCGACGATGCCGGCCTCGGCGAGGGGGGTGTCGAAGCAACGGTTCTCGCCGAAGCGGGCCTGGAGGCCGTCGGTGATCCGGAAGACGCCGCCAAGCGCGCCGACGTCCTCACCGAAGACGACGACCCGGTCGTCGGCGGCGAGCGCGTCGGCGAGCGCGGTGTTGAGCGCCTTCGCCATGGTGGTGGCCATCAGGCGTCGCCCTCCTCGGCGTGCGCGGCGGCCAGCTCGGCGCGGACCTGCTCACGCTGTTCGACAAGCTGCGGGGTGGGCTCGGCGTAGACGTGGTCGAACAGGCTCAGCGGATCGACTGTGGGCTGCTCGTTCATCCGGGTCCGCAGGTCCGCCGCGTACGCCTCGGCCTGCTCGGCGATCTCGGCGACGGCCGCGTCGTCGAGCACACCGCGGGCGCGCAGGTAGGTCTCCAGGCGGGCGACCGGGTCCCGGTCCCGCCAGGCGTCGACCTCGGCGCCGTCGCGGTAGCGAGTGGCGTCGTCGGCGTTGGTGTGCGGCTCCATCCGGTAGGTGTGCGCCTCGACCAGGAAGGGCCCCTTGCCGGCCCGGGCGTGGGCGACCGCGCGGGTGAGCACGGCGAGCACCGCGACCGGGTCGTTGCCGTCGACCTGCTCGCTGGGTACGCCGTAGCCGACGCCCTTGTAGGCCAGCGACGGCGCGGCGGTCTGCCGCGACAGCGGGACGCTGATCGCGTACCTGTTGTTCTGCACGAAGTAGACCACCGGCGCCTTGAACACGGCGGCGAAGTTGATCCCCTCGTGGAAGTCGCCCTCGCTGGTGGCGCCGTCACCGATGAAGGCCAGCGCCACGGTGTCGCGGCCCTGATACGCCTCGCCGTGCGCCAGTCCGGCGGCGTGCACGCACTGGGTGGCGAGGGGGGTGCACTGCGGCGCGGTGTGCACCTCGGTCGGGTCGTAGCCGCAGTGCCAGTCGCCGCGCAGCAGGGTGAGCACCTCGACGGGGTCGATGCCTCGGGCAACCAGCGCCATCGACTCGCGGTACGTGGGGAAGACCCAGTCGGTGTCGCGGACCGCGAGGACCGCGCCGACCTGGCACGCCTCCTGGCCCCGCGAGGACGGGTAGACGGCCAGCCGACCCTGCTTGGTCAGGGCGGTCGCCTGGGTGTCGAATCGGCGGCCGAGCACCATCCGGCGGTACAGCTCGCGCAGCACCTCGGCGGGTGGTTCGGGGTAGTCGGCGCGGGCGGGCAGCGGCGTTCCGTTCTCGGCGAGCAGGCGGACCGGCTCGGCGTCCGGTAGCAACGAGCGCGCCGGGTCGGGCGGGGTGACCGTTCGACGGGTGCGCGGGGATGCCCTGCGGACCGCCTGGGGAGTGGTCGTCACGGCGGAACCTCCTGGGACGTGTGGTGAGCCTATGCTTCCGCTTGTGGATGATTGACTCAAGATCGACACAGAAGGCGGGACGGTTGGCATGCGGAGGGCGTACCAGTGAGCCAGGAGACCGCCGACGACGCAGGCCGGGGCGCGGGATCGGGACGATCGGCCCGAGCGTTGGACGAGGTCGACCGGCGGATCCTCGACGAGCTGGTCCGCGACGGTCGGACGTCGGTGCGTACCCTCGCCGAGCGGATCCACATTTCCCGCACCAACGCGTACGCGCGGGTGGAGCGGTTGCTGCGCGACGGGGTGATCACCGGATTCCGGGCCCAGGTGGCGCCCGAGGCGGCCGGGCTGGGCACGTCGGCGTACATCGCCCTGACCATCGAGCAGAACACCTGGCGGGAGGTGTCGGCCGAGCTGGCCCAGGTGCGCTACATCGAGCACGCCGCGTTGCTCGGCGGTGACCACGACGTGCTCGCGCTGGTGCGCGCGCCGGACAACGCCGCGCTGCGCGACGTGGTGCTGGGTCGGGTGCAGAGCATTCCGGGGGTGCTGTCCACCCGCACCTGGCTGGTCTTCGAGGAGTTCGACGGGGTTGGCAGCCCCTGGGCGTGACCGCCGGCCTCAGCGCTCCGGCGGGGCCTCCAGCCCGTCGCGGTCGGCCAACTCCAGCAACGGTTCCAGCGAGTGCCGGTCACCGTCGAGGCCGGCGTGCGGGTCGCCGCGCTCGGCGAACCGGGCCGGCATGCTGAGCACGTCGAAGTCCTCCGGGCGGGCCTTATCCAGCTCCGACCAGTCCAGCGGCGCGGAGACCAGCGCGGCCGGCGTCGGCCGGATCGAGTACGCCGAGGTCACCGTGTGGTCCCGGGCCATCTGGTTGTAGTCGACGAAGACCGGCCGGTCCCGTTGGTCGCGCCACCAGGTGGTGGTGACCAGGTCCGGCAGCCGGCGCTGCATCTCCCGGCCCAGCGCGAGCACCGCCCGACGGCAGTCACCGAAGCTCCACCGCGGCTCGATCGACAGGTAGACGTGCAGCCCCCGACCGCCGGTGGTCTTCGGGTAGCCGGTCATGCCCAGCTCGGCGAGGAACGCCCGCACCTCGTGCGCCACCGGCACCACCTGCTCGAAGCCGATGCCGGGCATCGGGTCCAGGTCGATGCGCAACTGGTCGGGGCGTTCCACGTCGGCGGCGGTGACCGGCCACGGGTGGAACCGCAGGGTGCCCAGGTTGGCTGCCCAGATGACCACTGCCAACTCGCTCGGCGCGACCTCGTCGGCGGTCCGGCCACTGGGGAACGTGATGTGCGCCGTTCGCACCCACTCGGGCGCGCCGGCCGGCAGCCGCTTCTGGTAGAACGCGTCGCCCCGGTTGGTCTGCCGGGTGGCGATCGTCGCGCCCTCGAAGACACCGCGGGGCCAGCGTTCCAACATGGTCGGCCGGTCCCGCAACGCGCGCAGGATGCCGTCGCCCACCGCCAGGAAGTAGCGGACCACGTCCAGCTTGGTCAGCCCACGCTCCGGGAAGTACGGCTTGTCAGGGCTGGAGACGCGGACCAGCCGCTCCCCCACCTGGATCTCCTCCGCCGCCGTGGCCACGCCCTGAGGGTACGGCGCACAAGCGCCCCGTACAGCCACCGAGCGGACACTGGCGCGGCGCCGACGGAGCGGGGCTTCGACGGCAGCGATGACGCGCTCGCTCAGGTGAGCAGCAGCACGCCGACCACGACCAGTGGCAGCCCGACGAAGAGGAAGACGCCGACCCCGGTGAGCACACGCCCACCGCCGGCCGTCTCCCGCTCCGGCGCGGCACCGAAGGTGGCGCGCGGGCCGAGCATGCCGATCCGACTCATCGTCAGGTCGCCCGTCATGCCGATGAGCCCGCCCACCACAACCAACCCGATGCCCAGCCGAGCGGCGTAGTCACCGCCGGCGACCGCCACCCAGATCATCGCCGCGACCGCGACCAGCGCCCCGACCACCACGAACAACAGGACCGCTTCCCGCAGACCTCGCAAGACAGTCATTCTTGACCCCCGTCACCTGTCCGGCGCACATTGTTTCGCATCACCGGGTCGCGGCGCTGCCCCGAAACCGACAGCCACCACCGGACACGGTTACCGTCGGCGGCGCCCGGGTAGGGGGGCCGCATGGCGGAACTGGCAACCCTCTGGATCGTCCGGCACGGCGAGAGCACCGCGAACGTCGCGGCGACGCACGCCGAGGCGTCGGGCGCGGAGCTGATCGACCTCACCCATCGCGACGCCGACGTGCCGCTGTCCGCGACCGGCGAGGAGCAGGCTCGGGCCACCGGCCGTTGGCTGGCCGAACTGCCGGACGCGAGGCGCCCGGATGTGGCGGTCGTGTCGCCGTACCTGCGCGCGGTGCAGACCTCGCGGCTGGCGCTGGCCGGCACCGACATTCCCGTCCACCGCGACGAGCGGCTGCGCGACCGGGAGCTGGGCATCCTCGACGGGCTGACCGGGCACGGGGTGCGCCGGCGGTACCCGGACGAGGCCGAACGTCGGGAGCGGTTGGGCAAGTTCTACTACCGGCCGCCGGGCGGGGAGTCCTGGACGGATGTGGCGTTGCGGCTGCGGACGCTGCTGGGCGACCTGCGTCGTGACCACGACGGTTGCCGGGTACTGCTCTTCGGCCACGACGCGCTGGTCTTCCTGCTTCGCTATCTGCTGGAGGGGTTGACCGAGGACGAGCTGATGGCGCTCACCCGGCAGGACGTGATCGCCAACTGTTCGATCACCGAGTGGTCTGCGGAGAACGACGGCCGCCTTGCTCTCACCGCCTTCAACGATGTCGCGCACCTGCGTCAGCAGGGCGCCCAGCCGACCAGGGAGGACGAGATCCATGCCGAGCCGGTCTGAGGTGAAGGTGATCACCCCGGCGTTGCTGCGGGACTGGGCACTGCCCGTGCCGGTGGGCGGGAAGGAGAGCCGGGGCACCGTGCTGGTGGTCGGCGGTTCCCGCTTCACGCCGGGCGCGGTGCTGCTCGCCGGAGTGGCCGCCTTGCGCGCCGGTGCCGGGGTGCTCCAGCTCGCCGCCGCCGAGTCCACCGCGGCCGCGCTGAGCATCCAGGTGCCCGAGGCGCTCGTGGTCGGCCTGCCGGAAACCACCGACGGTGCGGTCGCCGCCGACCGGGACGGCCAGCTCGGCGACCTGGTCACGCAGGCCGACGTGGTGGCGATCGGCCCCGGCCTGAAGGCGATCGACGAGACCAACCGTCTGCTGAGCCTGGTCCTGGAGGCGGCCCGCCCGGACACGTCGCTGGTCCTCGACGCGTACGCCCTCGGCGCGCTCAGCCACTCACCGGACCTGCTGGTCGGCTCGGGTCGACCCGTGGTTCTCACCCCCAACGTCACCGAGGCCGAGCACCTGCTCGGGCGGGAGCCGGGCGACGACCTGGACTCCGAGGCAGCCGAGTTGGCCGCCCGGTACGAGGCGGTGGTGTCGCTGTACGGGCACGTGGCCGCACCGGACGGGCGGGGTTGGCGGGAGGAGAGCGGCGACGCCGGGCTGGGCACCTCCGGCAGCGGGGACGTGCTCGCCGGGTTGCTGGCGGGGCTGTTGTCCCGGGGTGCCGACCCGGCGCAGGCGGCCTGCTGGGGCTCGTTCGCGCACTCGGTGAGCGGCCAGCGGCTGATCCCCCGCTACGGCCGGATCGGCTTTCTGGCTCGGGAGCTGCTCGACGAAATCCCCCGAACCCTGGCGATGGTCTGAGGCGGTTTCACCTGTTTCCGCGTTCGGCGTGGGGGTACCGGATCCCCACCAGCCGAGACTCGTCAGGGAGGTCATACCGGTGTCGACCGATGCCATCGTCCTGCTCAAAGAGGACCACAAGGAAATGCGCCGCCTGTTCAAGGCCTTCCAGGACGCCGAGGAGGGGCCGGCGAACCAGCGGCAGAAGTTGGTGGACCAGATCCTGGAGGCACTGACAGTGCACACCTACCTGGAGAACGAGGTGATGTATCCGGAGGTCCGCCGACTGCTGCCCGACCTGGAGGACGACATCCTCGAATCGTACGAGGAACACCACGTCGCCGATGTGCTCTGCGCCGAGCTGGCCAGCATGGA
This sequence comes from Micromonospora sp. NPDC049049, assembly GCF_040649115.1. Classification (NCBI taxonomy): domain Bacteria; kingdom Bacillati; phylum Actinomycetota; class Actinomycetes; order Micromonosporales; family Micromonosporaceae; genus Micromonospora; species Micromonospora sp. NPDC049049. The sequence continues at coordinate 246,814 of NZ_JBEZEX010000004.1, read as the reverse complement.
CGCCGACGACGAGCGGTTCAACGCCAAGACGACGGTGCTGATCGAGAACGTCACGCACCACGTCGAGGAGGAAGAGGAGGAGTGGTTTCCCAAGGTCCGCGACGCGCTGGGCCGCAAGCAGCTCCAGGAGATCGGCGAGAAGATGATCGCGCTGCGCGCGGACGCGCCGCGTACCCCCACCGCCCCGAAGGCGATCAAGAAGGCGCTCGATGCGGTGACGGCCTGAGGCACCCGCTCACACCGAAGGGCCCGGCACAACGCCGGGCCCTTCGTCGTGCCGCCCCGCCCTGCCCCGCCCCGCCCCGGCCCCGCCCCGGCCCGGCCCGGCCCGCGATCTTGCACTTCCTGTTGCCGATTGGCGACGTCTCGTGCCGTTTTGTCGCGACAGAAAGTGCAAGATCGCGGGACGAGGGGCGAGGGCCGGGGGGCGCGGCGGCGGGGGCGGGGGTTAGCTGCCTGAGCCTGGTTCGGCCATCCGGCGGTGCTGCTCGGACTTGAGCCGGTCCGGAATGATCTTGCCGGCGGCGGTCTGCACCTTGTTGATCAGCGAGCCGGCGGTGATCGTCTGATCACCCCTCATCATCGCCTCGAAGCCCTGCTCGGCGACCTTCGCCGGGTCGTCCTTCCTGCCCGAGCCCACCCGGGTGTCCTCCATGTCGGCCCGGTCGAAGAACTCCGTGTCGGTCGGCCCGGGCATCAGCGAGGTCACCGTGACGCCGGTGTCCTCCAGCTCGTTACGCAGCGCCTCGGCGAAGGACTGCACGAACGACTTCGACGCGTTGTACACCGCCTGGAACGGCCCCGGCATGGTGGAGGCGATCGACGAGGTGAACAGGACCCGGCCCGTGCCCCGCTCGACCATCCCGGGCAGCAGCCGCTTCGCCAGGTGCACCGTCGAGCGCACGTTGAGGTCGACGATCTCCAACTCGTCAGCGAGGTCGGTGCCGCCGACGAAGGCGCCACCGGCGCCCCGACCGGCGTTGAGGGCCAGCGCGTCCAGCGGCCGCCCGGTCGCGGTGATGGCGGCCACCAGTTCCGTCACGCCCTGCTCGCGGGCCAGGTCGACGCGGACCGACCAGATCTGCGGGCCGCCGTCGCGGCGCAGCTTCTGCGCGGCCGCCTCGATGCCGTCGTCCTCGGCCGCGATCACCAGGTCGAAGCCGTGCTCGACGAACTGCGCCGCCAGCTCGTACCCGATCCCGCTGGAGGCCCCGGTCACCAGGGCGAGAGGCCGGTCGGAGGTGGGTGTGGTCATGTTGTCGACTCCTTCTGTGCGAAACCTGGCCGCACCAGTGACGGCGCGGTGGTCACCTACCGTGTGCCCCGCGTCGAATCGCCCAATCACGTTGGCGGGGTCGCCTCCCGGAGGGCGGCCCGAACGGCCAGTAACGGCCCGGTAGGATCCTCCCGGGCCGTTACTGGCGCGTGGGGATGGAGAACCATCGGGGAGCGGCCTCGTCACGTGGACGTTTGCCGAGCGCCTGGGCCTTCCCGCACGTCTGTTGGAGGTCGCATGTCCCGCAACGCAGAGTCCACCGCATTCCGGAGTGCCCTTGAGGTGATCCGGGCTGTCGAGCCGCGGGTCGCCGACGCCATCGGCGCCGAGCTGACCGACCAGCGGGAGTCACTCAAGCTGATCGCCAGCGAAAATTACGCCTCCCCGGCGACCCTGCTGGCCATGGGCAACTGGTTCAGCGACAAGTACGCCGAGGGCACCGTCGGCCGCCGCTTCTACGCCGGCTGCCAGAACGTCGACACCGTCGAGGCGCTCGCCGCCGAGCACGCCCGGGAGCTGTTCGGCGCCGCGCACGCGTACGTGCAGCCGCACTCGGGCATCGACGCCAACCTGGTCGCCTTCTGGGCGGTGCTCGCCGACCGGGTGGAGTCCCCCGCCCTGAAGAAGGCCCAGGTCCGCCAGGTCAACGACCTCACCGAGGCCGACTGGTTCGCGCTGCGCCGCGAGCTGGGCAACCAGCGGATGCTCGGCATGTCGCTGGACGCCGGCGGCCACCTCACCCACGGTTTCCGGCCGAACATCTCCGGCAAGATGTTCGACCAGCGCAGTTACGGCACCGACCCGGCGACCGGTCTGATCGACTACGACCGGGTGGCCGAGGCGGCCCGCGAGTTCAAGCCCCTGATCCTGGTGGGCGGCTACTCGGCGTACCCCCGGAAGGTGAACTTCCGGATCCTGCGCGAGATCGCCGACTCGGTCGGCGCGACCTTCATGGTCGACATGGCGCACTTCGCGGGCCTGGTGGCCGGCAAGGTGTTCACCGGCGACTTCGACCCGGTGCCGCACGCGCACATCGTCACGACCACCACCCACAAGTCGTTGCGCGGCCCGCGCGGCGGCATGGTGCTCTGCCAGCCGGAGCTGGCCGACCAGGTGGACCGGGGCTGCCCGATGGTGCTCGGCGGGCCGCTGCCGCACGTGATGGCCGCCAAGGCGGTCGCGCTCGCCGAGGCCCGCCGGCCCGACTTCGCCGACTACGCCCAGCGGATCGTGGACAACTCGCAGGCCCTCGCCGAGGGGCTGTTGCGTCGGGGCGCGAAGCTCGTCACCGGTGGCACCGACAACCACCTGGTGCTGATCGACGTGTCCGGTTACGGGCTCACCGGCCGGCAGGCCGAGCAGGCCCTCCTCGACTCGGGCATCGTCACCAACCGCAACTCGGTTCCGCAGGACCCGAACGGCGCCTGGTACACCTCCGGCATCCGGATCGGCACCCCGGCGCTGACCACCCGGGGCCTGGGCACCGCCGAGATGGACCAGACCGCCGAGCTGATCCACACCGTGCTGACCCAGACCACCGCCGGCGCCAACGCCGACGGCACCCCGTCGAAGGCGAAGTACACGCTGGACGCGGGCCTGGCCGACAAGATCGCCCGCCAGGCCACCGACCTGCTGGCCACGTACCCGCTCTACCCCGGCATCGACCTGAGCTGACCCGACCGACTCGCGTCGATCATGGAGTTGTGGTGCCCGAATGAGGGCGGGTAGCGACTTTCGCCCACCACCACAACTCCATGATCGACGCGGACGGGGACGGAGACGGGGGCGGAGGGCCGGGGTCAGGCCATGGGGCGCTTGAGGTGGTAGCGGTGGACTTCGGTGCTGCCTTGGACGTTGTTGACGTCCTCGGCGGCGGAGACCAGCTCCCACCCCTCTCGGCCGGCGCGGTTGAGGTGCGCGATGGCGGTGTCGCCGAAGGCGGTGATGTCCTTGCGTGACCCGTCCGGCGCGTACCAGACGAACGAGACGTGAAAATTGCGGCCCTGTCCCTGATAGCGACGGACGAGCAGGGCGTACTCCCAGGCAACCATGCGGCTTATTATGACCGTCCAACGAGGACGGCGGCACGCGGGTCGTCGCGCATTGCCATCCGATGAACGCGGTGTGTCAACCCGCCCGGCGAGTCAACTCGTCGGTGATCAGCGCCGCGAGGCGATCCAGCCCGACGTCGATCTGCTCCGGTGTGACAGCGCTCACCGACAACCGCAACGCGCGCACCGGCGCGGAGTCGTCGTAGAAGTGCGCCATCGGCGTCCACAGCACCCCGTAGTCGCGCGCCGATCGGTCCAGCAACGCGTCGTCGACCGGGAACGGCACTGTCACCACCACGAAGAACCCGCCGGCCGGCACCGTCCACCGCACCCCGGGCTGGTCCGGGTGCTCCGGCTGAGCCGGCTGAGCCAGAAAGCGCCGGGTGAGGCCGGCCACCAGGTGGCGCAGATTCCTGGTGTACGCGGACCGCTCCCGGGTGTTGGCGGCGACCAGGCTGCATCCGTGCTCCAGCAGCCGGCCGCCGATCACCGCCTGCGCGATGGGTGACGTGTTCACGGTGACCATGCTCTTGATCATGGCGAGCTGGTCGGCGAGCGTGCCGACCCGCCCGCCCGGGCCGCCGACCCGCTGGTCGGCGACGACGTAGCCGACCCGCGCCCCGGGGAGCACGGTCTTGGCGAACGAGCCGAGGTAGACGACCCGCCGGCCGGTGTCCAACGCCTTCAGGGTGGGCGGGCGCGGCCCGTCGTCGCTGTGGAACAGTCCGTACGGGTTGTCCTCCAGCAGCAGCAGATCCTCCTGCGCCGCCAGGTCCAGCAACCGTTGCCGGTGTGCGGTGTCGATACTGACGCCGGAGGGGTTGGCGAAGTCCGGCATCAGGTAGCAGGCGCGCGGCCGCAGCCCTGCGGCCCGGGCCCGGCGCACCTGGGCGGCCAGGTCGGCCAGGTCGACCCCGGTCGGCCCACCGGCGACCGGCCACACCGGCAGGTCCACCAGCCGGGCCGCCCCGGTCAGGCCGACGTAGGTCGGGGAGACCGCGAGCAGCACATCCGCCGGCCCGGCCCGCAACGCCCGCAGCACCAGGAACATGGCCTCCTGGCAGCCGACGGTCACCACCACGTCCTCCGGGTCGACGGTGATCCCCTCGTCGACGGCGAGGTTGCGGGCGATCAGGTGGTGCACGATGCCCTTGGTCCGGCCGTACTGCAGCAGCAGCCGCCGGGCCTGCTCGGGTCGGTGCCCCAGGTCGTCGACGAGGTGCCGGTGGAAGGTGTCCAGGTGCCGGTGCACCGCCGCGACGTCGAAGAACTCCTCGTACGGCCGGCCGGCCGCGAGGGACACCGCCGTCGGGTGCCGCTCGGACACCTCGTTGAGGAAGTTCATCGAGGTCAGCGCCGGATCGCCCAGCGCGGGGTGCAGGTCGGCGACGGTCAGGTCGACCGGTTCGGCAGCGCTCATCCCTCAGCCCACCCCGAGGGTGCGCAGTTGGCCGGCCGCCACCACGTCCGCGCAGCCGGCCAGGGTGAGCGCGTCGGTCAGCTCGGCGGCGAGCAGCCCCAACGCGTCCCGGGCGGCCGGTTCGCCACCGACGGCCAGCGCCCAGAGCAGCGGTCGGCCGACAAGCACCCCGGCCGCACCCAACGCCAGCGCCCGCAGCACGTCGGTGCCGCAACGGATGCCGCTGTCCAGCAGCACCTGGCAGCCGTCCCCGACCGCGTCGACGACCTCCGGCAGCATGGTGACGCTCGCCGGTGAGCCGTCGAGTTGCCGCCCGCCGTGGTTGGAGACGACCACCGCGTCCGCGCCGACCCGTACCGCCTCGGTCGCGTCGCGCGGGTCCAGCAGCCCCTTGACCACCAGCGGCAGGTCGACCTGCTCACGCAGCCAGGCCAGGTCCGCCCAGCGCAGCGCCGGCGCGAACGACGCGGCGGTGTGCGCGGCGATCGCGGACACCCCGGGGGCGCCGGAGTGCGCCAACGCGTCGCGACCGTCGGGGAGGTTCGCGGCGACCACCTCGGTCGGCAGCCGGAACGCGTTGCGGAGGTCCCGGGGGCGTCGGCCGAGCACCGGGACGTCCACTGTGACCACCAGCGCCCGGCAGCCGGCCGCGACGACCCGGTCCAGCAGGTCGCGGACGAGCGCCCGGTCGCGCAGCCAGTAGAGCTGGAACCAGACGTCCGCCCCCGCCCGGGTGACCTGTTCGATGGGGGTGCTGCCCAGCGTGCTGGCCAGGTACGGGATCCCGGCCGCGCCGGCCGCCGCGGCCAGAGCGAGCTCTCCGTCCGGGTGCACGAGCCGCTGGTACGCCATCGGCGCCACCCCGACCGGCATGGCGTACCGACGGCCGAGCAGGTGGGCGCCGAGGTCGACGGTGTCCACGCCGCGCAGCACCCGGGGCAGCACCGCGACCCGGTCCAGCGCGCGACGGTTCGCGGCGAGGGTCACCTCCGACGCGCTGCCGCCGGCCAGGTAGTCCCACACGTCCGGCGGCAGCACGGCCCGGGCGCGCTCGGCGTAGTCGGCGAGCGACACGGCCGGCCGGTCGGCCAACCCCCGCTCACCCATCGCCGGGGCCCGCCGCGGCCACGCCGGCCACCTCGCCCGAGCCCGCCGAGGCCGGCAGTCCGAAGCGCTCGCGGAGGAAGACCGCCGCGCTCTCCTGCGCGCGCCGCCCGTCGGTGAAGGTACCCGGCATGGCGAAGAACCCGTGGATCATGCCGGGGTAGTGCGCCAGCCGGGTGGGCACGCCGGCGTCGCGCAGCCGATCGGCGTACCGCTGCCCCTCGGCGCACAGGGGATCCAGTTCGGCGGTGATCACCAGCGCCGGCGGCAGCCCGGACAGGTCCTCGGCGAGCAGCGGCGAGGCCAGCGGGTCCCTCGCGTGGGCCGGGTCGACCAGGTAGTTCCTCCGGTACCAGACGACCGAACGGCGGTTGAACAGCGCCGGGTCCTCGTCCCCGGCCGGTTCGCCGCTCTGGTCGGTGTTCGGGTAGACCAGCAGTTGCGCGGCGAGCGGCGGCCCGTCCGTACGGCTGAGCAGGGTGACCGCGGCGGCCAGGTTCCCACCGGCGCTGTCCCCACCGACAGCCAGTCGGGTCGGGTCGGCGCCCAGCTCGTCGGCGTGCCGGGCGATCCACGAGGTGGCGGCGTGGCAGTCGTGCACCGCCGCCGGGAAAGGGTGCTCCGGGGCGAGGCGGTAGCCGACGGTGATCACCTGACAGGGCACCGCGTTGGCCAGCCGCCGGCAGATGCCGTCGGCGGTGTCGATGCTGCCGAGCGTCCACCCGCCGCCGAAGAAGTACAGCAGGGTGGGCAGCGGACCCGACCCGGCCGGTCGGTACACCCGCAGCGGCAACTCCCCGGCGGGGCCGGGGATCCGCTCGTCGCGTACCTCGGTCACCGGCTCGACCGCGCCGCTGCCGGCGCGGATCGCGGCCAGGTCCGCGGCGCGCGCCTCGGAGAGGGTCTGTGCGTATAGCGGTGGGGCGCCGGCCGCGGCGCGGGCCGCCCGGTACGCGGCCACCTCCGGGTGTGCTGCCATGTCGCTCCTATCCGCCGGTGCTGACCAGCAGCTTGTCGATGCCACGCAGGAACAGGCTGCCGCTGAACGTCGGTGTCTCGGTGACCGTCAGCGCGGGGAACCTGGCGAACAGCCGGGGCAGCGCGAGGCGACCCTCCAACCGCGACACCGCCGCGCCGAGGCAGAAGTGCAGACCCACCCCGAAGGCCAGCGACGGCGGGCCGGGACGGGTCGGGTCGAAGGTGTCCGGGGCCGGGAAACGGGCCGGATCGCGGTTGGCCGCGCCGATCATGATCAGCACGTTGTCGTTTGCGGCGACCGGCACGCCGTGCAGCACGGTGTCGGCCGGCGCGGCGCGGGCCAGGAAGTGCACAGGGCTCGCCAACCGCAGCACCTCGTCGACGCAGCCCTGCGCCAGCGTGGCGTCGGTGGGCAGCGCCGCGACCGTCCGCGGGTGGGCCAGGAGTAGCGGCAGCCCGTTGCTGAACATGTAGACGGTGGTGACGAAGCTGGCGTTGAACAGCACGATCAGGTTGCTGACCAACTCCTCCTCGGTCAGCTCCACCTCCCCGGAGTCGAGCGCCTCGACCAACGCGCTGAGCAGGTCGTCCCCGGGCAGCCGGCGGCGGTGCCCGATCAACTCCCGGTAGAAGGCCCGCAACTCCTCAGCGGCGGTGTTGGCCGCAGCCAGCCGCTGCGGGGTCTTCCCCGCCACGTCCAGGAATTCGTCGATCCACTCCACCCGCTCGCGGTACCACGGCAGATCGGCGGCCGGGATGCCGACGAACTCGGCCATTACCAGGGCCGGAATCGGGTACGCGAAGTCGGCCACGAAGTCGACCACGCCATCCCCGGCGTCCGCCATCCGGTCCAGCAGTTCGTCGACCACGCGCAGGATCACCGGTTCCAGCGCGCCGAGCCGGCGTGGCGTGAAGGTGCGGGAGAAGACGTGCCGCATCCGGGTGTGATCGGGCGGGTTGACGAACATCATCGAGGTCTGAAAGGTCCGCAGGATCTCCTGCTCCTCCCAGCCCGGCGGCGGCTGTTTCGTCCATTCCGGATCGCGCAGCAACCCGTCGACAAGGTCGTAGCCGACAGCGACCGCGGCCACCGTACGGTGCTCGGCGCGCGCCGGCACCGCGCTGATCGGGCCGAGCCGGTGCAGTTCCGCGTACCACGGGTACGGGTCCTGTCTGCCCTGCTCGCTGTACAGGCCGGTGAGTAACTCCCCTACCTCCATGATCAAACTCCTCCCCAGGATGTCGGTGACCGGGGGCGGCGGGGATCACCCGCCGCCCCCGGTCCTGATCACAGGTCGAGCAGCCGCAGCGGCACGGCGTCTGCCAACGCCTGGTTGCCGGCGTCGTTCGGGTGGATGTGGTCCCCCGAGTCGTACGCGGGCAGCAACTGGCTGGGCCGGGCCGGGTCGCGCAGCACCCGGTCGAAGTCGAGCAGCCCGTCGAACTCCCTGCTGCCGCGCAGGTACGCGTTCACCGCCTGGCGGGTGGCCTCCTTCTGCGGCGTCCACACACCCGGCGCTCCGTGCCCCTCGTACGGGGTCAGCGTGGCCACCAGACTGGTCAGCCCGCGCTGCTGGAGCTGCTGGTTGATCTGCCGCAACGTGCCGATGATCGCCTCGGGTGAGTCGTTCGACATCCAGATGTCGTTGATGCCCAGGTGGGTGACGACGGTACGCACCCCGGTCTGCGGGAACACGTCCTCGTTGAGCCGGGCCGCCGCGTTCGGGCCGAGCTGGTAGTAGCCCGGGTAGTTGCCGTCGCCCGGCTCGGTGCCCTCGTGGTTGAGCCGGTTGCCGGCCAGGCTCAGGTTGAGCACACCCGGGGTGCGCTTGTCCGGCCGGTCGGCGAGCAACCGGTCGGAGAGCAGGTCGGGCCAACGCCGGTTGGCGTTGACGGTGCTGCCGTTGCCGTCACCGATGGAGTCGCTGAGCACGACCAGCGCGCCGGGGCTGCCCTTGCGTTGCACGTCGACGCCGGAGAGGAAGAACCAGCAGCAGGTGGGACGGGTGGTGAAGCCGGTGCCCTCGGCCGCCCCGGTCAGATCCCCGGCGCCGATGAAATTGGCCTGCTGGGACTGCCCGTGGAACGTGGTCGGGCCGGTCGGCGTCGGGAAGTGCACTGTGACCACCAGGTCGCTGTCGTCAGCGACCGGGAAGGCCAGCGGGTCGCTGAGCAGTTCGGCGCCCCGGTTCATTGTCGCCGTGGTCGCACCGGTGAAACTCAACGGACGTACCGAGGCCGCGTCGATGTCGGAGAGGTCGTCCGGTGTCGCGGTGTTCGGCCGGGCGACGGTGGCACGACCGACGGTGACCGCCTGCTCGCCGTAGAGGTTGCTCAGGCGGACCCGCAGCGCCGGGCCGCCCACGGAGACGTGCACGATCATCCGGACGCTCTGGTTGTTGAGGCCGGTGTTCGTCAGCCCGACCGAGTTGCCCCGGGTGACCGCGGTGGCCCAACTGCCCGCCCACTCGGCGCGGGAGTCGGGTCGGCCGGCGGCGGTGCCGGACGGACCGGCGCTGGCGACGACGGCGGGTGCGCCGGCGACCAACAGCGCGGCCGCAGCGGCGATGACAGGCCATCTCTTCGGGGTTGCCGTTGCCATGGAACCTCCATCGTGGGGCAGCCCAGGGCCGTCCGCTGACGGCGCCCGCCTGGACGATGGTCCAGAAACCTAGCCGCCGCCGCTGACGGGCGTCAATCAACCTGATCGACGCGATCAAATGTCCGGCGGGCCGTTCGGATCGCCCGTCGGCACGGTTCCGACCAGCCGTCTCGCGCCTAGGCTTCCAGGCGGCGGCGGTGCGGTCGCCAACCGCGCCACCGTCGCGTCGTCACCGGGAACTGCCCGGGGACCGCCGCTTTTCTCAGATGGGGGCTGCCGGATGACTGACGGACCCGGGCACACCACTACCTATGTGGACAGGGTGTTGGACCTCTTCGCCGAGTTCGGCGACCGGGAGGCGCTTGTCGGCGCCGACCGCCGACTCACCTACACCGAGGCCGCCGCGCTGGTCCGGGCGATGGCCGCGACGGTGACCCGGCACGGCGTACGGCCCGGGTCGGCGGTGCTGGTGACAGTCGCGAACGCGGTGGAGGGTCCGCTGCTACAGCTCGCCCTGCATCTGCTCGGCTGCCGGACGATGTGGGTCGCCCCGGTGACCGCGCGCCGGGAGGTCGACGAGTTCATCCGGTTGGCCCGCCCGGACGCCCTGGTCTACGACGCCCGGGACCGGACCAGTCTGGGCCCGGAGCTGGCCGCCGCGCTGCCCGGCACACCGGTGTGCTGTCTGGGCTCGGGCGGCACCGGGCCCGATCTCACGGCCGACGCCGACGCCGACGGGACGGGCCTGCCGGCGTCGGTGCCGGCGCCCGAGTCGTTCCTGCAGACCAGCGGCACCACCGGCAGCCCGAAGCTGGTGCACCACCGGGAGAGCTTCTACGCCCAGATCCTCGCCCTGGCCGCCGACTTCCGCGCCGCCGGGTTCCCGTTGCTGCGGCACCTGTCGCACTCGCCGATGTGGCTGGCCAGCGGGCAGATCACCACGCTGTTCAACCTGTTCACCGGCGGGGTGCTGTTCCTGCGCGACGACTGGGACCCGGTGGCCTTCGTGGACACCGTGCAACGGGAGCGGATCAACTCGACCTTCGTCACGCCGCCGATGCTCTACGAGGTGCTGGACCACCCGGCGCTGGTCGGCGCGGACTTCTCCGCCATGTTCATGTTCAACGTGGGCGCCGGGCCGGCCGCGCCCGCCCGGCTGCGCCAGGCCATCGCCCGGTTCGGCCCGGTGCTGCGCATCGTGTACGGCCTCAGCGAGGCGGTCGTGATCACCGCGCTGCCCGGGCTGACCGACGATCCGGAGCACCCGGAACGGTTGCGCTCCTGCGGGAGGCCCTACGGCGACGTCCACATTGAGATCCGCGATGACGACGGCGCGGTGCTGCCGACGGGCCGCGACGGCGAGGTGTGGGTACGGACCCGACTGAGCTTCGCCGGCTACCACGGTCAGCCGGAGCTGACCGCGCAGACGCTCGTCGACGGGTGGGTGCGGACCCGCGACATCGGCCACCTCGACGACGACGGCTACCTCTACCTCGTCGACCGGGCACACGACATGATCGTCACGCATCGCCGGAACTGGGCGATCTTCTGCCGTCCCATCGAGGACGTGCTGGTCGGGCACCCCCAGGTACGGGCCGCCGCCGTCATCGGCGTGCCGGACGAGACGGTCGGCGAGGTGCCGCACGCGTACGTGGTGCTCGGGCCGGGCGCGACGGTCACCGGGGCGGAGCTGATCGACCTGGTGACCGTCGAACTCAACGAGATGTGGGCGCCGGCCGCTGTGGAGGTCCTCGACCGGCTGCCGGTGAACCGGTCGATGAAGGTGGACAAGCGGGCACTGCGCGCGCGGTACGCGGCCCGTCGGGCGGCGGCGGTCGGGGCGTGACCCCCCGCCGGCAACTGGTCGTCCTGGTCAGCGCGGACCTGATCTCCAACCTGGGCACCCGCATCTCGGTGGTGACCATTCCGTGGCTGGTGCTTGTCACCACCGGCAGCCCCACCAAGATGGGTCTGGTCGCGTTCGCCGAGACCCTGCCGTACCTGCTGTCCAGCGCGTTGGGCACACCCTGGGCGGACCGGATCGGCCTGCGCCGTACCTCGATCCTCTGCGACGCGGGCAGCGCGGTGGTGATGGTCGTCGTGGCGCTGACCCCGTGGTTGGGCTTCGTCCCGCTGGTGGCGCTCGTCGCGGTGGCCGGCGCGCTGCGGGGCATCGGGGACCGGGTGAAGCACGTGATGTTCCGGCCGGCCGCGGAGGCCGCCGGAGTGCCGCTGATCCGCCTGACCTCCGCGTACGACGGGCTCAGCCGGGTGGTGACACTGTTCGGCGCCGCGGTGGGCGGCCTGCTGATCGCCGTTTTCGGGGTGACCGAGGCGATCCTCATCGACGCGGCCAGCTTCGGGGTCTGCGCGCTGCTCATCGGCGTCCTGGTCCGCCCGCCGGCCGCCCCGACGCAACCCACCCAGCCGGAGAGTTACCTGCGCGCCCTGCGGGGTGGCTTCAATTACCTGGGCCGGGACCGGCCGCTGCTCGGCATGCTCGCCGTCATCTCGGCGCTGAACATGGTGGCCAACGCCAGCGTGGCCGTCTACATCCCGGTCTGGGTCGCCCGGGAGCTTCCCGGCCCGAGCGGCCTCGGTCTGGTGTTGGCGGCGTTCTCGGCGGGCGCGCTGCTGGGGAACCTGGTGTTCACCACGCTCGGGCCCCGGCTGCCCCGGCGGCTGACGTTCCTGGTCGGCGCGCTGGTCGCCGGCACGCCCCGGTTGGTGGCGCTGGCGATCAGCGACGAGCTGCCGGTGGTGCTCGTGGTGACGTTCCTGTCCGGAATCGGCATCGCGGCGGTCAACCCGCTGCTCGGGGTGGCGCTCTACGAGCGGGTGCCGCCGGAGCTGCAGACCCGGGTGATCGGCATCGCCGGTTCGTTGGCGTTCGTCGGTCTGCCGGTCGGCGCGCTGCTCGGCGGCTGGTCGGTGGACGCCCTGGGATTCACCCCGGCCCTGCTGACCATGGCGGCGGCGTGCCTGGTGGTGACCGCGTACCCGCTGCTGAGCAGGGCCTCCGGCCCGGAGACACCGGTGCGGCCCACTCCCGCCACCACCCGGTAAACCCGTTGCGGGTCCGGCCCGGCTGCCACAGGCTCGGGCAGATGAACGGACAGCCCACCTACGGCGTGCCGGTGACCGACTGCGACACCGTGATTGCCTGGACCCTGCTGCACGGCCCCAGCCGGGCCGCCTTCCGCGCCGCGCTCGGTCTCGACGACGCCAGCTGGGCTCGGGCCGGGGCTGGGCGCTGTGGAAGGCGCTGATCACCCTGGATGATCAGGACCCGGCGAAGGCCGAGTGGGCCGCGCGCGTGCTCAGCGAACTCCTCACCGAGCACCACGCGCACCGCTGAACCGTCACCGGTCGGCCGGGGCCCGGGTGGCGTGCTCGGTACGGCAGCGCGGGCAGCGCAGCCGCGTCCCGGCTGCCGCCCGGGGCACCCGGAGCCGCTGACCGCAGCCGCAGGTCAGTACCGGCGCCGACGCGCGGAGGTATTCGTCCCGGTCCCGGCGCGGCCACCGGCCGTGACAGCGGGCGCACCACTTCGGCGGGTAGCTGTGGTAGTGGGCGAGGCCGAACGCGCCCGCGATCATCAGCGCGACGGGGACCAGCAGACCGAGCGGCGCGAGCAGCGCGGTCGGCACTCCGCCGAGGCCGTCGGAGACCAACTCGGCGACCACAGCGAGCACGACCACCGGCACACCGAGCAGTGTGAACCCGAAACCCCAGGCGAAGGTCAGCAGGGACGGCAGGAACATCCACATGCCGCCCGGCGCCCAGCGGCGGACCCCGTACCCGCCGCAGCGTGGGCAGTTCGGCGAGGCGCGGTGCGGCACCGACCGCAGCGCCTTCGGCGCCAACCACTGCACCAGGAGCTTGAGGATCTCCTCGACCAGTTTCGTCGCGAGAGCCTGAAGCAACGAACCGAGCATCCGGTCACCTCCCTCGCCGACGGATCCCGTGGTCGACCCACCACCCATGGTGGGCGGTGGGTGCCAACATCCCGTCCCAGCGCGCCGATCTCGTCGCGCCAACGACGCCGATCCGACAGCGCCCGCGCGTTGTTCGTCGGACGTTCGGTTGCTGGTCGCGTGGGCGTCGGCGACGGCTGACTAGCGTCTACGGTCGTCACCGCACCTGGAGGCCGCCGCGTATGACGTCGTCACCCACCCGCCGCCGCACCGCGGAGGTCGTCGCCGTGCGCCGGATCGGCGACAGCGCGCCGCACAGCGCGTTCACCGACCTCGTCCGGTACGCCGGAAGCTGGTTCTGCGCCTTCCGGGAGGCTCGCACGCACCTCAGCGACGACGGCGTGATCCGGGTACTGACGTCGAGCGACGGCCGGTCCTGGACCTCCGCGACGGTCATCGCGCAGCCCGGTGCCGACCTGCGTGATCCCCGTTCCGTGGCGCGCCCCGACGGGCGGCTGCAACTGCTCGCGGCGGCCGCCACCGGCGCGGCCAGCAAGACGTTCCAGACGGTGACCTGGCTCAGCACCGACGGGCACACCTGGGGTGATCCGACCCCGGTGGGCGAGCCGGGCGTCTGGGTGTGGCGGGCGGCCTGGCACGACGACGCGATGTACGGCGTCGGCTACGCCACCCGGGAGCCGAGGTTCGCCCGGCTCTACCGCAGCACGGACGGGGTCGACCTGCGGCAGTGGGTGCCGACGCTGTTCGCTGACGGGTACCCCAACGAGTCCGGCCTGGTCTTCGCGCCGGACGGTACCGCCCTGTGCCTGCTGCGGCGGGACGCGGCCACCGCGAGCGCGCAGCTCGGCCGGGCCGTGCCGCCGTACCGGGACTGGACCTGGACGGATCTGGGTGTCCAGGTGGGCGGGCCGGCGCTGCTCCGACTGCCCGACGGGCTGCTGCTGGCCGGGGTGCGCCTGCACGACGGCGAGGTCCGCACCGCGATCTGCGTCGTCGATGCGGACCGGGGCGAGCTGACCGAACTGGTCGCGCTGCCGTCCGGTGGCGACACCAGCTACCCCGGGCTGGTCTGGCACGACGACCTGCTGTGGGTGAGCTACTACTCGTCACACGAGGGGAAGACCTGTGTCTACCTGGCCGAGGTCAGCCTGACCGGCTGAGCCTGGCCCGGCAGCCCGGCGGTCGGCTAGCGTGCCGGCATGCCATCGACGCTCACCGAATCGACGGACCCGTACTGTCTGCGCCCCGGGGAGGCCACCGAGTTGCTGAACGGGCACCGGTGGCGGCGGTTCGTGGCGCTCGGCGACAGCGTCGTGGAGGGCATGTGTGAGCCGACACCGGGCTACCCGGACGTGCAGTGGGTCGACCGGGTCGCCGCCGAGCTGACCGCCGTGCGCCCCGAACTGGCGTACCGGAATCTGGGTCGACGCGGGCTGCGCGCGCACCAGGTGCGGGCCACCCAGCTCGGCCCGGCGCTGGCCTTCGCACCGGACCTGGCGCTTGTCGTCTGCGGCGGCAACGACGCCTTTCACCCGGCGTACGACGCGGAGGCGGTGGACGCCGAGCTGACCGCGATGATCGTCGCGCTGCGCGAGGTGGGCGCCGACGTGATCACAGTGGGCATGTTCGACGTCTCACACAGCCCGGCGGTGCCCGCGCACCTCCGGCCCGGCCTGGGCGACAGGATGCGCCGCCTGTCGGCCCACACGGCAAAGCTGGCCGAGCGACTGAACACGATCCACGTGCACCTGACCGACCATCCCCTGACGGCCGATCCCAGCCTCTACAGCACCGACGGCCGCCACGGCAGCGCCCGCAGCGACGCCATAGCCACGGCCGAAACCCTGCGCGTCCTCTCCCCCCACCGCACCCCCCGCATTCCCTGACCCCACCCCTACCCACCTGTTGATCATGAAGTTATTGCCACGACACGCCGCAGCGCGGGGCAATAACTTCATGATCACCGCGGGTGAGGGTGGGGCCGGGTCTTCAGTCGCTCAGGAGGATTCCGGTCAGGAGGACGCCGTGGGCCAGGTTGAGGATGCCGTCGCAGCCGGGGTAGCCGACCCGGGCCAGGCCGCCGGAGGCGTGCCGGCCGAACAGGTACGGGGCCAGGGAGTACGGGACGTCGGCGGTGACCGTCTCACCCGTCTCGATCTGGACGAAGTCCATCGACACCCGGTCGGTCGGCAGGTACTCCTGGAGGATGGCACCGCCCTGCTCGACGGCGGCCCGCACACCGTCGGCCCAGTCCGCGGCGCTCAGCTCCGGGCCGAGCAGGACACCGTGCCCGGCCGAACCGTCGGCCGGCTTCGCCACCAGCGTGGCCTGCTCGGCGATGGCCCGGTCGAGCACCGCTGCGGTCAACGGCACCGTGTACGGTACGTGCCGGCGGATCAGTGCCTGGTCGTCGGCGGGCAGCCCGTCCACGTCCTCCCACAGCCAACCGAACGTGGTCTTGTTACCGAGCAGCCAGGCTGCCGCCGACACGAACATCGGTAGGGTGCCGGCGGCGAGGGCCACGGCCACCGCGTCCAGACCGGCGGTCGGAGTGACCCGGTTGGGCACGAACAGCCGGAACAGCGCGTCGACAGGTGCGCCGTCGACGACCAGGCGGCTGTCGGCGTCCAGTGTGGCGGTGGCGACCGGGGCGATGACCAGGTCGATGCCGAAGTCCCGGGCCCGTACGGCGAGGGGGTCGAGGATCCGGATGAACGTCTGCGGGTCGTCGAGGCCCGGGTAGTCGCCGTCGAAGTCCATCAACAGCGCCACCCGAGCGCCCTCGGGCAGCCGCAGCTCCTCGCGGATCGCCACGAACCGCTGGTCCAGCAGCGACGGCGCGGCCCGCACCGGCAGGTCGTCGAGGATGCCGTGCTCACGGTAGAGGCCCTCGTACCGTTGGATGACGGTGTCGGCGTCGAACCCGCCACCGAGGCTGCTGTCGATGTTGTACTCGACGAACTTCGGCACGCCGGCGGAGAAGATGACGTCCGGGCGGTACGCGGCCAGCAGCGCCTCGGTCAGCGGCTCGGCCTCGTCCAGCAGCCGGGTCTCCCCCGCCGGTACGCCGAGCAGCCGGCGCAGCTCACCGGCGGTGTCGGCCCGCCGGCGGCAGGCGTCGAGGATGAGCTGGGCCAGCCGGTCGCAGACCTCGTTGAGCTGCCGCCAGGCGTCGGCGGTGAGCACCGGGGGCCGGGCCAACCGCCACTGCTTGTTGTACGTCGCCCGACCGTGGAAGACCTGCTCCCAGGCCGCCGCCCCGTTTGCCACCATGGCTCGACGGGCCGGCTCCGGCAGGTCGTTCCAGGCCCGGTCGGCCGCCGGCCACGGGTAGTTCGGGTCAGTCATGAGCTGTCCTTCATTGTGAGGTGGATCGCGGTGGCGAGCTGGTCGCGGCCGGGCTGGACGGCCCGGTCCAGTGCCGGGGCGAACGGCAGCACCGCCCCGTCCGGGCGGGTGACCCGGCGCGGCGGGGCGAGCAGCCGGACCCGCTCCACCACCGAGGTGATGATCTCGGCGGCCATGCCGCAGGAACGGTTGCCGTCGTCGAGCACCACGAGGCGTCCGGTGCGGGCCACCGACTCGGTGAGACCGTCGATGTCGAACGGGTACAGGGTGCGCGGGTCGAACACCTCCACCGAGACCTGGTCGGCCAGCTCCTCGGCGACGGCCAGCGCGTCGTGCACCAGGTGCCCGATCGCGACCACTGTCACGTCGTCGCCGAAACGGTGGATCCGCCCGCGGCCCAGCGGCACCGGCGTCAGGTCGTCGACGTCGTCACGCACGTCCATCGCGCCGGCCGGGGCGAACACCACCACCGGGTCGTCGTGGCGGATCGCGGTGACCAGCAGCCCGTACGCGTCGGCCGGGGTGGCGGGTACGACGGTGACCACGCCGACGTGGGCGAAGAGGCTGTACGGGTGGTCGGAGTGCTGCCCGGCCCACCCGGTACGCGAGCCGGATCCGGGCACCAGGTAGGTGACGGGGACACGGCACTGCCCGCCGGTCATCAACGGGAACTTGTGCGCGTGGTTGACGATCTGTTCGAAGACCAGGAACAGCAACGATGGGATCTGGAACTCGATCACCGGGCGCAGCCCGGCCAGCGCCGCCCCGGTGGCGAAGCTGGTGAACGCCTGCTCCGACAGGGGGGTGTCGCGGACCCGTTCGGTGCCGAACCGCTTGGCCAGCCCGGTGGTCACCAGCGACGCCCCGACCTGGACGTCCTCGCCGAGCAGGAACACCGCCTCGTCGCGGGCCAACTCGTCGCCGAGGGCCCTCGTCAGCGCCCGGCGGTACGACAGTCGGGGCATCTCAGCCACCTCCGGTGCGGGCGGTCAGGCCGCTGGCGTACAGGTAGGTCAACGCGTCGGCCGGGTCGGGTTGCGGGCTGTTCAGGGCGAACCGCACCGCCGCGTCGAGGGTCGCCTCGACCTCGGCGTCCACGGCGGCGCGGTCGGTGTCGGTGAGGCGTTCACCCTGGATGCGCACCGGGTCCCGGGCCCGACCACGGGTCACCTCGTCGGGGGGCCGGTAGTCGAGGCGTACCGCGTGTTCGAAGGTGTGGTGCACGTCGAAGCGGTAGGTCCGGGCCTCGATCAGCTCGGGGCCGCCGCCGGCGCGCATCCGGTCGACGGCGGCGCACGCGGCGACGCGTACCGTCTCGGGGTCCTGGCCGTCGACCTGGACGGCCGGGATGTCGAACGCGGCGGCCCGGCCGGCGATGCTGCCGGCCACCGCGCCGGCCACCGGCATGGTGGTCGCGTAACCGTTGTTCTCGCAGACGAACAGCACCGGCACCCGCCAGAGCGCGGCCAGGTTCAACGCCTCCAGCAGCATCCCCTCGTTGACCGCGCCGTCGCCGAAGAAGCTCACCCCGACGGTGTCGCGGCCCCGGCGGCGGTGGGCCCAGACCGCACCCGTGATGATCGCCCCCGATGCGCCGACGATCGCGTTGGCCCCGAGCACGCCGATGCTCAGGTCGGCGGCGTGCATCGAACCGCCCCGGCCGGCGTTGAGGCCGGTGACCCGGCCGCACAGCTCGGCGAGCATCCGGGCCGGGTCGGCCCCGCGGGCCAGGACGTGCCCGTGCCCGCGGTGGGTGCCGGCGAGCACGTCGTCGGCGCCCAGCGCGGCGCAGACGCCGGCGGCGATCCCCTCCTGACCGAGGTACGGGTGGATGCCGCCGACGATCTGCCCGCCGTGGACCATCTCCACCGCCCGTTCCTCGAACCGGCGGATCAGCCGGACCGTGCGGTAGAGCCGGACCGGGTCGGCGTCGGTCACACGGGCCCCTTGATGGCGGCCAGGATGTCGTCCCAGAGCCGTGCCCGGGCGGCGAGGGCGGTGTTGACGGTGTCGGCGCACTCCTGCCACTTGGTGTCGTCGTCGCCGCACAGGTCGGCGAGCATCTGCATGGCCATCGGGGTGTGCTGTTCGCCGTCGACCTCGATGTGCCGCTCCAGGTAGTCGACGAAGGTGTGCA
This sequence comes from Micromonospora sp. NPDC049049, assembly GCF_040649115.1. NCBI lineage: Bacteria > Bacillati > Actinomycetota > Actinomycetes > Micromonosporales > Micromonosporaceae > Micromonospora > Micromonospora sp. NPDC049049. The sequence goes on along the minus strand of NZ_JBEZEX010000004.1, from coordinate 227,960 downwards.
GCCGGTTGCTGACCTCGTTGACCGAGACGACCTGGGTGAACATGTCCGGGATCAGGTCCTCCCGGCCGAACGCGAACGCCGCCGCCTGGCAGTGCACCGGGGTGGACTCGATGATCTGCCAGGTGGTCGCGGCGAACCTCGCCGACGCGGCCGGCACCCCGGCCTCGGCGAGCGCCTCGGTGACGGGTCGGCCGGCGCGCAGCAGGTCGATGAGCGCGTTCACCGCCGTGGTGTCCGCGCCGGCCTCGGCCATGCCCCGCACGTACAGCTCGAAGTGGCTGATGTAGCCACCGCCCAGCTCGTCGCTCTCCTCGACCATGACGATGTCGTTGATGAGGCGGCGGCTGCCGGTCGGGCCGGTCGGGATCCACGGCACCGTGACACAGGTCAGTTGCCGTTGCAGCGACTTCAGCAGGGACATGAAGTCCCACACCGCGAAGACGTGGTGCTGCATGAAGGTGACCAGCGCGTCGTGGGTGTCGAGGTTGGCGTAGAGCGGGTGCTTGACCACGGCGTCGCGCCGGTCGGTCACCGCCCGCTCCAACCGCTCGATGCCCGGGTGCGTCTTACCCCAGTCGTAGCGTGACATGTCAGCCTCCCTGCTGGGCGCGGTGGCGCCAGATGACCGGGCAGTAATCGGGGTCCGCGTAGTCCGGCCGCCCGTCGTGGGTGCGGCGGACCAGCACGTCGTGGTTGTACGAGGCGAGCGTGCCGTCGGAGAGCGGATACTCCCGCCAGGCGTTGTCGCCGTCCTGAAGGTGCAGCGAGATCGCCTGCCGGGGGCGACCGCTGACGTTGGGGCCACTGCCGTGGTAGGTGCGGCAGTGGTGGAAACTCACGTGCCCCATGGGGATCACCATCGGGATCTTGCGGATCTCCGCGCCGTTGTACGCGGCGTTCTCGGCCAGCATCTCCTCCAGCTGGCTGCGGTCCCGGTCGGCGAAGTGCCGCACCACAGTGTCGTCCGCGCCGATCTCCTTCCACCGGTGCGAACCGTCGACCATCGTGATGGTGCCCATCTCCTCCCCGCAGTCGTGGAAGGGGATGAACGCGGTCAGCATCTTCTCCGACGACGAGGACGCCCAGTAGTGCTTGTCGAAGTGCCAGGGCACGATGTTGCTCGGCTCGCCGGAGATCGGCGGTTTGTAGATCAGCGTGGACTGGAAGACCCGGATCTCGTCGGCTCGGGCGAGCCGGGCGGCGACCGCGCCGAGCAGCGGTTTGCGCAGGATCGCGCCGAGCCCGTCGTGCTCGTGGTGGACGTAGTCGTTGTGCCGCTGCACCGGGCCCTTGGACGGCTCCCAGTAGGCCAGCTTCGGTGGGCGTACCGGCAGCCGCCGGTCCCGCTCCCCGTCGTAGTAGCGCTGCGTGGCGGCGGCGAGGGCGTCCACCTCGTCGTCGGTGAACACCTTCTTCGACAGGTACCAGCCGTGCTCGGCGTAGTGCCGCACGTCGTCGTCGGACGGCAGCAGCGCCTGCTCCTCGGCGGTCAACGTCGGCTCGTACTCCGTCGCGGTCATGCCCCCACCCCCTGTGGTGTGGCCACCGCGGTGGCCAGTTCCCGCTCCTTGGCCTCGTAGAGGGCCTTGATGTTGCCGCTGCCGAAGCCGCGCGCGCCGCGCCGCTCGATCAACTCCAGGAAGAGCGTGCGACGCACGTGCATCGACTCGGCGAAGATCTGCAGCAGCTGGCCGTCGTGGTCGGAGTCGACGAGCACACCCAGCTCGCGCAGCCGGTGCAGTGGGGCGTCGACCCGACCGACCCGCGCCTCCAGGGCGTCGTAGTAGCTGGCGGGGGTGCCGGCGAAGCGCACCCCGCGCCGGCCCAGCGCCTCGACCGCGCCGACGATGTCGTCGGTGCGCAGCCCCAGGTGCTGCACTCCCCCACCGGCGTGCTGGTCGAGGAACGCGTCGATCTGCCCGGGTCGCCGGTTGCGGTCCGGTTCGAGCAGCACCACAGTGACCCGCCCGGACGGGCTCTGCACCACCTTGGAGTTCATGCCCTGTCCGTCGACCTCGATGTGCTCCTCGAAGATCTGCGCGAAGTCGAACAGCGCCTCGAAGTGCCGGACCGTCTCGTCGAGCTGGCCGGGCGGCACGCAGACCGCCAGGTGGTCGATCTCGGCGAGCACCGGCGGGTGGCCGTCCGTCGTGGACGCCGCCGCGGTGATGGCGCCGGGCAGGAACTCGCTCCCCTCGCCCCGGCGCTGCACCAGCCGGTGCCGCACGTCGGCGAAGCCGTCCACCTCGGCGATCACCACCTCGGCGTCCGCGCCGGTGCGGGTGGTCGGCGGCGTCACCCCGGTCGCGCCCCGACCCACCAGCTCGGCGTACGCGGCCGGCACGTCGTCGACCTCGACGGCGACGACCCCGATGCCGTCACCGTGGCGTTGCACGTACCGCGACGCCGGATGCTCCGCGCTCAGCCCGGAGGTGAGCAGCAACCGGATGTCGCCGTGGCAGAGCAGCAGTGAGCGCTGCCCCGCCAGCCCGGTCTCCGGACCGCCCTGGCCACAGATCTCGAAGCCGACGGCGGTGCTGAAGTAGAAGGCCGCCTGTCGGGCGTCCCCCACATAGAGTTCGATGTGGTCGATACCACGGATGTCCATGTCGCCTGAAACCCTTCCCACCGGATTCCCCCTGTGTTGCCGTCCGGGCACACCCCGCCCGGGATGCCGCCTCGATCACCCCCTCGGCTCGGCGACGCGCGCCAGCAGCAGGCTCACGTTCTGGCCGCCGAACCCGAACGAGTTGGTGACGGCGTACTCCAGGTCTGTCTTGCGGGCCGTGCCACGGATGTGGTCCGCCGGGCAGGCCGGATCCGGATCGTCGAGGTGGTACGTCGGCGGCAGCAGACCCCGACCGAGCGCCAACGCGGTGGCCGCCGCCTCCAGCGCCCCGGAGGCACCGAGCAGGTGACCGGTGAGCGCCTTGGTGGAGCTGACCGGCACACCGCCGACGCCGAAGACGTCGGCCAGCGCCGTGGTCTCCGCGATGTCACCGAGCTTCGTGCCGGTGCCGTGCGCGTTGACGTATCCGACCGCCGCCGCTGGCACACCGGCGCTGCGCAGCGCCCGGCGGATGCACGCCGCCGCGCCGGCACCGTCCGGGCGGGGGGCGGTCGGGTGGTACGCGTCCGTCGTCGCGCCGTGACCGGCCACCTCCGCGTACCCGGCGACGCCGCGGGCCGCGGCGTGCTCGGCGCGTTCGAGCACCAGCAGCGCGGCGCCCTCGGACAGGACGAACCCGCTGCGGGAGGTGTCGAACGGCCGACTCGCCCGGCCCGGGTCGGTGCCGGCGCGCGCCAACGCCCGCGCGTTGCCGAAGGTGTCGGCGAAGGTCGGGAAGAGCGGTGCCTCGCTGGCCCCGCAGAGCACCACGTCGACCTCGCCGGTCGCGATGAGCCGCACCCCGTCGGCGACCGCCTGGGCGCCGGAGGCGCAGGCCGTGCCGACCGACGAGCTGTAGCCGCGGATGCCGTGCGCGATGGCGATCCGCGCCGCCGGCATGTTCGGCAGGATCCCGGTGAGCAGGTACGGGCTGACCGCCGCCCGACCCCGGGCCGCCCGGGCCAGCACCTGCGACTCCAGGGTGGCCATCCCGCCGACCCCACCGACGATCACACCGATCCGGTCGGGGTCGACGTCGCGGCCCACCTCGATGCCGGCGTCGGTGAGAGCGTCGGCGGCGGCGAGCAGGGCGAGGACGACGATCCGGTCCAGCACCCGGGTCTCCGGCCCGGACGCGACGGTACGTGGGTCGATGTCGGGCAGCAGGCCGGCGACGTCCAGCGACTCGCTCGCCGGGTGCCCCTCCGGCGGGCGGGTCAGCCCGGACCGGCCGGTGGTCAGCGCGTCAAAGGTTTCCTCGACGCCCCGACCGACCGGTGTGAACAGACCCATCCCCGTGATCAACGCGGTCATGAGCGTGCCTCGGTGAGGTAGCGCTCGCGCAGGACCACCTTGCGGACCTTCCCGGTCACGGTGACCGGGATGTCGGCGGAGCGCACCGGCACGACCCGACGCAGTGTGGCGCCGAGGTCCGGGCCGAGGGCGGCGCGGACCCGCTCGGTGCGGTCCTCGGCCTCGTCGGCGCCAGCGGCCAACTCCAGCAGCACGTCGGTGACGACCGCCCCGGCCTCGGCGACGATCACCACGGTGCAGTCGGTGACGTCCGGGCAGTCCGCGAGGATGCGCTCCTCGGACAGCGCGGTGAAGAACCGCCGCCCGTCACCCGCGTCGACCGAGTCCACCGCCCGGTCCAGGTGGTAGTAGCGGCCGTCGGTGTCGGCGCGCACCAGGTCACCGGTGAGGTACCAGCCGCGCTGGCGGAAGCGGTAGGTGGTGACCGAGTCGTTCCAGTAGCCTCGGAACAGCGACGGTGAGTCGATGCCCAGGAAACCCACCTCGCCGACCGGCACCGGCTCACCGTCGGCGTCGAGCACCGCCACCTTCGCGAACCGGTACGGGCGGCCGATGCAGCGGCCGTACCGGTCGGTGTCGGCGCGGTGGGTGATGTGGAACATCGAGTGCCCCATCTCGCTGGAGCCCAACCCGTCGATGAAGACCGAGCCGGGCACCTTCGCCACCCCGTCGCGGGTCATGGTGTCGCGCCAACCGACCGCGACCAGCCGGCGGATGTGCGGCTCGTGCGAGGCGTCGCCGGTGTTGAACCACAGCCGCACCGAGTCCAGGTCGTACCCGGACAGGTCGAAGCGGGCCAACTCCGCCCAGGTGACCGAGAAACCGAACACCCCGTCGGGGCGCCAGCGTTGGATGGCGTCCAGCACCTGCTCGCCGCCCTGCTCGGAGAGCAGGAAGATCTGCGCGCGGTTGCCCAGCGCCTGGTTGACCATCAGCACCGTCGCGGTGTGCGGTGCGGGCAGCGCGTTGAGGATCCGGGTGGTGCCCTGCGCCTGCGGCATGGTGAGCAGGTGCCGGGTGGCCGCGAAAAGGCTGGCCTGCGAGTGCAGCACCGCCTTGGGCACCCCGGTCGTCCCGGAGGTGTGGGTGATCACGATCGGGTCGTCCGGGTGGTGCCGGTAGTGCGCCGGGGCCGCGGCCGGGTCACCCGTGCCGGCCTGCGCGGGAGTGCCTAGCAGGGGTACGCCGAGGTCGTGCCCGGCCAGCAGCGCGGTGTGCGCGTCGTCGGCCAGCACACCGACGCCCCGCAGGCGGCGGATGTACTCGGCGGCGATCTCTGGGCGGAGTTTGCCGTTCATCAGCGCCGGGATCGCCCCGAGCCGGGCCAGCGCCAGGAAGCTGAGCACCATGTCGGCGGCGGCGGTGGCCCAGACGGCGACCGGGTCGCGGGGGCGTACTCCTTGTTCGTGCAGCCAGGCGGCGCGGGCGGCGACCCGCTCATCGAGCCGGCCCAGCGTCAGCGGCGTCTCGGCGGGGTGCCCGTCGACGGCGGTGTCGAAGGTCAGGCCGGGCCCGTCCGGGTCGGCGCCGTGCGCCAGCACCCGGGCCAGGACGTTGCCCGCGCCCAGTTCGGTGTCGGCGGCCAGTGCGCCGCGCAGTCCCCGTGTCCTCATGGTCGTGCTCCTCCCCCCAGCAGCACCGCGACCGCCTCGGTCGGCCCGTCGGGTGCCTGTTCGATCAGGATCAGCAACACCTCGTCGGTGTCGCCGTCGTCGCGCAGCAGGTCGGCCTCGGCGACACCGTCGGTGTACGGGTCGCCGGTCGGGCTGAGGCAGACCACCGGTCCTCGCAGGTTCCAGCGGGCCGCGAGGTGCCCGGCGACGCTGTTGGGCACGGACTGGAAGAAGAACAGCGGGCCGACCCGCCCGCCGGCCTCGACGGTGGCCCGTACGTGCCGAGCGCTGGCGAGATCACCGCTGGCGCTGACCAGCACGATTCCCGTCCGCACCCCGGCGGGCACTCCCGCCGACCCGTATCCCCGCCGCAGACACCGTTCCGCGACGGCCACCACCACCGGCGCGAAGTCCGAGTGCACGAACCCCGGCACCCCCGCCACGGTGCCCCCGACGTCCCCGCCCTCGGGCCAGAGAGCCCGAGCCCTCTCCCCCGGCGATCCGGTCATCCGACGCCGACCAGGAGAGCGGTGTTGGCGCCACCGAAGGCGGCGTTGAGGGTCAGGGCGTGGGTGGCCTCCGTCCTTTGCGGACGGTCTTTGACGACGTTCAGAGGGCAGGAGTCGTCGGGGCCCAGCCATCCGGCGTTGACCGGCAGGTCGCCGTGGCGCAGCGCGAGCGCGGTGACCACCAGTTCGAGCAACCCGGACGCCTCCAGCGCGTGCCCGTGCACCGACTTCGTCGAGCTGATCGGGACCTGGGCGGCATGACCGCCGAGAGCCCGACGCAGGGCGGCGGCCTCGGCGGCGTCGCTCTGCGCGGTACCGGTGGCGTTGGCGTTGACGTAGCCGACGGACTGCGGTGGCAGCCCGGCCCGGCGCAGCGCGCCGTCGACAGCGCGGGCCAGCCCGGTGCCGCCGGGCTCCGGCTGGCAGGGATGGAACGCGTCGCCGGCCCGCCCCCAACCGACCACTGCGGCCACCGGTTCGACACCGCGTCGTCGGACGGCGCTCGACTCCAGCACCACCGCGGCCACGCCGTCGCCCAGCAGCAACCCTCGACGGCCGGCGCTGAACGGGCGGACCGCCCCGTCGACAGCGAGGGCGCGACCGGCGTCGAAGAGCGCGTACTGGTCCGACTCCACCAGGTAGCCGGCCGCGACCACGACCCGCCCGACATCATCCCGGGTGATCCGGGCGGCGGCGTCGGCCACCGCCGTGCTGGCCGACACGCAGGCGCTGGTGTAGACCCGGGTGTGCCCGGACAGTCCACATCGCGCGGCGAGCTGACCGGCGAGCACGGCCGGCGTCGGGCCCACGGCCGGGCCGCCGTGCACGGCGAGCAGCAGGGCACACCCGGCGCGCTGCGCGCGGTTCAGACCGGCCGCGCGGCAGGCCGCGTCGATCGCGGTGGCCAACTCGTCGGGGAGGGTAGCGACCTCGGGCAGGGTGGCCGCCACTGTGACCCGGCGGGAGGCGGTGTCGAATCGGTCCACCGGCCCGAACGCCGGCACGCCGGCCAACACCCCGGCGAGCTGCGCGTCGGCGCCCCGCCCCAGGGCGCTGACCGCGTACACACCGGTGAGCTGGGCTACGCGCGCCTCAACCATCTGCGGAGGCGGTCAGCGACGCCTGGAACACCACCAGGGCGTCGTCGACTGTGCGGATGCCGGCCAGTTCCTCGTCGGTGAGGTCGAGCCGGCGTTCGTAGCGCTGCTCGACGAGGTGCACCAGCCAGGCAAGCTCCATCGAGCCGATCCGGTCGGACACGTCGGCAGCCGGTTTCGCTGTGAGTTCGGCGAGCATGGTCATCAGGTCAGCTCGCCCCAGATCGGGCTGACCGCCCATCAGCTCTTGTCGCTCGTCGCCTCGGTGACCCGATCGGCGACCATTGTGGTGAACTCGCCGACCGTCATCAGGGCGAGCTGCTCCGACTCGTCGTCGGCGAACGTCAGGCCGTACCGGTCCTCGACCCGGACGGACAGGTCGGCCAGGGCGAGTGACTCCAGGTCGACGCCGGAAGGGCCGAGCGTGGTGTCGTCGTCGAGCCCCTCGACGTCGTAGTTCATGTCGGCGAGCTGCTCGACGACGAAGGCGCGGACCTCGGCTCTCATGGATACCCTTTCTGCGTGGCTCAGCTGACGGTGTCCGGTCGGGACACCGCCTACGTGTGGGTCGGCCGGGACACCGGCGGTCAGCCGGATCCGGCCGCTGTGCTGCTGCGGCGGGCGGGTGCTCTGTTGCTCGGTCGCCCGGACGCCCAGCTGGTGCTGACGCACGACCGTGAGGGACGGCCGGTCGTCCGGGTCGACGAGGTGACCGGGTCGGTCGAGCTGGCGGTCAGCGTCAGCCGCACCGCCGGGCTGGTGGTGGTCGCCGCCCGTCAAGCCGGCGCGGTCGGGGTGGACGTGGAGCGGATCCGCCCGCTGCCGGCGCTCGCGCTGGCCCGCCGCTGGTTCCCGCCCGCCGAGCTGGCCTGGTTGGGCGATCGGCCCGAGGCCAGCCGGACTGTGGACTTCCTGCGGCTGTGGACCGCCAAGGAGGCGGTCGGCAAGGCGCTCGGGCAGGGGTTGCGCGGCGGCGGGTTGCGCCGGCTGATGCCGCCGCCGGGGCTGCCGTTGCGGCCGGTGCCCAGCGCCGAGCACCTGTGCGTCGGTCATCCGCACCTGGGCGGGGGCCTCGTCCTGGCCGTCGCCGCGCACGCGGGCGAGCAGGTCGGCATCGAGGTGATGCAGCGGCCCGGTCACGGGGTGACCGCCGAGCGCAGCGCGTCGGTCGAGCGGACCAGCTTGCCGGTGGTGGTACGGGGCAACTGATCGAGCAGGTGCAGCGCCCTGGGCCGTTTGTAGCCGGCCAACCGCTCGGCGAGGAGCTTGTCCAGCGTCTCCTCCGACAGCGGGCCGTCCGGTTGGACGTACGCGGTGATGCCGTCGTCCCAGACCACCACGGCGGCGGCGACGCCGGTCAGCTCGGCGACGGTGGCCTCCACCTCGGTCAGGTCGACCTTCATCCCGCCGACGGAGACCTGCGAGTCGAGTCGACCGCGCACCGTGACCAGGCCGGTGTCGTCATCGACGGTCCCGGCGTCGCGGGTGTGCAGCCACCCGTCGGACCAGCGGGTCGGGTCGCTCAGCCCGACGTACGGCGACGCCGGGCAGGACACCCACAGCTCACCGCCGGACTCGCGGACCTCGATCCCGGGCGCGGGGGCGATCGACGGTCGGTGCGACCCGTGCAGGTCGGTGCCGATCACCCCGACCTCGGTCATCCCGTACATGTTGCCCAGGGGTACGCCGTACCGGTCGGTGAACGCCCGGGCGACGGCGGCCGGGACCAGCTCACCCCCGGTGGTCATCCGCCGCAACTGTGGCAGTGGACCGTTCGGACGGGTGGAGGCGAGCAGTCCGATGTGGAACGGCACGCCGAGCACCGTGGCTGGCGTGGGGCCGGCGCTGATCGCGGCCAGGACGGCGTCACCGCTGAGCCGCTCCGGTGGCACCAGCTCGACCCCGGCGTGCAGCCCGTAGAGCAGGCCACCGACCAGGCCGAGCACGTGCATCATCGAGGGCAGCAGGATGATCCGCTCGCCGGGCAGCGCCACCCCGTCGATCCGGGTGTAGCGGTGCACCTCGGCGACCAGGTCGGCGGCGGTGCGGCCGATCACCTTGGACGGGCCGGTGGAGCCGGAGCTGAGCTGGATCACGGCGTGGCCGCTGACCGCCGGGCGGTCGGCGTACCGGGTGACGCCCTCGGTGACGTCGACGAAGATCTTCAGGGCGCCGCCACCGGTCCGCACCGGAGCGACCACCACCTGCGGGGCCAACCGGGTCAGCGCCCGGTCCACCTCGTGGTCGGTGAGCCGGTGGTCGAGCAGGATCGCCTGCCCCCCGGCGCGCCAGGTGGCGAGCAGGTTCACCACGTACGCCAGCGACGGCGGCAACCGCAGCGCCACGGCACCACCGGGGCGCAGTCCGGCGGTGGTCAGCCGCTCCTGCGCGGCGGTGACCAGCCGGTGCAGGGTCGCCCGGTCGACGGGCTCGGGCAGACGAAGACAAACGTCGGTCGGGTGGCCGGCGAAGAGGACTTCGTCCACCCAGCCGGGGTCTGTCGCCGTAGGATCTTCTGCCGTCACTGCCGTTCACCGCCCAGCATGAAAGAGGGCGAATCCGCCCATCACGTACGCTTGTCGGGGTGCTGCGGGGAACCATACGACTCCCACGTGGCCATTGCTAGATGCGAATGGATGGATCAAAAGCAGCGGCCAGCCGGATTGCCGACAGCCCGTTCGGCGGGCATGATCGGGCGGGTGATTTGGCAGAACGTCACCGAGGCATGACGCCTCGTACAACCGTCGCGCGTCCCCAGCCGGACGGCCGATGGCGGCGAGGTCGCCGCCGAACGAGACGGCTCTCGGGCGCCAAGGCGCGTTCATCAGGGCGGTCGAGTTCATCAGGGCGGCCGAGCCGAGGCGGTGTCCGGGCGGCCACCGGCAAGGCGCAGGCCGGCCAGTTCTGATGAAACAGGCCTCAGCTCGGTTTGATGCTGGCGAGTTCGACGAGCAGCTGAACCAGCCGATACGCCTCGGCGACGTCGGCGGCGTGGAAGGCGACCGTCCGGCCGCCACCGACGCGGGTAACACCCGGGACCAGAACCGCGAGGTCGACCATGTACGGCCCGTACAGATCGACCTCGACGTCAACCGGCCCGGCCATCTGCGCCGGTGGGATCGAGGCGCGCCGGGCGATCGCGTCGGCGGCGGCATGGCGCAGCCGCTCCCGTGCCTCCTGCGGATGCAGGGCCACCGCGGCGGCCTGACCCAGGGTCTGCTTGACGGCGACGGTGACCGCCGAGGGCACCAACGCGCTGAACTCGGCGCAGGCGGTGTCGTCCCCGCTGAGCAGGACGACGGGCGCATCGTGGTGCCCTGCCATGGCGACGTTGAGGCCGATCTCGCCCAGCGACCGCCCGGCCACCCGTACGTCGAGGATGGCGTCGCTCATCGTGTGGGCCAGCACGGCGGGCCCGGCACCCGCCCGAGCGTGATAGCCGACGAGCAGGACGGCATCCGTGTGCTCGTCCAGCCCGGCGAGCATGCCCAGCGGCCGGGGTTTGCCCCGCACCAGGTGAGCACGCCGGTCGAGGTCCTCGGGCAGGATGTTCCGGAACGTCCCGTGCGCGTCGGCGACCCACACGACCGCCTCGGGTTCGGCATCGAGGACCCCGGCGATCACCGCGTTCGCCTCGGCCGTCATCAACGCCCGGCCGCGCTCGTAGTCGTACCGATCCGGATTCGTCTCGGTGGGGTGAACGATCCCCGAGACGCCCTCCATGTCGACGGAGATCAGTACCTTCACAACTCCAAGACCCTACGCGCCGCAACCCGTCCCCACCGCGTCGATCTTGCAGTTTCGGTCGTCGAGACGCGTGACATGCCCCCTATGTCGCGACACCAAGTGCAAGATCGCGGGAAGAGGGCGACGGGGGCGGCACCGGGGGGCGGGAAGGACCCTCAGGCCAGGGCTGGGGTTTGGGCGTGGATGTGGAAGCGCAGCGAACGGGCGTCGGTGAAGCACTCCCGCATCGGGCGTACGAGGTCCCGGTGCTCAGGGCTGCGTTCCCACTCCTCGAAGTCGGCCAGGCTCGCCCACTCGCTGGTGATCAGCCACTGCTCCGGGTCGGTCGACGACCGGCACACCTGGTCGACCAGGTGCCCCGGCACACCGCCGGCGACCAGGTGCCGCACCTGTTCGTACGCGGCGAGGAACGCCTCGGTGCGCGGCACCGGCACCCGTACCAGAAAGACCACCCGGGCCCGTTTGTCGCTCATGACGCCTCTCCCCTCATCGGCGCGGCCCCGCGCAGGACCAGCGCACTGTTGAACCCGTCGAAGCCCCGCGCGCAGATCAGGGCGAGTCGACTGCGCGGTCGACGGTGCTCGCGCAGGAAGTCCAGCTCGCAGCCCTCGGCCACCTCGTCCGGGCCCGCCGACGCGGGCAACGTGTCGTGGGCGAAGGCGAGCAGCGCGGTGGCCACGTCCAACGCCGAGCCGCCCTGGTACGCCCGACCCGTCAGCGGTTTCTGCGTGGTCACCGGGGGCGGCCGGTCGGCGAACACTGCCCGCAGCGCCTCGGCCTCGCTGCGGTCGTAGCGGGGCACGCCGAGAGCGTCGGGCAGCACCACGTCGATTCCGGCGGCGGCGACGCCCGCCCGGTCCAGGGCCAGCCGCATCGCCCGCGCGTACTGGGCCGGGTCGCCGCTGCTCTCCGCAGTGGTGTGCGCGGCGTCGTGGGTGGAGCCCCACCCGCTCACCTCGCCGTAGACCCGGGCGCCCCGGGCCAGGGCGTGCCCCAACTCCTCCACCACGAACACCGCTCCGCCCTCGGCCGGCAGGTAGCCGCTGGCGGTGGCGTCGAACGGCCGGTACGCCCGCTCCGGGTCGGCGACGTCACTGAGCAGCCCCGAGCGCAGCTGGCAGGCGAGCGCGTACGGGCTCAACGGGCACTCGGTGGCCCCGGCGATCACGACCGGGGTGCCCCGGCGCACCGCGCGGGCGGCGTGGGCCAGGCTGTCCAGCCCGCCGGCCGACTCCGCGACCAGCACCCCGCTCGGGCCCTTGAACTGGTGGTGGATGGAGAGCTGCCCGACGCTGGCCGCGTAAAACCAGGCGATCGACTGGTACGCCCCGACCGTCCGTGAGGTGCCGCCCCACAGCCGTTGCAGTTCCCGCTGACCGAACAGGTTGCCCCCGGACGAGCTGGCCAGGGTCACCGCGTAGCCGTACGGGTCGGGTGCCCGGTCGGGCAGGCCGGCGTCGGCCAGCGCCAGCCGGGTGGCGGCGAAGCCGAGGTGCGTCCACCTGTCGGTCTGCACCAACTGTCGACTGTCGGCGTATGAGTCGGCGGTGAAGCCGGGCACCTCCCCTCCGAAGCGCGTCGGATAGCCGACCGGGTCGAACAACGTGATCGGCCCGGTCCGGCGGGTGCCGGCGAGGACCGTGCGCCAGTGCGCGTCCGCGCCGATGCCGCTCGGTGCGACCACCCCGATGCCGGTCACCACCGCCCGGGCCGTCGCGCCGCCACTGTGCGAAGCGGCGCTCACGCCGCCACCGCGCCGAGCATCCGACGGAAGACCATGGCCGACTGGAAACCGCCGAAGCCGCTGCCCACCGAGAGGGCCACGTCCACCGGTACCTCCCGTGCCTCATTGGGTACGTAGTCCAGGTCGCACTCCGGGTCCCGGGTGCTCCAGTTCGCCGTCGGCGGCACCACACCGAACTCGATGGCGAGGGCGCACGCGGCCATCTCGATCGACCCGATCGCGCCGAGCGAGTGCCCGACCATCGACTTGATCGAGCTGATCGGGATCCGGTACGCGGCCTGGCCCAGCGCCCGCTTGAACGCGGCCGTCTCGTGTCGGTCGTTCTGCCGGGTGCCCGAGCCGTGGGCGCTGATGTAGGAGACCTGTTCGGGCAGGATCCGGCCCTGCCGGAGCGCGTCGGTGACGGCGAGGCCCATCTCCAGCCCGTCCGGCCGCAGCCCGGTCATGTGGAAGCCGTTGCTGCGGCTGGCGTAGCCGGCCACCTCGCAGTAGATGTGCGCTCCCCGACGCCGGGCGTGGCCGGCCTCCTCCAGCACCAGCACCGCCCCGCCCTCGGCCAGCACGAACCCGTGCCGGTCGGCGTCGAACGGGCGGGAGGCGTGTGCCGGGTCGTCGTTGTCCGGGCTGGTCGCCTTGATCGCGTCGAACGAGGCGACAGTGACCGGCGAGATCGGCGAGTCGGACGCGCCGGCCAGCATCACGTCCGCCTCACCGTCCACGATCATCTGGTGGGCGTACCCGATGGCGTCGATGCCGGAGGTGCAGCCGGTGGACACCACCTGCGCCGGACCGTGCAGCCCGTGCCGGCACGCCACGTCCGCGGCGAGGCTGCTGGGCACCAGCGCCTGATAGAGGTACGGGCCACCGCGCGTCCCGTCCACCAGCCACCGTCGGCCGTGCTCGCTCACTGTGACGTACTCCTGTTCCAAGGCCATCGTGCCGCCCACCGCCGTGCCCAGCACCACCCCGGCCCGGTCCCGTTGCGCGTCGGTGAGCTCCAACTGGGCGTCGGCCACCGCCTCGGCGGAGCAGGCCAGCGCGAACTGCACGTACCGGTCGGCCCGGCGTCGCTCGGCCTCGCTCAGGCCCGCCGCGACCGGGTCGAAGTCGCACTCCGCCGCGATCTGCGACCGGAACGCCGACGGGTCGAAGAAACTGATCCGCCGGGTGGCGGTGCGCCCCTCGGTGATGGTTTTCCAGAAGCGGTCCCGGCTGGCGCCGCCCGGGGCCACCACCCCGATCCCGGTCACCACCGTGCGGCGCCCGGTCATGGTGCCTCCACCAGTTCGGTGTCGACGTGGCCCAGTTCGGGTCGGGGGGCGAGCGGGCCCAGGTGGAAGACCACCTCGGCCGGTTCGACCCCGGTGTTGCGCAGCCGGTGCCGCACGTTCACCGGGACGAAAAGCCCCTCACCGGCGGCCAGCAGCGTCGGGTGATCGTCCAGGTCGACGGTGATCGCGCCCCGCACCAGGTACAGGAACTCCTCGCTGTACGGGTGGTAGTGCTCGGCGATCCGCTCCCCCGGCTCGAGTGTGGCCACACCGAGGAAACCCGAGGTGCTGCCGACGGTGCGGGGGCCGAGCAGCACCCGTAGCTCACCGCCGCGCCGACGGTCGGCGGGTACGTCCCGGGCGGCGATCGGGCGGGTGCTCAGGTCACTCATCGTCGGCTCCCGTCGGTGCGTCGCTGGCGGTCGGCGCGCCCTGGTCGGCGCGCTGCCAGGCGATCCGCTCCACCCGGTCCTTGATCACCGCGAGTTGGATCACGCTGTTGGTGTTGATCCGCTCGGTCATCGCGGCGTTGTCGACAGGCGCGGTCGGCTTCATCGCGAAGTCCTGCGTCCAGGTCATCCGGGTGCCACCGGCCTCCTCGGTGTAGCGCCAGTGGATGCGCATGTACTCGAACGGCCCGGTCTCCACCCGGTGCGCCCGGACCTGCCTGCTCACCGGGTCGGCGGTGCGCTCGCTGACCCAGCTCCAGGACACCCCGTTCTCGTCGGGGTACATGGTGAGGCGGAACCGCACCGTGTGCGCCTCGCGGTGCAGGATCTCCACCACGGCGTACTCGGTGAACAGCTCGGTCCAGTTCGCCACGTCGTTGGTGACCTCCCAGACCAGCCCCAGCGGCGCGTCGATGACCACGCTGTTCTCGGTGTGCCCGGGCGGGTCGGCGCGGCGGGCGACCAGGTCGGCCACCGCCGGGATGCTCAGCTGTCCGGCCTGCTCGGGGATGGCCACCTGCCAGCGGTCGGCGACGACCGCCGACAGTTCCAGCAGGGCGAGCGAGTCCATGCCCAGCTCCTCCAGCGACGCGGCGGGCGCGCGGGCCGCGGCGTCGGCGTCCAGCCCGCAGTGCGCCACCAGGATGTCGGTGATCTCGGCGGTCATCGGGCGACCATGGGTGACGGTCATCGGGTCCTCCTGTGGGTTGCGTCGGGATCTGCGGCGGGCGCGGTACGCGGTGCGGGGGTGGTCGTCGGCCCCGGAGCGGGCGCGGAGAGCAGACGGTCGACCAGGCCGGTGGTGTAGCGGCCCTTGCGGAATGCGGCGTCGTCGAGCACCCGCCGGACGAACGGGATGGTGGTGTGCACGCCCGGACCGGCGACGTCGAACTCGTCCAGGGCACGTTCCAGCCGGTTGAGGGCCAGCTCCCGGTCGGGCGCCCAGACGATCACCTTGGCGAGCAGCGAGTCGTACCAGGGACCGACCAGGTAACCGGCGCTGGCGTGGGTGTCCACCCGGGTGAACGGGCCACCGGGTGGGGTGAACCGCTCCAACCGGCCGGGGGTGGGGGCGAAGCCGCGCCCGGGGTCCTCGGTGTTGACCCGACACTCCACCGCGACGCCGTGCAGGCGGATCTCCTTCTGCCGCCACCGCAGCGGTACGCCGGCGGCGATGTGGAGTTGCTCGTGGACCAGGTCGATCCCGGTGACCATCTCGGTGACGGGATGCTCCACCTGGATCCGGCAGTTGATCTCCAGGAAGTGGAACTTTTCCTCGGCGTCGACAAGGAACTCCAGCGTGCCGGCGCCAACGAAACCGACCTTGAGGGCACCCCGCAGGGCGGTCTCGGCGATGGTGTCGAGAACGGCGGCGGGCAGCGCCGGCGCGGGTGCCTCCTCGACCAGTTTCTGGTGCCGGCGCTGCACCGAGCAGTCCCGGGTGCCCAGGTGCACCCCGTTGCCGTGGGCGTCGCAGAGCACCTGCACCTCGACGTGCCGCGCCTCGGTGAGGTAACGCTCGACGTACACCCGGTCGTCGCCGAAGGCTGCCTGCGCGGCGGCCCGGGTCCGGGTGTACGCCCGGCGCAGCTCGCCCGGGGTGCGTACCACTGTCATCCCCCGGCCCCCGCCCCCGGCGGCGGCTTTCACGATGACCGGGTAGCCGACGGCGTCGGCCACCTCGGCCGCCGCGGCGGCGGTCGGTACCGGCGCGACACTGCCCGGCGACAGCGGCAGGCCGGCGCGGCTCATCAGTGCGCGGGCCGAGGACTTGTCGGCCAGCGCGGCCATCACCGCCGGTGGCGGGCCGATGAACGTCAGCCCGTTGTCGGCGCAGATCTCGGCGAAGTCGGCGTCCTCGGAGAGGAAGCCGTAGCCGGGGTGCACGGCCTGCGCCCCCACCTGCCGGGCCGCCTCCACGATGGCGGCGGCGTTGAGGTAGCTGCGCCGGCTCGACGCCGGTCCGATCCGGACGGCCTGGTCGGCGAGGCGTACCGCCGCCGAGTCGGCGTCGGCGGCGGAGTAGACGACCGCCGTCCGGACGCCGAGCTCCTTGCAGGCGCGCAGCACCCGCAGCGCGATCTCGCCCCGGTTGGCGATCAGCACGGTCTCGAACATGGTCAACCACCCCGCGCCGTCATGCCGGATCCAGTTCGACGAGCGGTTGGTCGTACTCGACCGGCTGGCCGTCCTCGACGAGGATCGCGGCCACCCGGCCGGCCCGGTCGGCGGTCACCTCGTTCATCAGCTTCATCGCCTCGACGATGGCCACCGGCTGGCCGGGGCGGACCAGGTCGCCCACCGCGACGAACGGCCGCGCGCCCGGCTCCGGCGCCCGGTAGAAGGTGCCGACGATCGGTGCCCGCACCGCGGCACGCCCGGGCACCGGCGGCCGGAGCATTGCAGGGGCGGCGTTGGGCGCCGGACCGACCGCCGGTGCCGCCTCGGCCCGGGGCAGGGGTACGTCCGGTCGGGTCGCCTCCTCGGGGTGCCACTCGACCTCCAGCACCGCCGGCCCGCTGCGCAGCCGGATCCGGCGCACCGGCCCGGCCAGCTCGGCGATCAGGTGCTGCGCCTGCCGGCGCAGCCCGGCGAGGGCCTCCTCGCCGTTCACCCCGACGTCGTCGGACGCGTCGACTGTCGACAGCGCCCCGTCGCCGGCCGTCATCGCAGGCCCGCCCGAGCGCCGACGCGGTTCGCGCCGAACCGTCGGAAGCGTTGCCGGCGCAGCCGGACCAGCATGGCCGGCGGCACGTCCAGCAGCGGCAGGAGGTTGGCCAGCAGGGCGGCACGCAACCGGTGGGCGGCCTCCGCCGGGTCGTCGTGCGCGGCGCTCGACGGCTCCGGCACGACCTCGTCGACAACCCCGAGCCGGCGCAGGTCGGGCGCGGTCAGTCGCAGGGCGCGGGCGGCCTGCGGGGCCGCCGACCGGTCCGGCCAGAGGATCGCCGCACACCCCTCGGGGCTGATCACCGAGTAGACGGCGTTCTCGAGCATCAGCACCCGGTCGGCCACCGCCAGCGCCAACGCGCCGCCGCTGCCACCCTCGCCGGTGATCACCGCGAGCACGGGGGTGGGCAGCACGGTGAGGGTGAGGATGTTCTCCGCGATGGCCGCCGCCTGGCCGTGCTCCTCGGCGCTCACCCCCGGGTCGGCGCCGGGGGTGTCCACCAGGGTGACCACGGGCAGGCCGAGGCGGGCCGCGAGGCGCATGAGCCGCAGCGCCTTACGGTGCCCGGCCGGGCTGGCCATGCCGAAGTTGCGGGCGACCAGCTCGGCGGTGGTGTGCCCCTTCTGGTGACCGATGACCATCACATGCCGGCCGGCCAACCGCGCCACCCCACCAACGATGGCCGGGCAGTCCGCACCGAGCCGATCGCCGTGCAGCTCCACGAACCCGTCGAAAACCGAGTCCAGGTAGTCCAGTGTGGTGGGCCGCCCCGGGTGCCGCGCCATCCGGACGGTGTCCCACGCGTCGCGTACCGCCGGGTTGCCGGCGTCTCCCTCGGCCGCCGGGTCCGTCGGCCCCGTCACGACGGCGCCGTCGTCGGCAAGGCGCTCGCGGTGCGACGCCGGCTCCTGACGGGGTACGGGCGGATGCGCCGGACGGCCGGCGCGGGTCGCGGCGAGCAGCGCCGTCAGCCGTCCGCGCAGCGACCGGCGCTGCACCACCATGTCGACCTGCCCGTGTCGGAGCAGGAAGTCGGCGGTCTGGAAGCCCTCCGGCAGGGCCCGCCCGGTGATCTGACGGATCACCCGGGGGCCGGCGAAGCCCATCCGCGCGCCACTCTCGGCGAGCACCAGATCGGTGTTGGTGGCGAACGAGGCGGCCACTCCGCCGTAGGTCGGGTCGGTGAGGACGCTCACGGTGAGCAGTCCCGCCTCGCGCAACGCGGCGATGGCCTGACTGACGGTCGCCATCTGCATCAACGACAGCGCGCCTTCCTGCATCCGCGCCCCGCCGGACGCGGTGATCAGGACGAGCGGCGTGCGGTCGTCGAGCGCCCGTTCGGCGGCCCTGGTGATCAGCTCGCCGACCGCGCAGCCCAGGCTGCCACCGAGGAAGCGGAAGTCCATCACCGCCAGGGTCACCGGGTTCCCGCCGATGGTGGCCGTGGCGCAGACGACCCCCTCGGCAAGACCCGTGCTGGCCCGCGCGCCGGTGAGCCGGTGCGGGTACGGCAGCACGTCGACGAAGTCGAGCGGGTCCGCCCCCGGCAGCCGGTCGGGCAGCAGGCGCAGCGAACCCGGGTCGACCAGTTGGCGCAGGCGTTCCGGCGCGCCGAGTCGGGCATGCTCCCCGCACTCCGGGCAGACGTCGAGGTTGCGGCGCAGCCGTTTGCGGTAGAGCAGGGTCGCGCAGCCCGCGCAGCGGGACCAGAGCTGCTCTTCACGCGGCGCGGTGGCCGTCACGACCGCCGCCCGGTGTCCGGGGAGTCGAACCGGTAGAAGCACCGCGCCATGGCGTCGCGCGGCGAGCGCCAGGTCGACAGGTACGGCGACACGTACGGGCGTAGGCGGTCACTGACTCGGATGAACTCGGGGTGGTCACGCGCGGCCTCCACCGCGCCCTCCGCCGGCTGGGCGGTCTCGAGCAGGTGCACATAGAGGTCGTGCAGTCGGTACAGCGAGCGGTGCCGGACACCGACCAGGCGCGGCAGCTCCGTCGCGTCCGACTCGGCGAAGATCTCGGCGACCCGCTCCTCGGCGGTCGGATCGACCTTCGCGATGATCAGTGATCGGTCCATGTTGGGCCTCCCCCCACGGCGTCCGGCCGGCGACGGGTGGCCCCCGGACGCGCTGGACGACTGCCGACACGATGCGCCGATCCTCGTCACGGCGGCGTCACCGTGCCAGGTCGGCCAGCGACGGATGACGGTGACGCTGCGTTGACGCAACCTGTGTATCAGCTATGTGCCGGGTGGGTTCGATGCGCTAATGTTTATGCAGTTCAGAACCGATTTCGGGTTGGCCGTCGCCAATAGAACGTCCACGTCGGCGTTGACGCAACGTGACCGTTATTGATAATCTTCAGCGTGGTCAGCCCGGCGGCCTCGGCGGGCGGGGCCGCGCCCGGCCACGCCGCGATCGGCGGGGTCGACAGTGGCGTCGAGGGCAACCGATCCGGGACACAGCAGACAGTCGGGACGAGCGTTCCGCAGGGGGTGCCGCCGTGGCCGCTGATTCGTCCGTGCCGACCGCCGGAGACCCGCCCGAGGAGGGCGTCTCACTGCACCTGCTCGGAGGGTTCCGGCTCCTCCGCGAGGCGGTGCCGGTCGTGGTGCCGCGCGGGCTGCAACGGGTGATCGCGCTGATCGGGCTCCGCCCCGGCGCCACCCGCAGCCAGCTCGCCGGGCTGCTCTGGCCCGACGCGTCGGAGGAACGGGCGCTGTCCTCCCTGCGTACCGCCCTGTGGCGGCTGCGACAGGACCCGTGCTGCCCGATGACAGTGGCCAGCGACACCGTACGCCTCGGCCCGGCCGTCCGGCTCGACGTGGACGACCTGGTCGGCACCGCGGCCCGGGTCCGGGACGGCGACGACCCGCGCACCGCGGCCGGCGCGCTCGCCGCCGGGCGGCACGACCTCCTGCCCGGCTGGTACGACGACTGGGTGCTGCTGGACCGGGAACGCCTGCGCCAACTCCGGCTGCACATGCTGGAACAGGTGGCCGGGCACCACCTGGCCGCGGGGCGGCACGGCGAGGCCCTCGAAGCCGCGTTGGAGGCGATGGCCGCCGAGCCGTTACGGGAGACGCCACACCGGCTGGTGGTCCGCATCCACCTGGCCGAGGGCAACGCCTTCGAAGCCGTGCACGCCTTCTACGTCTATCGGGACCTGCTGCGCCGGGAGCTGCGGCTGGAGCCGAGCCCGGCCATGAGCGCCCTGCTCGACGACACCCTCGCCCCGATCCGCCAGGCCAGCCGCGAGGCCGTCGCCGACCGCCCGTCACCCGCGGTCCGGCGTACGTGACAGCGGTGGCCGTCACCGTCCGTTCGGCCTACGTGACGGTGATGTGACAGGCGCTACGGCACGGTGGGCGCACAGAGCACGTGGCACCGGTCCCCGAGGGGTCGGGCAGGCCACCGGCGGAAGGGGTCCCATGAGTCGTCTACTGATCGTCAGCCGGATCATCCCGGGAGCGGAGGGGCGGGTCGCGCAGATCTTCGCCGAGTCCGACGCCACCGAACTGCCCGGTCTGACCGGTGTCACGCACCGATCCCTGTACTGCCTGCACGACCTGTACGTACACCTGCTGGAGACCTCGGACGACGTCGACCCGGACGCGCTCGCGGCGGCCCGCAACCACCCGCTCTTCCGACAGGTCAACGAGCGGCTCTCCGCGCACACGTCGCCGTACCTGCCGACCTGGCGTTCCCCCCGGGACGCGATCGCCGGCTGCTTCTACCGGTGGGACGCGGCCGAGGCACCCGCTCCGCGGCCGGCCGTCACCGAGGCGCCCGCCGCGCACCCGGCCGGCTGAGATGTCCGCCGCGCCGCCGCACGTCCTGATCATCGGCGCGGGCACGGGCGGGCTGTGCCTGGCGCACGGCCTGCGCCGCGCCGGGATCAGCGTCGCCGTCTACGAACGGCACCGCGACCGCGCCGAGGGGCTGCTCGGCTACCGGGTCGGCATCGGCCCCACCGGTAGCCGAGCGCTGAAGGAGTGCCTGCCCCCGGAGCTGTTCGCCACCTTCCTGGCCACCTGCGCCCGGCCGCCGCACTACTTCAACGTCGTCACCCAGGGGCTGCGCCAGACCGCGTCGTTCGCGCTGCGGCCGACCGCCGACCCGGTCCGCACCGAGCACTCGGTGGCCCGGATGGTGCTGCGCCAGGTGCTACTGACCGGCCTGGAGGACGTGGTGCACTTCGACAAGACCTTCACCCGGTACGAGCAGCGCGACGACGGCACTGTCACCGCGCATTTCGCCGACGGCACCAGCGCCACCGGCGACCTGCTGGTGGCGGCCGACGGCACCCATTCCGCCGTACGCCGCCAGTACCTGCCACACGCCGTCACCCGCGACGCCGGGACGATCAACATCGCCACCCGCATCCCGCTGACCCCGCACACCCGCGGTCTCATTCCGGAGCGGGTCCAGCAGGGCATCTCACTGATCTTCGGCGTCGGCGGGATGATGGGCGTGCTGCACGTCATGGAGTTCAAGTGGGACGCCGAACGCGCTATGAAGCCCGGCGTCAGCGAGCCCGACGCCGCCCTGCTCCGAGACTGGCCCGGCCTGGCCCACGACACCACCACCGACAACATCAACCTGATCATCTGGAGTGCGGCCAACCGGTTCCCGACCGACATCATGGAACGCCGCGGTGAGGACCTGGTGCAGGTCGCCCTGGATCTCACGGCGAACTGGCACCCGCACCTGCGGGAACTGCTCGCCCACGCGGACCCGGCCAGCGCCCTACCGATCAAAGTGTCCACATCCGAGCCGGTGCCGCCCTGGAAGAGCAGCACAGTCACCATGCTCGGCGACGCCATCCACACCATGACCCCGGGCCGGGGCGTGGGGGCGAACACCGCGCTGCGCGACGCCCGCCTGCTCTGCGCACAACTCAGCCGCGCCACCGCCGGCGACAAGACGCTGCTCCAGGCGGTCGCCGACTACGAGGCCGTGATGGCGCCGTACGGCTTCGCCCGGGTCGCCGAATCGTTGAACCGCAGCGGCACCAGCGGCGACGACCGGATGTACCGGCCGGTGGTGGGTCGACTCGCGTTGCTCGGCGCGCGCGGCTACTTCGGAGTGACCAGCCGGGTACCACGGCTCCGTCGCCGGTTCGTCGACGAATTCCACACCTACGAGGGCGACCGGGACTGAACCCGGCATCACCCGACCCGGGCTCGGCGTCCTCGCCGGGCCCGGGTCTCATCGCGTCCGGAGCGCTCCATCCGACCGAGCCACACCTGACCCGCTCCGTGCCCGACCCGGGTCTCATCGGGCCGTCTTCTGGTGTGATCGGGCGACGCTGTGTCACCCGGCAGGCACCGGCTGAGGTGGCTGTCCCACCCGCAACGCTGACGGCCGATCCTGCCTGTCGTCGGCAATACGCGTGTGCGAAGCTGCGGCGAGTTTTTCTCGTGACTTTTCCAACGACCTGAGAGGGAGGTTCGCCGTGGCGTGGTCTTTCGGACACTCACTGATAGTGGTACTTGCACTGTTGCTGGGCCTGGCCGCCGGGTGGCTGCTGCGCGGCCGGCGGGGCGTACAGGGCAAATCGATTGTGGATGGTGACCCCGTCGCCGGTCTGGCCGTGATCTCCACGCCCACGCCGGCCGCCACCACCGACGAGGCCCAGCCCGCCGCCGCCGTCGACCCGGCACCCACCGCGGTAGCCGACGAGCCGGTACCGGTCGACACGGTCAGCGCGCCGGCCGCAGTGACCGGACCGGACGGTCCCACCCCGGTGCCCGTGCCGGCGGACGCCCCGAGCACCGTCGACCCGGCGGACATGGCGCTGACCGAGGACCCGCCGCCCGTGCCGGTCACCGAGCAGCCCGACGCCGCCGAGCTGCGGCAGGACTCGGGCGTGGACTCGGCCACCGAGCCGGTCCCGGCCGACGAGCAGCCCGCCCCGGCGGCCGTGGTCGCCCCCCGCCAGCCGGCGGACGACCTCCCGTCCGCCGACACCGCACCGCTCGACACGACGCCGGCCGACGACGTGGAGACCAAGGCCACGGCGGTCGACGCCACGCCGGCAGAGTCGTTGGGGACCCCGGGCCCGTCCGATGCTGAGCCGGTGGACGCTGAGCCCGTGGACGCCGAGCTTGCGGTTGCCTCCACCGAGGCCGACGAGTCGGCGGTGGCCGCGCCTCCGGTCCGCCCGACCCCCGCCGCGACCCCTCCGGTCCGTTCGGCCGCCGACACGACGATCAGCAGCGTCGACGCCGACCCGACGGGCCCTGCCGACGACTTCCGCCGGATCCAGGGGATCGGGCCGAAGATGGCGGCCGCGTTGCAGGACGCTGGCGTGCGCACGTACGACCAGCTCGGCGGGTTGGACGAGCCGGCGCTGCGCGACCTGATCCGGGCCGCCGGCCTGCGCGCCGCACCTGGGCTGGGCAGTTGGCCGCAGCAGGCACGCGTGCTCGCCGGCGCCGGCGACGAGATGGCCGCGGTGCTGCCGAACGGCAACCAGGCCTGACCGACCGCGTTCGAGCCCCCGGCAGCCGTCCACCACGACGGCGCGCCGGGGGCTCGGCCGTCGCTGAATAGGCAATGGGCGCGCCGCGCTCGCTCAGTCCGACGGCGAGGTCGGCGAGGTCGCGCCAAGCCCGCGATGCGTGCTGACGATCAGCCCGCCGAGCACCGTGGCACTCGCTACTGTGAGTTCATGTTCAAAGCTCTTGCCCCGCCGGATCCCACCGAGTTCGCCGGCAAGCGCGCGGTCGTCACGGGAGGTTCTCGCGGGATCGGCGCTGCCATCGTGCAGCGGTTGCTCGACGGCGGCGCGACTGTCGTCACCACGGCGCGTAACGCCTCCGACGAGACGCCGAAGGCCGCGACCTTCATTCAGGGCGACATCGGCACGCTCTCGGGCGTACGGGCATTCACTGCGGCAGCGCTCGACGAACTCGGCGGCGTCGACATCGTGGTCAACAACGCGGCGGCGGCACGCGCCCACATCGGCGGTATCTCATCCATCCCCGATGAGGAGTGGATCGACGCGCTCGACCTCAACTACCTGTCCGCCGTGAGAGTCAACAACGAGCTGCTACCGGCGCTACGCGAGGCCGGGTCGGGCAGCGTGATCGTCAACATCTC
Source organism: Micromonospora sp. NPDC049049 (assembly GCF_040649115.1). NCBI lineage: Bacteria > Bacillati > Actinomycetota > Actinomycetes > Micromonosporales > Micromonosporaceae > Micromonospora > Micromonospora sp. NPDC049049. The sequence continues at coordinate 203,831 of NZ_JBEZEX010000004.1, read as the reverse complement.
GTCGGGAGCGTCCCTCACGCCGGCACCGCCGTTGGCGCACTACGGCGCCGCCAAGGCCGCCCTCAACGCCTACGGCAAAGCGCTCGCCTCCGAGCTCGCGCCTGCCGGAATCCGCGTCACCACGATCATTCCCGGCAACGTGCTCACCCCCGGCGCAGACGCGATCCGCCAGAACTTCGCCGACGCGATGGAGGTCACGCTTGCCGCCACCACAGCGGGCATCCCTCTGGGTCGTCCCGGAGACCCGCGCGACATCGCCGAGGCAGTCGCGTACCTCGTATCGGACCGGGCCCAGTGGGTCACCGGAGTAAGCCTGACAGTCGACGGTGGTGAACTCCCCGTCATCTAGTGCCCCGTTCGGTCAGCCGTGTGAAACGGTCACCGTCGATGGTGCGGCGCAAGCCGGAAGGCGCTGCGCCCGATCCTCCGGGTCGACGGGCAGGCTCAGGCGCGAAGCTCGGCCGCGAGGTCGCCGATCGACGCCATCGCGTACCGCTGCATTCCTGGCCCGAAGGTGATGCGTGTGGCGCCCTGCCGGCCCAGTTCGGCAACGGACTCCCGGGTGGGTCCGGCGGCCATGTTGATCGGCCCGGAGATGCCATCCCGCAGCCGCGGGAGCACCTGTGGCGGCGCCAGGATCGGGTAGACGCAGTCGGCGCCGGCAGCCACGTAGAGGCGGGCACGTTCCACCGCGTCGGCCGGGTCACCCGTTCCGAACAGGAACGTGTCGACGCGGGCGTTGACGAAGAGAGCGTCGCCCGCCTCCGCGCGCACCTCGGCCAGCCAGTCAGCGTGCCGCCGGGGGTCCTTGAGGGTGGCGTCCCCCTCCGAGTCCTCCAGGTTGCAGCCGACGGCGCCAGCCTCCAACAGCCGACCGACCAGCTCGCGGGGGGCGAGGCCGTAACCGCCCTCGACGTCGGCGGACACCGGAACGGACACGGCGCGGACGATGCGCGCGACAGCCGCGAACATCTCGTCCGGCGGTGTCGCGCCGTCCTCGTACCCGAGCGAGGCCGCCACACCCGCGCTCGGGGTCGCGAGCGCCGGGTAACCGGCGTCGGCCAGGACCCGGGCGCTGGCCGCGTCCCAGGGGCCCGGCAGGACGAGCGGGTCACCGATGGCACGGTCGTGGTGCAGGGCGCGGAAGGTGGAGGCTGTCATCGTTGTGGTCTCCCGCCGATGGTGACGATCCGGCCGTTGTCGGGCGGCATCTTCGCCGCAGTGCGCATCGGACCACCCTACGTTTGGTGGACCATACGGTCAACAATCGTTACGCTGGTCAGATGGCGAGGCCACGGCAGTTCGACGAGGAGCAGGTGATCCGCGCCGTCCGGGACCAGTTCTGGGACGCCGGCTACGCGGCGACCTCCCTGGAGGACCTGGTACGCGTCAGCGGGCTGGGCAAGGGCAGCCTCTACGGCGCCTTCGGCGACAAACACCGGCTGTTCCTGCGGGCGCTGCGGGAATACACCGACACCAGCGGCGGCTACCTGCGCGAGATGCTCGCCGCCGCCCCCCGCGCCCTGGACGCGCTGCGCGCGTTCGTCATGGCACCGGTGAACGACACCGGTGGTGCTGCCGCCCGGCGCGGCTGCCTCATGGCCAACAGCACGTACGAACTCGCCACCAGCGATCCCGACGTCCTCGCCGAGGCGCGGCGTACCTACGAGGCGACGACCGCCCTGGTCGCCGAGAGCGTCGGGCGGGCGCAGGACGAGGGCGACCTGCCGAGCGACGTCGACCCGGTCGAGACGGCGCGCGCGCTGCTCGCCGCGCAGCAGGGCCTGGTGTTCATGGGGCGGACGGGGCTGGACATCGACACCCTGACCGCCACGGCCCGCAACCTCGCCGCCAAGCTCCTACCGGACGCCTGACACCAGCGGTTATTTGATCTTGCGGGTGGAGCGCACCACGATGCTCTCGTACTCGGGGTGCTTGACCACCCAGTCGGCGATGAACGGGCAGATCGGCACGACGGTCCGGCCCTTGCCCCGCGCGTCGTCCAGCACGGCCCGCGCCAGCGTCGACCCGACGCCCTTGCCCTCATACGGCGGATCGACCTCGGTGTGGGTGTAGGCGATGATCGAGCCGGTCAGCTGGTAGGTGACGAACCCGACGACCGTGCCCGCCTCGTCGCGCGCCTCGAAACGCTCCCGCGCCGGCGCGTCTGTCACGGTGAACTGCACCCGACCATCCAACCACCCGGCCCGACGGCGCTCGTCGCGAGGCCGGCAGGGACGCGGCCCCACGCGCATTGTCTCGGCCGGAACGGGAAACGCAAGGCCGCCGGGCACCGGGGTACGCGACGCCGTCGGGCAGACCGTGGGAGGGGACACGCCACCATGACGAATCCATCGACGGACGGCGGCTTCGCCGTCGTCGAGATGTTCACGTCCCAGGGCTGCAACAGTTGCCCGCCCGCGGAGGAGTTGCTGAGCGAGATCGAGCGCGACGCCCGGGACCGGGGCCAGAACGTCTTCGCCCTCGGGTTCCACGTCGACTACTGGGACGACCTGGGCTGGCCCGACCAGTTCGCGGACGCCGCGTACACCGCGCGTCAGGAGGCGTACGCGCGCGCGTTCGGCACCCGGGGTCTCTACACCCCGCAGATGGTCGTCAACGGCACCGTCGAGTTCGTCGGTTCCGATCGCCGGCGGGCAGCCGCCGCGATCATGTCCGCCATGGCCTCGACCGCCGCCACACCACTGGCGCTCTCCATCGCCAACCTGGGCAATGACCGGGTGATGGTGGACTACCGCACCGAACAGCCGCCGGAGCGCGCGGTGGTGCACCTGGCGGTCGTGGAACGAGAGCTGACCAGCGCCATCGCCCGGGGGGAGAACGCCGGGCGGACGCTGCGGCAGGACAACGTCGTACGCGCCTTCAGGTCGGTGGGCCTGGACGCCGAGCGAGGGCAGCTGGAGCTGGCGACGCCACCTGGTCTCGATCCGCGACGCGCCAGCGTGGTCGGCTACGTCCAGGAGAACGGCGAACGGGCGATCGTCGGCGCCACGGCCATCGAGCTGTCCACCGCGTAATCTCAGCCCATGCGGATGGCGCGCGGTGTGAGGGGATCCGGTGGCTGACGCGGACGACGTACGCCGGGTGGCGCTGGCCCTGCCGCACACGGTGGAGATCGCCAGTGACGGCTTCGACTTCCGGGTGGCCGACAAGGGCTTCGTCTGGTCCTATCCGGAGCGGACACCGGGCAAGCCCCGGGTGATCCGGCTCGACATCGCGGTGCTGTTCGTCGGCGACGAGGCCGAGAAGCAGGCTCTCCTGCTCGGGGAGCCCGAGATCTTCTTCACCACGCCCGGCTACGAGGGCCTGCCCCTGGTGCTGCTGCGCCTGGCGGCGGTCGACCTGGACCGGTTGACCGAGCTGGTGACCGACGCGTGGCGGATGCGCGTACCGGAGTCGCTGTTGAGCGACAGTGCGGGCGCCGGCAAATAGCGATATCAGCACGCAACGCGTTGGACACATTGACGGGGATCTCGGTGCTCCATTACCGTGGCCGAGAGAGCGCTCTCTCACCCGACCTTCCCCCCAATTCAGACGCAAAGCGCTGGACCCGGCAAGGGCCGCACCCGGCGCGCGCGATGGAGGCACGATGAAACCTCCCGTCCCCCACCGCCGATGGGCCCTGGCCGCCGCCACCGCGCTGGCCCTGGTCGTCGGCGGCCTCACCATCCCCGTCACCCGCGCAGCCGAGGCCGCACCCGTCGGCGCCGGCAGCTACACCACCACCCCGGTCGGCCCGCTGCCCAGCGGCTGCGGCGCGATGACCAGCAACCCCCGGCAGTTCGCCACCGCCAACGCGCCCGCCGGGCCGATCCCCACCAACGACTGGTGGTCCTCGCTGCTGTGGAAGCGCACCGACTGCTCGTTCAGTGAGCCGCTGCACGCCCACCCGATCTCCTACGACACCTTCGGCGACGGCCTCGGTTTCTCCGCCAACTCCACGCCCGCCATCAGCGGCACCGCCACCGGCGTCGGTGAGTTCCACTACCCGTACGTGCAGGACATCCGGGTCGGTGTGGCCGGGCTCGCCGCACCCCTGGTAAAGGTCGACGGCTGGACGGACTGGACGGTCAGCCCGCACTGGAGCGACGGCACGCGCACCATGCGCGCGACCATCGGCCACGGTCTGCCCTTCGCGTACTTCCAGACCACCGGCGGGAACGCGCAGATCAGCACCGCCGGCACCCCCGACGTCTGGTCCAACAGTGGTGCCACCATCGGCTTCCGGGTCAACGGCCACGACTACGTCGGGTTCGCGCCCAGCGGCGCCACCTGGACCGTGGCGTCCGGCCGGATCTCGTCCACCCTGGCCGGCCGCGGCTACTTCTCCGTCGCCCTGCTGCCGCCGACGTCCAGCGCGACGGAGCGCGCCGCGCTGGCCGCGACCTACGGTCAGTACGCGCACGCCCACGTGACCGGCACCCAGGTCTCGTACGCCTACAACCCCGCAACCAGCGGCCTGACCACCACGTACGCGTTCACCACCACCGCCCGGGAGGGCACCGCCACGCAGACGGTGGTCAGCCTCTACCCGCACCAGTGGAAGTCGCTGAGCGGTTCCACAGCGATCACGCCGACCTATCCGTCGGCGCGTGGCCGGATGAAGGTGCTCACCGGCGTCAACCAGTTCCGCACCGCGATGAAGTTCCAGGGCATCCTGCCGGAGTTGCCGGCCGTCGGCGACGGCAGCGGTGGCGACCTGTCGACGCTCACCGGCCACCTGGCCGCCACCCGCGCCAACCCGATGGACCAACGCGGCAACGACACCTACTGGACCGGCAAGGGGCTCGGCCGTGCCGCGCGGATCGCCGAGATCGCCGACCAGGTCAACGACACCACGACGCGCGACAGCGCGCTGAACGCGATCCGCAGCACGCTCACCGACTGGTTCACCGCGTCCAGCGGCAAGACCAGCCGGGTCTTCTACTACGACAACAACTGGGGCACGCTGATCGGCTACCCGGCGTCGTACGGGTCCGACCAGGAGCTCAACGACCACCACTTCCACTACGGCTACTACATCGCCGCCGCCGCGACCCTGGCGAAGTTCGACCCGGCCTGGGCGGCCACCAGCCGCTACGGCGGGATGGTCGACCTGCTGATCCGCGACGCCAACAACTACCGTCGCGACGACACCCGCTTCCCGTACCTGCGGGACTTCGACATCTACGCCGGGCACGACTGGGCGTCCGGGCACGGCTCGTTCGGTTCCGGCAACAACCAGGAGTCCTCGTCCGAGGGGATGAACTTCGCGAGCGCCCTGATCCAGTGGGGGCAGACGACCGGCGACACCGCCGTCCGCGACGCGGGTGTCTTCCTCTACACCACGCAGGCCGCGGCGATCCAGGAGTACTGGTTCGACGTCAGCGACCAGAACTTCCCCGCCGCCTTCGGGCACTCGACGGTCGGCATGGTCTGGGGTGACGGCGGCGCGTACGCCACCTGGTTCAGCGCCGAGCCGGAGATGATCCAGGGCATCAACCTGCTGCCGGTCACCGGCGGTCACCTCTACCTCGGTAACAACCCGGCGTACGTGCGGACCAACTACGCCGAACTCGTCCGCAACAACGGCGGACAACCGACGGTGTGGCAGGACATCCTCTGGCAGTTCCAGGCCCTCGGGGACGCCGACGCCGCGCTGGCGAACCTGCGCGCGAACCCCGGCTACACGCCGGAAGAGGGAGAGAGCCGGGCGCACACGTTCCACTGGATCCGTAACCTCGCCGCCCTCGGCAATGTCGACACGACGGTGACCGGCAACCATCCGCTGTCCGCGGTCTTCTCCCGCAACGGGGCCCGGACCTACGTGGCGTCGAACCCGACGGCGACGCCGATCACCGTGACGTTCTCCAACGGCACCACGCTCGCCGTGGGTGCCGGCAAGACGGCCACCACCGGGGCGTACACCTGGAGTGGTGGCAACGCGGCCGGCGGCGTTCCCCCGACGACGCCGACGGATCCCCCGCCGACGACCACCCCGCCGACGACCACTCCGCCGCCGTCCACCGGCGGGCCGACCCGCTACCTGCTGCCGGGAGGTGGGTTGGGCGGCGCCGGCAGCGCGGCCACGACGACGGTCGCGGCGGCGAACGGCAACCACGACGGTACGCCGACCAACGCCCAGGTCTTCACGGCGACCGGCCTCAACCTCGCCTACGCCGGCGGGCAGACGGCGTTCGACCTGTTCGTCGACGCCGGGACAGCGGTCGGCAACGGCGTGCAGGTGCGGATCTCGTACGACCTCACCGGCAACGGTAGTTGGGAACGGGTGGAGACGCTGCGCTACTTCGCCACCGACCCGGTCACCGGCTACGAGCACTACACCCAGAACGCCGGCCTGTCCTCGGCCACCGGCACGTTGGGCGCGCTGAGCAACGGCACGGTCCGGGTGGAGGTCTGGTCGGCGATCGGCAACAACCCGACCACGCTGGGCATCGGCAACCAGTCGGTGCTGCGGCTTCCGTACTCCTGATCGGCTAGATCGAACGCCACACGACGTCGGCCGGTGTGCGGGACCAGGATCGGTCCCGCACACCGGCCGACGCTGTGCGGTCAGTCAGTCGTTGTCAGGAGGCGGTGCAGGTGGGCGTGATGCCGGCCCCACTGCCCGTGCCCTGGAAACCGAACTCGGTGACCTGACCCGCACCGAGACGGCCGTTGTAGTCCACGTTGGCGAACCGCACCGTGCCGGTCGAGCCACTGGCCGTCGCGCTCCAGGTGTTCGTGACACTGGCACCACTCGCGAGGGTGACGCTGACGTTCCACCCGTTCGTGCCGGCGGAGCCGGCGGTCACCGTCACGGTGGCCACGAACCCACCGTTCCACGAGTTCAGCGACACCGACGCCGAGCATCCGCCGGTGTTCGGCGGCGGGGTCGTGGGCGGCGGGGTGGTGGGCGGCGGGTCGGTGGGCGGGGGCGTGGTCGGCGGCGGGGTCGTAGGGGTACCCGTACCGGCGTTGAGGGCGTTCAGAACGTTGGTGTACGCGGCCTTCTTGTTGCCGTTGCAGTCGAACAGCAGCGCGTTGTCCGAGCCACGCCACGAGTCGCAGTCCCGCACACCCCACACCGTGATGCCGGTGCAGCGCGAGACGTTCATGCAGGCGCGGGTGACGGCGCCGAAGATGTTGGCCTGGTTGCCGCCGGTCATCACGTCCAGCTCGGTGATCTGGACGTCCACGCCGAGGTCGGCGAACCGCTGGAGGTTGGCCTGGTAGTCACCGGCCAGCGAGGTGCCCAGGTGCGACTGGAAACCCACGCAGTCGATCGGCACGCCACGGGACTTGAAGTCCCGCACCATGTTGTAGATCCCGGTCGACTTCGCGTTGACCCCGTCGGTGTTGTAGTCGTTGTAACACAACTTCGCACCCGGATCCGCCGCCCGCGCCGCCCGGAACGCCGCCTCGATCCAGTCGTTGCCGGTGCGCTGCAGGTTCGAGTCACGCCGCCCGCCGCTGCCGCCGTCGGCGAACGCCTCGTTCACCACGTCCCAGGCGTAGATCTTCCCGCGGAAGTGCGTCGCCACCTGCGTGACGTGGTTGATCATCGCGCTGCGCAACGCGCTGCCCGACATACCCTGGGCCCAACCCGGCTCCTGCTGGTGCCACAAGAGCGCGTGACCGCGCACGCTCATGCCGTTGGCCTGCGCGTGACTGACCAGACGATCACCACCGGTGTAGCTGAACCGACCCTGCTGCGGCTCGGTGGCGTCCCACTTCATCTCGTTCTCGGCCACGACACTGTTGAACTCACGGTTCAGGACGGTCGTGTAGACGCTGGTGGAGAGCTTGTTCGTCGCGACGGCCGCGCCGAAGTAACGGCCCTTCTCGGCCGCCGAGGCCCGGAGGGTCGTGCCGGCGCTGGCCGTGGAGGTCAGCGTCATCGTCATGCCTGCGGCGAGGGCACCGGTAACGGCGATGGTCACCGCCGCTCGCAGGGCTCTTCTGTGATTCATGCGGATTCCTTCTCTGTGGTGGTGCAGCGATGGAGACGCACGCCGGGAGCCGCTCCTGCGACATGGGGGATGTCAGCAACGATCGCCGTCGCGGCAGCGGTGCGGGGAGTCCTGACCCGACGTCCGGCATGCCCTGGGCGGACGTCACGGGTCGAGGTGCCACAGCAGGTTCGCCCGGTGAACCACAGGTGCGGCTGCCCTCAACCATCGACTGTGAGCGATAACATGCCGTTCGTCAAGTCGTAACCAACAGCGCCGGGAAACCTGTCGCTCCGTCACGGTGGTGGGCCTGTCGCCGTGCTGCCGGAGCCGTGCCGAGCACGGCCCCGGCAGCGACAGTCACTGGAACGAGGCGTCGTCGACCAGGAGGCTGTCGGTGCCCTCGGCTGTCTCGACGTAGAAGGTGGCGCTGGTCAGCGTGCCGCTCCACGACACTGTCGTGGTGCCGGTGAGCAGGGTCCAGCCGTTGACGTTCACTCCCACCGCCGGCGTCAGCTGGAGGTAGTTCGTCGTGCCGTTCGCGGTCAGCGACAGTGTCGCCTTCGCCGACGGGGTGCCGCCCTGTGCGCGTACCCAGACGTTCGTGGTGTAGCTCCTGCCGTTGGTGAGCGTGGCGGTCACGTCCTGGCCGGGGCCGTTCCAGGCACCGGTCCGGCCGGTGATCGACAGCGACCCGCCGCCACCGTGCGCCACGCTCGTGTTGCGGGAGAGCGTGCCGCTGCCGTGCACTCCCCAGCCCGTCGTGCCGTTCTCCACGTCGCCGTTGGTGAGCAGGTTGGTGACGGTGCCGCCGGTGCCGCCGAACTGCCACCAGTTGACGTTGAACAGGTTGCCGCTGCCGCCGGCGAAGCGCAGGTAGAGATCATGGGTGCCGGTCGCTCCGCTGATCGCGCAGGTGGTGGTGCTCCAGGTCTGCCAGCCGCCGGTGCCACCCACGGTGCAGGTGCCCACTGTCGGGCCGTTGGCGCTGTCGAGGCGTACCTCGATCCGCCCGCCGCTGGTGGCCGACGCGACCCGGGCGCTGAACGAGGTCGCACCCGCGCCGAACGCGACACCCTTGACCTTGATGTGGTCGCCGTTCTCGATCCAGCCGACGTTCATCCCGCCCTCGCTGGACACCTCGGTCTCGATCCCCGAGCCCCAGGCGATCGTCTCGGCCTCCTGCCGCACGTACGGGTTCAGGGTGCCCACCTGCGGCGCCCCCGTGGTGGTCATGTTGATCGTCGGGAACATGCCGCTGCTGGTGTAGGTGAACTTCTCCACCGCCACTGAACGGGTGTAACCGCTACCACCGGGCAACGCCCCGTTGTGATAGAAGAAATACGAACCGCCCTGGAAGTCGATCACACCCGCGTGATTGGTGAAACTGGCTCCCTGCCGCGGCATGATCGTTCCCCGATATGTCCACGGCCCCGTCGGTCCCGTCGCCGTGGAGTACGCGATGAATTCGGAGCAGCATTCCGCCGCGAACACGTTGTAGTACAAGCCGTTGCGTTTGAACACCCACGGCCCCTCCTCGTACAGCGTCGGCCGACTCGCATTACCGTTACGGGTGCCGAACCCCGCGGTCGTGAGTGGAATGCGTGTCGCGCTGCCGGAGAACGAAATCATGTCCGGGTTCAACTTCACGTACCACAGACCGGGGTTACCCCAGTACAGATACGCCTGTCCGTCATCGTCGATGAACGCGTGCGGGTCGATCTCGTTGTTGCCGACCAGTGGTCGACCGAGCGCGTCGCGGAACGGCCCGGTGGGGCTGTCGGCCACGCCGACGCCGATGACCATCTGCCCGTTGGAGCGCTGGCGCACCGGCACGTACCAGTAGAACTTTCCGTTACGCGGAACGACCTGCCCGGCCCACGCGTTGGCGTCCGCCCACGCGAACGTCGCCAGATTCATCGGCGAGCCGTGATCGGTCCAGTTCACCATGTCGGCGGACGAGTACACCCGCCATTCGCGCATGGTGAAGTAGGTGGATCCGTCCTCGTCGTGTCCGGTGTAGAGGTAGACCCGACCGTTGTGCACCATCGGCGCGGGGTCGGCGGTGTAGATGTTCTGGACGATGGGGTTGTCGGCCCTGGCCGTACCCGGGATCAGTGCGAGGAGGCAGGCCATGCTGGCCAGCCAGGCGACGGTTCGCCTGGTCCGGCGAGCGGCCCGGTTTGCGGTTGGATCCTTAACGTTCACGATTACTCCCACAGAGAGTGCGCGGTGCTTGACGGGGGGAGCCACCGCTGCGGCGGCCGCTCGAACGGGCTTGTGGTTCGCGCGCTGGGCAGCACGACCGGCGGCCGTGTTAGCGCTAACAGCTATTCGCCAATGCCTCCTTCCCCTATCTGGCCTGGATTTTTGTGTGGCGCGGGATGACCGTCGTAACCCCATCGCAGCATTGAGGCATCAACGTTGACATCGAAGATTTACGATGCACGGTACTGAGCCACCGGACGGGCGTCAACGGAGGGGCAGCCACCGGCAACGGTCACTCACGGCAACGCTCCGATGATCGCGAGCCCGGTAGATGTCCGTTTCGGACCACAACCGCCGCCGGGACCGGGCGACCCCGGGCCAGGTCGTCGCGGAAATGGGTCGACCAGACACTCCGGGGGTTGCGGGCATGTTAACGACGAACTATGTTAGCGATCACATCGATGTGCCGCGATAAGCGCAGGGGTGGGCACCCGGCGTCCACGGCGACCCACGTCCCACCCACCACACCGCTCCCGGCGTCGGCCCCCTTGTGCCGCCGACGACCCACCGCCATCGATGGCGGCCCCGACGTACCCGGCCACCTGGAGGTTCCCCATGCCATCCCTGCCCCTCAGCCGCCGCCACCTGCTTCAGGCCGCCGGAGCCACCGTGGTGGTCTCCGCGACCGGCGTCGCCGTCTCCCCCGCAAGCGCGTCCGCCGCCATCGTGCCCCCGGCCCGGTCCGACATCGGCGTCTCGGCGTACGGATTCGACCCGGGCCAGGTACGACTCACCGCCGGCCGTTGGATGGACAACCAGACCCGGACGCTGAACTACCTGCGGTTCGTCGACGTTGACCGGATGCTCTACAACTTCCGCGCCAACCACCGGCTGTCCACGAACGGCGCCGCCACCAACGGGGGCTGGGACGCGCCGAACTTCCCGTTCCGGACCCACATGCAGGGTCACTTCCTGAGCGCCTGGGCGTACGCGTACGCGGTGCTCGGCGACACCACCTGCCGGGACAAGGCGAACTACATGGTCGCCGAACTGGCCAAGTGCCAGGCGAACAACGGTGCCGCCGGGTTCGGCGCGGGTTACCTCTCCGGCTTCCCCGAGTCCGACTTCACCGCGCTGGAGGCACGGACGCTGTCCAACGGCAACGTGCCCTACTACTGCATCCACAAAACCCTCGCCGGTCTCCTCGACGTCTGGCGTTACATCGGCAACACGCAGGCCCGTACGGTGCTGCTGTCCCTCGCCGGCTGGGTCGACACCCGGACGGCCCGGCTGAGCTCCAGCCAGATGCAATCGATGCTGGGTACCGAGTTCGGTGGCATGAACGACGTGCTCGCCGACATCTACCAGCAGACCGGCGACTCCCGGTGGCTCACCACCGCCCAGCGGTTCGACCACGCCGCCGTGTTCAACCCCCTGGCCGCCAACCAGGACCAGCTCAACGGGCTGCACGCCAACACGCAGGTGCCCAAGTGGATCGGCGCCGCCCGGGAGTACAAGGCCACCGGGACCACCCGTTACCGGGACATCGCCAGCAACGCGTGGCGCATCACCGTGGGCGCGCACACCTACGCCATCGGCGGCAACAGCCAGGCGGAGCACTTCCGGGCACCGAACGCGATCGCCGGCTACCTCAGCAACGACACCTGCGAGCAGTGCAACACGCACAACATGCTCAAACTGACCCGGGAGCTGTGGCTGCTCGACCCGAGCCGGGCGGACTACTTCGACTTCTACGAGCGCGCGCTGATCAACCACCTGATCGGCGGGCAGAACCCGGCCGACAGCCACGGCCACATCACCTACTTCACCCCGCTGCGGCCGGGCGGTCGTCGGGGCGTGGGCCCGGCGTGGGGTGGCGGCACCTGGAGCACCGACTACAACTCGTTCTGGTGCTGCCAGGGCACCGGTCTGGAAATCAACACGAGGTTGATGGACTCCATCTACTTCTACAACGGGACCACGCTGAGTGTGAACCTGTTCGCGCCGTCGGTGCTGGACTGGACGCAACGCGGCATCACTGTCACCCAGAGCACCAACTTCCCGGTCAGTGACACCAGCACCCTCACCCTGAGCGGCTCGATGAGCGGCTCGTGGAGCATCCGGGTGCGGATCCCGTCCTGGACCAGCGGCGCGACGATCGCCGTCAACGGCACCGTGGAGAACGTGGCCACAACCCCGGGCAGCTACGCCACCGTCACGCGCACCTGGGCCGCCGGCGACACCATCACCGTTCGGCTGCCGATGCAGGTCGCCGTCCGGGCCTCCAACGACAACGCCACCATCGGCGCGATCACGTACGGCCCGGCGGTGCTGGCCGGCAACTACGGCAACACGGCGCTGAGCGCCCCGCCGACCATCACCGTCTCCTCAATCACCCGGACCAGCACCAGCTCACTCGCGTTCTCCGCGAGCGCCAACGGGTCCACAGTGAACCTCGGCCCCTTCCACGACGCCCACGGCTTCAACTACACGGTCTACTGGAACACCAGCGGAAGCGGCGGCACCGGCGGCAGCTACCGACTTGTCAACGTCGGCACCGGGCTGGTCCTCGGTATCCAGAACATGTCCACCGCCGACGGTGGTCTGGCCGTGCAGTGGAGCGACAGCGGCACCGCGGACCACAACTGGGTGGTCATCACCGACGGCAACGCCGTCCGGTTCCGCAACGTCAACAGCGGCAAGGTCCTGGGCGTGGAGAACATGTCCACCACCGACAACGCCCGGGTTCTCCAGTGGGCCGACAACGGCACCGCCGATCACCGGTGGATCCTGGTGGACAACGGCGACGGCACCTACAAGATCCGCAACGTCAACAGCAACAAGCTGCTCGGAATCCTGAACGGGTCGACCGCCTGGGGAGCGCAGGCAGTGCAGGATCCGGACAATGGCAGCGCGGACAACCGGTGGAGGCTGGTTCGCAACGCCTGACCTCCGCCCCCGCTCGACGGGCTCACCGGCGCGGTCACCCGAAGGCCGCGCCGGTGACGCCGGGCGGGCGCCCGCCAGCGGTCGTACAGTGGGGAGGGTCCTGGCCCCAGTGAACGTGGCGGACGTGTCGGCTCGTGCCGCTTCCGCCCGGAAGGAGCACAGTGAACCGCCCCCTCCGCACCACGCTTGGCAGCGCGTTGGCCGCCGTCATGCTGGCCACCGTCGCCGTCGCGCCGGCGCAGGCGCACCCCGCAGGGCGCCCGCCGGCCGTCCTCGCCCTCCCCGACGGGTTCCAGCCCGAGGGCATCGCCACCGCCGGCCGGTACGCCTACTTCGGCTCCCGCGCCACCGGTGCCATCCAGCGCGTCGACCTGGTCACCGGCCGGGGCACGACGATCGGCGCGGCGACCGGCACGCCGTCGCTCGGCCTCAAGGTCGACACACGTGGCCGGCTCTTCGTCTCCGGTGGCACGGCTGGCGACGCTCGCGTGCTCGACACCCGCACCGGCGAGGTGCTGGCCCGCTACCAGTTCGCCACCGCCCCGACGTTCGTCAACGACGTCGTGCTGACCCGCGACGCGGCATACTTCACCGACTCGAACCGGCCGGTGCTCTACCGGCTGCCGCTCGGTCGCGGTGGCGCGCTGCCGCCCGCCGACGCCTTCACCACGATCACGCTGACCGGCGCGTACGAGCAGGTCGGCACGGGGGTGAACCTCAACGGCATCGCCACCACACCCGACGGCCGGGCGCTGATCGTCGTCCAGTCCTCCACCGGCACGTTGTACCGGGTCGACCCGGCGACCGGGGCGAGCACCGTCGTGGACGTGCCGGGCCACACCTTCACCAACGGCGATGGACTTCTCCTGCTCGGCCGCACCCTTTACGTCGTGCAGAACCGCCTCAACCAGATCGCGGTGGTCCGGCTGAACCACTCTGGCACCGCCGGAGCGCTCACCGGCACCATCACCGATCCGCACTTCGACGTACCCACCACCGTCGCCAAGGCGCTGGGCCGGCTCTACCTGCCCAACGCCCGGTTCACCACACCGCCGACCCCCACCACGCCCTACACGGCGGTCGCGGTCCGCGCCCACTGAGCGACCCGAGGGGCACCCGCCGCGCGGGTGCCCCCTCGGCCCACCGCTCCTGGGACCTCGATCGTCGTTTCGGCCGCCAGTAAGATCACTGGCACCTCGGCGACGACTGTCGCCTCGCGCACCCCGGAGTCCGTGTGGCCGCCCGTCCCTATCGGTTCCTGCGCCGAACCCTGGTCGTGGGCTGCATCCTCGCCGCCGCCGCACTGCCCGCCAACCCGCAGGCCGCACCACCGGCCGCACCGCCGGCCGCGCCCACCGGCGTCGCGCAACCCACGGTCCTGCGAATGCTGCAGATGAACCTCTGCAACAGTGGCCTCGCCGGCTGCTACACCGGCCGCGCGATGGCCAGGGCCGCAGAGGTGATCACCGCCGAGGCGCCCGACCTGGTCACCCTCAACGAGATCTGCGCGGACGACCTGCCGGCCCTGCGCCGGGTGTTCCAAACCGTCCACCCTGGCCAGAGCGTGGTGGCCGCGTTCCAGGCCGCCGGCGACCGCCCGAGCGGCGACGACACCCGCTGCCGCAACGGACAACGGTTCGGCATCGGGTTACTGGCCCACCTGCGGACGCCGGGCACACCGAGCACCGTGTACGCCGGAACCCACCCCACGCAGGACCTCGCGGACCCCGAGGAACGGGCCTGGCTCTGCGTCGACGTCGACAGCGCTCTGCTCGCCTGCACCACGCACCTGTCGGCCAGCGGCGGCTACCGCGTCGCGCTCGCGCAGTGCGACCACCTGCTCGGCACCATCCTGCCGACGATCAGCCGCGACGCCGGGTACGAGCCGACAGTGCTCGGCGGTGACCTCAACCTGCGCGCCGGCCCCGACCCCGACGTGCGGTCCTGCATCCCACCTGGCCATCAGCGGGTCGACGATGGCCGACTGCAACACGTCACGGCGACCGCCGACATCACCCTCTGCTGTCGCAGCCAGGTGCCCATGAACGGGACGACCGACCACCCCGGGCTGCTGGTCACCCTCACGATCGACAGCAGCCGTCCCGGCCGGCGGCCGGCCTGATCCCCCTCCGCCCGGGCACCGAGACGGCCGGATCCACGAGGTCGCCAGCACCGCGGCGCGGGCCGGCCGCACGGCGTCAGCGCGGCGGCGTGTCCCGGCGGGACGGGAACGGAGTACCGGGCTGGCCGAGGGTGGAGCGGGCGCGCAACCCGACCGGGTCGGGAGCGGGGGCGGGTGCCGGGGCCGGCGGCTCCGAGAGCCGCAGCCCGTTCAGGTACGCGGTGGCGGCCCGGTCGTCATCGGTCGGAGCGGCGAGCAGCGCGTAGAGCAGACCGACCACGCCGAAGATCACCGCCAGCACGATCGGCACCAGCAGGGTGCTCACCCCGGCGCCGGTCACCTCACCCGCCCGCTCGTGGCGGTGCACCGACAGGGCGCTCATGCCGGTGAAGTGCATCCCGTTGACGGCGATCCCCATGACCAGCGCGGACGCGAAGATCGCCAAGCCCCGCCGGACGGTCATCGCGAGCCACAGCGCGACGGTGGACGCCACCACGGCGATGACCACCGAGAGCACGACCCGGACCGTGTCGTAGCCGAGGGTGCCGTTGAGGCGCATGGCGGCCATGCCGGTGTAGTGCATGGAGGCCACGCCGACGCCGGTGAAGACACCGCCGGCGATCAGTCGTACCGGATTGAGCCGGCCGGTGCCCACGATGGCCAGGCCGATACCGACCGCCACCACGGCGATGACGGTGCTGGCCGCGGTCAGCGGCACGTCGTAACGGATCCGGGTGTTCTCGACGGCGAAGCCGAGCATGGCCATGAAGTGCATCGCCCAGATGGCGGTGCCGCCCAGCGCCCAGGCCGACAGCAGACCCCACCACGCCCGCTGGCCGTTCGTCCGGGCCGTACGGATGCGCCCGGCGCAGACCAGACCGAGGATCGAGCCGAGCACGGACAGCGCGTAACTCAACGCGGGCGTGATCCACCCGTACTCAAAGTGATTGATTTCCGCCACGGCGGCTTTCTCCCCATTCGTTACCGATGCGTCAACAAGACGCCCCGGCAATGATCAGGGGTGCTGTGATCAGGCGCAATAGGCCCCCCGGGCTATTCGAGGGGTGCCGTTTCGGTAACCGTCCGCTGCGTCGATTTACCCGACGAAAGTTGCTGGGCGTAACTATCACGCTGACGTGTGGTACGCGAGAACGCCTCGATTGACGGCCGCTATAGCCTGTCGAGCTGTCGACCGCAGCTCCGTTGTGGCACCGCCGGAGTCGGCAATCTGACCGAGCAGGTCGACGACCTGGCGGGTCCACCGGACGAGGTCACCGGCGGACATCTCACCATCGATCTCATGACCGCTGCCGAGCACCTTCGCCAGCGCCTCCCCCGGGCCCCCGGGAAGCGCGGCCTCCCGGGTGTGGCGCGGTGCGGGCACGCACCTCGACGGCCCGTTTGTCCCCCGTGCGAGCTACCGCAGGTGCGCTCCGAGCGGTGACGATTTCCGGCAGGCGAAAAAATAGCGTTCAACCCAGGCCGCTGCGCCCGTGCAACGGCCTTGGGAAGGACTCCGATGCGTTTCGTAAAGCAACTCGTGGCCGTCGCGGCGGTCGCTTTCGCCGGCGGCCAGGCCATCGTCGCCGCGCAGGGCAACGACTGGCTCACACTGCCACTCGGCGTGCTGACGTCGGTGCTCGCCATCCTCGTCTACATCTGGGTCGTACGGCGTACCGAACGTCGCGCGGTCACCGAACTCGCGAGGGCCGGAGCCGTCTCGCAGACCGGCCTGGGAACGGTGCTCGGGGTCGGGATGTTCGTGGCCGTCCTCGTCACCATCGCGCTCTCCGCCGAGTACCACATCAACGGCTTCGGTTCGGCGACGGGCGCGATGGGGCTGGTCGGGTTCATGGCCGCCGCCGCCGTGACCGAGGAGGTGCTCTTCCGCGGCGTCCTGTTCCGCATCATCGAGGAACGCGCCGGCACCTGGATCGCCCTGCTCCTCTCCGGGGTGGCGTTCGGCATGATGCATCTGACCAACCCGGATGCCAGCCTGTGGGGCGCGACCGCGATCACGATCGAGGCCGGGTTCATGTTCGCCGCCGCCTACGCCGCAACCCGCAACCTGTGGCTGCCGATCGGCCTGCACTTCGGCTGGAACATCGCCGCGGGCGGCATCTTCAGCTCCGTGGTTTCGGGCAACGAGCAGTCGAAGGGCCTGCTGGAGACTGCGATGTCGGGCCCGGCGCTGCTCACCGGGGGTAACTTCGGCCCCGAGGCGAGCGTGTTCGCGGTCACGGCGGGCGTGCTGATGACCGCGGGGTTCATGTGGATGGCTCACCGCCGCGGCACCATCGTCCCGCGTCGCCGCCGCGCGGCCGCCGCCCCGGCGACGGTTACAGTCACCGCGTGATCGACCGTCGGACGTTCCTGGACCGGTGGCGGCAGCACGCCGTCACGGTCCGGGATCTCCCGGTGGCACTGCTGCTCGCCGCCGCGTCGGTGGTGCCGGCGTTGCAGGACCGCGGGACGCAGCTCGGCGACCTGCCGGCGCGTCCCTTCGACGCGCTGGCCACCGTGGCGATCCTCCTCCAGTGCCTGCCACTCGCCGTCCGTCGACGCTGGCCGGCGCTCTGCCTCACCCTGGTGTCCCTCGGCTTCGCGCTCGACCAGCTCCGGGCCTACCACACGGTGGCGGGTGCCGGGCTTGCCATCGCGCTGGTGAGCGCGGCGGCCCACCTCGACCAGCACCGGCGGACCGCGGTGGTCCTGGCCTCCGCCGCGTACGTGTCGCTGGCTGTCGCCCTGCATCGGCAAGGCTCGACCGAGGGCGTGCTCGGGTTCGGCACGTTCTATCTGATGCTGGCCTTCGCGTGGGGCATCGGGGTGTGGCTACGGCAGTCCCGGGCAGCCGAGGCGGAACGCCGTCGACACGTCGCCCTGGCAGCCCGCAACGCCGAACGCACTCGCATCGCCAGCGAACTCCACGACGTGGTGACCCACCATGTGACGGCGATGGTCGTGCAGGCGGAGGCGGCGCGTTACCTGACCGCCGCCCCCGAGCGCCTCGACACGACCCTGACCGCCATCACCGACACAGGCCGGCGGGCCATCACCGACCTGCGGCATCTGCTCGACCTGCTCAACCCCGACCACGCCACCGATCCTCGTACGCCGGCCGTCGGCGACCTGCGCGCCCTCGTGGAGCAGACCCGCCGGGCCGGGCAGCCTGTGGAGTTCACCGAGGAGGGCAGCCCCGCGGGGGTGACCGGCGGCGGCGAGGTCGTCGCCTACCGGGTCGTGCAGGAGGCGCTGACGAACGCCCTCAAGCACGACCACGGCAGCCGCGCCATCGTCCACGTGCGGCACGGCGAAAGGGACACCTCGGTGAACGTCAGCACCGACGGATCGGGCTCGCCCGCCGCGACGCCCGGTGGGAGCGGGCGTGGCCTCGCCGGGCTACGCGAACGGGTCCACGTGCTCGGTGGCGAGTTCAGCGCGGAACGGCAGGCGGGCGGCGGTTTCGTCGTGCGGGCCCGCATCCCCACCGGGAGCCCGTCGTGACCGCGTCTGTCCGGGTGCTTGTCTGCGACGACCAGGAGCTGATCCGCACCGGCTTCGCCACGATCATCGACGCCCAGCCCGACATCGACGTGGTGGGCGAGTGCGGCAACGGGCGCGACGCTGTCGCCCTCGCCCGCCGGCTGCGCCCGGACGTGGTCGTCATGGACGTACGGATGCCGATCCTCGACGGCATCGGGGCGACCCGGCTGCTGGCCGGCCCCGGGGTCACCGAGCCCGTCAAGGTGCTCGTGGTGACGACGTTCAACCTCGACGAGTACGTGTACGAGGCGCTGCGCGCCGGGGCGAGCGGTTTCCTGCTCAAGGACGCCCCTCCGGCCCAACTGCTGCACGGCATCCGCACTGTCGCGTCCGGTGCCGCGCTGCTGGCGCCCGAGGTGACCCGGCAGCTCGTGGGCAGGTACGCCGAGCGGATCCGCCCGGCCGGGGGCACCGTGGACGCCGTCGGCCTGACTCCGCGTGAGCTGGAGGTGTTGCGCCTCGTCGCCACCGGCCTGTCCAACGGCGAGATCGCCGCCCGGCTGGTGATCAGCCAGGAGACCGTGAAGACCCACGTGTCACGGATCCTCACCAAGCTCGACCTGCGCGACCGGGTGCAGGCGGTCGTCTACGCCTACCGGACGGGCCTGGTGAGCTGACTGTCGACGTCAGCGGGGCGGGTTGTCCGGCGCGACCGCTGCGTCGATCAGCCGACGGTCTTCACCGGGAGTAGTAATCAGACCGAGGTGTGGTAGGCCAGAACACCCCGGTTGACCGCCGCGATCGCCTGCCGGGCGGTGGACCGCAGCTCCGGCGAAGCGCCCCCGGAGTCGGCAAGCTGACCGAGCAGATCGACGACCTGTCGGGCCCACCGGACGAAGTCACCGGCGGGCATCTCACCATCGATCTCGTGACCGCTGCCGAGCACCTTCGCCAGCGCCTCCCCCCGGGCCCACCGGTAGACGGGCCAGGCGAAACCTAGATCCGGCTCCCGGGTCGCCGTCAGCCCTCGCGCCGCCTCGTCGGCCTCGATCTCCCCCCACAGCTTCAGCGTCTCGTCCACCGCGTCGGCCACCGGCCCGCGCGGCAGCGACGCCCTCTCGTCGACATCGCGGCGCGCCTCGAACACCACCACCGACACCGCGGCGGCCAACTCGGCCGGGGACAGCCCGTTCCACACCCCCCGGCGCAGGCACTCGGCGACCAGCAGGTCCGCCTCGGTCCAGATCCGGCCCAGCATCCGACCGGCGTCGGTGACCGCGCCGTCGCGGGCGAGGTAGCCACGCTCGGTCAGCAGCGCCACGATCCGGTCGAACGTTCGCGCGAGGGACCCGGTACGACCACTGACGCGCTCGCGCAGCTCCTCGGTGTCGCGCTCCAGCCGCCGACGCCGCTCAGCCCAGCGGGCGTGATCCTCGCGCTCCGGGCAGGCGTGGCAGGGGTGGTGACGCAGCTCGCTGCGGAGCTGGGTGATCTGGTGGTCCTCGCCGGTCGCCTGCCGGGAACGGCCCCCGCGTCGGCCAGCGTGCCGATCCAGGCCGGTGCCGCTGACCTCGGCGGCGAGATCCCGCCGGGCGCCCGGGGACCGGTGGTTGAAGTGTTTGGGCACCCGGATCCGGGCCAACACCTCGGCCGGAGTGGTGAAGTCGCCGGGGCTGACCCGCCCGGCCCAACGGTCCTGGGTAAGCACCAACGGACGGGGCTCACCGAACCCACCGGTCGCCGGGTCCAACACCACGGCCAGCCCAGCCCGCCGGCCCGACGGCACCCGGATCACGTCGCCGACCCGTAGCCGCTCCAGCGAGGCCACCGCGGCGGCCTTGCGCTGGGTCTGCCCCTGCCGGGCGATCGCCTTCTCCCGATCGGCGATCGCCACCCGCAGCGCGAAGTACTCGTCGAAGTCGCCGTGGTGGCAGGCGGCCTCCGCGCCGTACGCCTCGATGGTCTCGGTGTTGCGCTGCACCTGCCGGGCCAGGCCGACCACCGACCGGTCCGCCTGGAACTGGGCGAACGAGGACTCCAGCAGCGCCCGGGCCGGCTCCGCGCCGACCGTGCCGACCAGGTTCACCGCCATGTTGTACGACGGCCGGAAGCTGGAGCGCAGCGGATAGGTGCGGGTGGACGCGAGCCCGGCCACGTGCCGTGGGTCAATCTCCGGGGACCACACCACGACGGCGTGCCCCTCCACATCGATGCCTCGGCGGCCGGCACGCCCGGTGAGCTGGGTGTACTCCCCCGGGGTCAGGTCGACGTGCGCCTCGCCGTTGTACTTGACCAGCCGTTCCAGCACCACGCAGCGGGCCGGCATGTTGATGCCCAAAGCCAGCGTCTCGGTGGCGAAGACCGCCTTGACCAGGCCGCGGACGAACAGCTCCTCGACGACCTCCTTGAACACCGGCAGCATGCCGGCGTGGTGGGCGGCCAGGCCGCGTTCCAGGCCGTCGAGCCACTCCCAGTAGCCCAGGACCGACAGGTCCTCGCCGGGAATGGCGGTGACCCGCGACTCGACGACCCGGCGGATCTCGGCCCGTTCCTCCGCCGAGGTGAGCCGCAACCCGGCGGCGAGGCACTGCTGCACCGCGGCGGCGCAACCGGCCCGGCTGAAGATGAACAAGATCGCCGGTAGCAGACCCTCCCGGTCCAGCCGGTCGACGATGTCCGGGCGCAACGGGCCACGCCAACGCGGGCCACGCCGGCCGGCACCGGGCCCGGCGCTGCGCCCCTCCCCCAACTCCAGCCGCCGCGCGGTCTCCCGGGTGTAGCGCAGCAACTCCGGGTGCACGTCGTGCTTGCGGGCGGCGTCGGCGTCGTGGAACAGGTCGAACATCCGCTTGCCGACCAGCATGTGCTGCCACAACGGCACCGGCCGGTGCTCACTGACCACCACGGCGGTCTCCCCGCGCACGGTGACCAGCCAGTCGGCGAACTCCTCGGCGTTGGAGACCGTCGCCGACAACGAGACCAGGGTGACCGAAGCCGGCAGGTGAATGATCACCTCTTCCCACACTCCACCGCGGAACCGGTCAGCCAGGTAGTGCACCTCGTCCATCACCACGTACGCGAGGCCCTGGAGGGTGCTGGAGCCCGCGTAGAGCATGTTGCGCAGCACCTCGGTGGTCATCACCACCACCGGCGCGTCGCCGTTGATCGCGTTGTCGCCGGTCAGCAGGCCGACCTGCTCGGCGCCGTACCGGGCGACCAGGTCGTGGTACTTCTGGTTGGACAGCGCCTTGATCGGGGTGGTGTAGAAGCACTTGCGTCGCACCGGTGGGGTCGTCGCGTCGACGGCGGGCGCCGGGTCGTCGGGCCGACCCCGCAACGCCAGGTGGACGGCGAACTCCCCGACCACCGTCTTACCGGCGCCGGTGGGAGCGCAGACCAGCACACCGCTGCCCCGCTCCAGCGACTGGCACGCCTCCCGCTGGAAGTCGTCGAGGTCGAACCCCAACTCGAGGGCGAACTCGTCCAGCGCCGGAAACTGTGCGGCTTGTGCGGCCTTGCGGCGCGCCGCTGCGTACCGCTCGGCGGGGCTCGACATGGCACCAAGATTAGTGCGTGCCGCGTCATGTCACCCCACAAGGCCGTCCGGAGGCTCGGTCGGGGGCGGTCGGTAGGGTGCACGGCGTGCCGGACCATGCCGAACCGCCCCAGACCAGTCCGCCGGGCACCACCGAGCGCCGGGCGTCCCGACGCCCTGTCAAGGCGGTGCTCTTCGACTTCCACGGCACCCTGGCCCAGGTGGAGGAGCCCCAGCGGTGGGTGTCGGAGGCCGCGGCGGCGTGCGGCGTCACCCTGGACCGCGTCCGCGCCACCTCACTGGCCGACCGACTGCTCACCGCCGGACGCGCCGGCGGGCCACTGCCGGCACGGGTGCCGCCCCGACTCGCCGAACTGTGGGCCGACCGGGACCTCTACCAACACGCCCACCGGGGCGCGTACACCGGGCTGGCCGAGACCGTCGACGCCGGCATCGACGGCTTCGCCGACGCGCTCTACGAGCGGCTGCTGACCACCGAGGGCTGGCTGCCGTACGCTGACACCGCCCCCACGCTGACCGCGTTACGCGATGCCGGGGTGCCGGTGGCGGTGGTCAGCAACATCGGCTTCGACCTGCGGCCGCACTTCGACGCCTGGGGGCTGACAGACCTGGTCGGCGCGTTCGTGCTCTCGTACGAGGTGGGGCGCTGCAAACCCGACCCGGCGATCTTCTGGCGTGCCTGCGGCATGCTGGGCGTCGACCCGGAGCAGACCCTGATGGTCGGTGACACCCCGGCGGACGCGGGCGCGGTGGCCGCCGGCTGCTCGGCGCTGGTGCTCCCGGCAGCCGAGCCGGGCCGGGAGAACGGGCTGGGCGCGGTGCTCGACCTCGCCCTGCCCGGCTGACCTGCGGTTGCCTCGGCCACGCCGGTGGAAGCCGCCGCAGGTTGGCCAGGGCGGACGGCCTAGCGTCGTGCCCGTGACCGAGATCCTGCTGCCCACGCCGGCACCGGCAGAAACGCCACCAGCCCGCGGCGGCGGCGTCGTCGCGGTGGGGCTGGTGCTCGGTGGGGCCCTGTCGGTGCAGTTCGGCGCCGCCGTGGCCGCGTTGCTCTTCCCGCGTACCGGGGTGGCCGGTGCGGTGACCCTGCGGCTGACCATCGCGGCGGTGCTGCTGCTCGTCGTGTGCCGGCCCCGCCTGCGCGGACACGACCGGTCGGCCTGGCTGGCGGCCGGCGCGTTCGGGCTGGCGCTGGCCGGCATGAACTCGCTGTTCTACCAGGCCATCGAACGCATCCCGCTCGGCCCGGCGGTGACGCTCGAGGTGCTCGGCCCCCTCGCGCTGTCGGTGTTCTCCGCCCGCCGACTGGCCAGCTGGGGCTGGGCGGGGCTCGCGCTGGCCGGGGTGGCCCTGCTCGGGCAGGGCGGCTTCGACAGGCTGAACCCGGTCGGCGTGGCCTTCGCGTTCGGCGCGGGCGCCATGTGGGCCGCGTACATCGTGCTGAGCGCCCGGGTCGGCGGCCGCTTTCCCGGCGCGGACGGGCTGGCCCTGGCGCTGACCGTCGCCGCGCTGGTCACCCTGCCGCTGGGCATCGTCGACGGCGGCGCGGCGCTGCTCGACCCGCGGGCGCTGGCCCTCGGCGCCGCCCTCGCCGTGCTCGCCTCCGGGCTGCCCTACACCCTGGAGCTGATGGCGCTGCGGCGGATGCCCACCGCCACCTTCGCCGTTCTGATGAGCCTCGGCCCGGCCGTCGCCACCCTCGCCGGCTGGCTGGTGCTGCGGCAGGAGTTGACAGTGCTGGAGTGCACCGCCATCGTGCTGGTGATCGTCGCCAGCATCGGCGCGGTACGGGTCAACGCAGCAGCCGCACGGCGCCCGGAACCGCGCTGATCGTCACCGGCAACTCCAGGGAGCGTTCCCCGTCGGCGTACGACGTGATGCCCTCGGCCGCCAACTCCACGGTGCGGGCCCGGAAGCTGCGCACCAGCGGATGACTGATGTGGGTGCCCTGGTAGATACGCGGCTTCACCCGGACCAGGGTGCGCCGGTTGACCCGACCCGCCACCACCACGTCGAGCAGCCCGTCGGTCGGGTCCGCGTCGGGGCAGATCCGCATCCCACCGCCGTACGTGGGGCAGTTGCCCACCGCCACGAGCACCGCGTCCAGGTCGTGCGGCACCCCGTCGAGGCGCAGCGTGTAGCGGCGTGGGCGCAGCCGGGCCAGCTCGACCAGGATCGCCAGGTCGTATCGGCGCGGGCCGCGGGGCCAGCGCATCCGGTTGGCCCGCTCGTTGACGATCGCGTCGAAGCCAGCCGCGAGGACCGCCCCGTACCAGCGCTCGACGCCGTCGACTCCTACCATCCGGGCCAGGTCGACCGGTTGACTGCGGCCGTCGCGTACCGCCTCGGCGATCACCGCCGCCGCAGCCAGGGGGTCGGCCGGAAAGCCGGTGTCCAGGGCGAAGTCGTTGCCGGTGCCGGCCGGGATCGGGCCGAACGGCACGTCGGTCCCGGCGACCGCCTGCAACGCCCGGTGCACGGTGCCGTCGCCGCCGACCGCCACCAGCGCACCCGCGCCGTCCGCGACCGCCTGACGGCATGCCGCCTCCGCCTCGCCTGGGCTGGACGCCGACAGCACTCGAAGCGGCCGACCCGCGTCGGCCAGCCCGTCCAACAACCGGGGCAGCAGTGCGCTGTACCGTCCCCGACCGGCGGACGGGTTGGTGAGCACGGCCACCGGCCCACCGGCGAGCGGGGCGCGGTCGACGGGTTCGCCGGCGACCGGGCCGGGCAGGTGGTCGTCTGCGGTCACGGGCAGCACCGTACCGGTCGGACACCCGCCGTTCACCAGGGGCAGGTGCCGTCACCAACAGTTCCGCCGCCGCCGCGGCAGGTGACGCGACGACGCCGCCCCCGAAACACGGGGACGGCGTCGGTGGACCGGTCGGCGCGGAGCCGTCAGGTCATGTCGTCGTAGCGGCGTTCGATCGGCGCCGGTTTGGCGATCGGCTCGGGTTCGCCGATCGGCGCTGCCGAGTCGACCCGCTGCCCGGCCACGACCGGGTCCGCGTCGAACTCCAACGGCGACACCTCGTCGTCGTCGATGCCGGCGTAGATCTCCTTGCCGCGCCCACGCCGCTTGTCGTTGAGGAAGGCGACGCCCACCGCACCGAAGTAGAGAGCGGAGAGGCAGATCGCCAGGGCCGTCATGCCGAACGGGTCCGGCGTCGGAGTGACCACGGCGGAAAACGCGAAGAACACGAAGATCGCCACGCGCCACCAGCTGAGCAACCGCTTCGCGCTGGCGATGCCCACGAAGTTGAGCATCAGCACGACGAGCGGGAACTCGAAGGCCACGCCGAACAACAGGATCAGGTTGGTGACGAAGGAGATGTACTTGGTGATCTCCAAGGTCGTGCTGATCTCGCTGTCCGAGATGCTGAGCAGGAACTCCAAGCCCTTGGCCGTGACGAAGTACGCCAGCACCGCACCGGCCGCGAACAGCGGCGCGGCGAGGGCGGTGAAGAAGTACGCGTAGCG
The DNA here is from genome assembly GCF_040649115.1 of Micromonospora sp. NPDC049049. NCBI lineage: Bacteria > Bacillati > Actinomycetota > Actinomycetes > Micromonosporales > Micromonosporaceae > Micromonospora > Micromonospora sp. NPDC049049. The sequence continues at coordinate 178,078 of NZ_JBEZEX010000004.1, read as the reverse complement.
CCGCTCGTGCCGGTGCAGGCCGGGCGCGATGAACGCCCAGAGCTGGTACAGCCAGATCGGTGCGGCCACGATCAACCCGACCCAGAGCGCGACCTTCAGGTTGAGCAGGAACAGGTCGGCCGGGCCGAGCTGCACGAACTCGCACTTGCCGTCGACATATCGGGCCTGCGGCAGGTCACAGTAGGGCTGCTGGAGCAGGTGCAGCACCGGCTTGGCCAACCAGAAACCGAAGCCGAACCCGATGAGGATCGCCACGGACGCGCGGAACAGACGGTTGCGCAGCTCACGAACGTGCTCGATGAGCGTCATCGAGCCGTCGGCGGCCCGTTCGAACGACTTGGGGCCGCGTTTACGCAGTGCGAAGGCCACGGGAGTGGGGCCCTTCGGTCAGTTGTCGCGGACGCGGTGCACCGGGTCGACGACCGGCTGCTGCGGCGGGGCCTGCTGGTACGGGGCCTGCTGCGGCTGGCCAGCGTACGGCGCCTGCTGCCCGGCGTGCGGCGGCAGCGGCTGGTAGCCGGCCTGCGCGTCGGCCTTCTCGGCGAGGTCGCGGTCGTCATCCTGCAGGCTCTTGGTCTCGGCCTTGATGATCCGCAGCGACCGACCCAGCGAACGGGCCGCGTCGGGGAGCCGCTTCGCACCGAAGAGCAGGATCAGCACAACCACGAGAACAGCGATGTGCCACGGCTTGAGGGCACCCATGAGAAGCTCCAGTCGCTCTGTGTCCGGGGGGTGGTACGCAGCCCATCGTACGTGCGGATCGGCTGCCTGCCACCCGCTGGGTGGTGGTGGTCTGGGCGGGAGGGTGAAGTCTTGACCAACCCGCGATGATCCGTCAACCATCGCCGGGTGCGTGCCCGATCAGCCGCGCTTGGCCTTGATCACCGCGAGTCGCTGGGACGTGGTGTCGAGCCGACGTTGGACTTCCTCGGCACGCTGTTGCAGCGCCTCGGCGGTGTCCCGCAGCGCCTCGGCCTCCGCAGCGCGCCGCTGCAACGCCACGGCGGCGCGGCGCAGTCGGGGCAGCCGGGCCAGCACCGGGCGCACGGCCAACGCGAGCACCACGAGAGGTAGCAGCACCACCGCGAGCACGATCCAGATCAGCACGGCGGTCAGCCTACTGGGTGCGGCCGGCCACCGCCGGGTCACCCGACGGCGCGCGCTCCGGGTCGACCTCGGGCAGCCGGGGCACGGCCGCGGGCACGGCGTACGCATCCAGCGCGGCGGCCGCCGTCGCCCGCACCTGCTCGGCCAACTCCACCGGGGCGACCACTGTCACCTCCGGGCCGAGGCCCAGCACGAACCGGCGGGCCCACCCCAGGTCGGTGACCCGCAGGGAGACGAGCCACTGGTCGCCGTCACCGGCCTCGACCCGCTCGCACGGGTAGTACTCGGTGATCCACCGTTCGCCCCGACCGATGCGCAGGGTGATCAACGGTAGGTCGGCCGAGGGGCGGAACACGCCCTCGGTGAGGTCGTGCGGGACGGCCTGGGGCGGCACCGTGGCCGGCTCGTCCAGCTCGGTGACCGCGTCGATCCGGTCGGCGCGGAACAGCCGGACGGCCTCCGCGCGCCGACACCACGCCTCCACGTACGCCCGCCCGCCGACCATCAGCATCCGCAGCGGGTCGATGACCCGCTCGGTGGTCTCGTCCCGGGCGGCCGTGTAGTAGGTGATCCGCAGGGCCCTGCCGCCCTCCACGGCGGCGCGCAGCGCCTCGACCCGCGGGGTGTCCCCGGGTAACCGGACCGCCACCGGCGCGCCCACCAGGTCTCCTGCGGCCTCGATCTTGGCGAGGGCCCGTTCGACGGCCTCCCGGTTGGCCACCCCGGGCGTCTCGGCCAGCATGCGCAGCGCCACCACGAGGGCCAGGGCCTCGTCGGGGGTCAGTCGCAACGGCCGGTCGATGCCGGCGTCGTAGGTGATGGTCACCCGGTCACCGTCGAACGCCATGTCGATCAGGTCACCGGGGCCGTACCCGGGGAGCCCGCACACCCAGAGCAGCTCCAGATCCTCCCGGAGCTGGCGCTCGGTGACGCCCAGGTCACCGGCCGCCTCGGCGATCTCGATGCCGGGCCGGGCCAGCAGGTAGGGCACCAGGTTGAGCAGTCGGGCCAGCCGGTCGGCGGACGCGCGGGAGCCGTTGCGGGCGGCCGGGCGGGTCACCGGGCACCCCCGCCGACGGCCAGCTCGTCGTGGCGCACGGCGATCTCCTTGAGTCGTTGGATGACCGCCTCGCGGACCTCCGGTGGGTCGATGACCCGCACGTCCGGGCCGTAGCCGACGAGATGACCGGCCAGCCCGTCCGGGTCGGCGTACGGCAGGACCAGCCAGTCGCCGTCCGGCCCGGCGGTCACCTCCACCGCCCAACGGCGCAGCCCGGCGGCCCGCCCGGGCGCGGCCAGCACGGTGGCCCGACCGGTGCGCTCCACCGGACCCGACCAGCGGGCCACGTGGCTGATCAGGTCGACGTTGGCCGGCGGCTCGTACGCGCCGGGGGCGCCAGTCACCCGGACCGCGCCGACGACCCGGGACAGCCGGAAGCAGCGGGTCGCCTCCCGGTCCTGGTCGTGGCCGACCACATACCACCGGCCGCGCCAGCAGACCACGCCCCACGGTTGCAACCGTCGCCGGGTGGGCGCGTCGCGATCGGGCACCCGGTAGTCGAACCCCACCTCGCGGCGGTCCCGGGCGGCGGCGGTCAGCGGCGCGAACGCCGGGTCGACAGTGACCATCGGCTCCAGGCCGAGGGTCGCCTGCGGGTCCACGTCCACCCCGGCGGCGCGCAGCTTGGCCAGCCCCGACGACGCGGCGGCGGCCAACCCGGCGTGCTGCCACAGTCGGGCGGCGATGCCGACCGCTGCGGCCTCGTCCGGTTCGAGGAGGATGTCGGGCAGCGCGTATTCACGGTGGGCGATCCGGTAGCCGGGCTCGGCGTCGAAGGCGCTCGCCGTGCCGGTCTCCAGTGGGACACCCAGCTCGCGCAGCTCGGCCTTGTCCCGCTCGAACTTGCGTTGGAACGCCTCGTGGTCGCGCGCGTCGTCCGGATCGTGCTCGTAACCGGGCACGGTCGCGGCGATCTGCGCGGCGGTCAGGAACCGTCGCGTGGACAGCAGGCAGATCACCAGGTTGACCAGGCGTTCGGTGCGGGTCCGCGACACGCGGTAGACGCTAGCAGCCGACCCGCCCACACCGCGCACCCGCGCGGGCGTGCCGCACACTTGTTCGGATCGGGCCTCCCCCGGCGCGTCGCCGTCAGCGGTCATAGGGTGATCCTCATGTCGCAAGCGGAGGCCAGACCCGAGAGCGAGAGCGTCGGCACCGTCGTCGTCGCCGGGGCGGCCAACCTCGCCATCGCGGTCGCCAAGCTGATCGCCGGGCTGATCTCCGGATCAGCCGCGATGCTCTCCGAGGCGGCGCACTCGATCGCCGACACCACCACCGAGGTGCTGCTCTTCCAGGCGCTGCGCCGCGGCGCCCGCCCGGCCGACCAGCGACACCCCTTCGGGTACGGCAAGGAAAGCTACGTCTGGGCGTTCTTCGCCGCCATGTTCACGTTCGTCGCCGGCGCCGGTTTCGCCGTCACCCACGGCGTCACCACGATCCTGGTGCACAAGCACAGCGGCGACTACCTGATCTCGTACATCGTGCTCGGGGTGTCGTTCGTCATCGAGTCGATCTCGCTGGCCCGGGCCGTGCGGCAGGTCCGCCGCGAGTCGCGGCGCTGGCGGACCACGCCTCGGCGGTTCCTGCGGTTGACCGCCGACACCACCGTCAAGGCGGTCTTCCTGGAGGACAGCGCGGCCCTGATCGGTCTGGTGCTGGCCGGGCTCGGCGTCGGTCTGTCGCACGCCACCGGCGACGAGGTGTGGGACGGCGTCGCGTCGATCCTGATCGGGCTCCTGCTGCTGACCGTCGCCGGGATCCTCGCCAGCAACAATCTGTCGCTGCTGGTCGGCCGGGCCGTCCCGGAGCGGCTGCGACACGAGATCGAGCAGGATCTGGCCGGGCTGCCCGAGGTGGAACGCATCGACACCCTGTTGACCATGCAGCTCGGCCCGCAGGACATCCTGGTCGCCGCGAAGGTCGACTTCCGCGACGAGGCCACCGGCGCGCAGATCGAGGCCAGCGCCGACGAGGCCGAGCGGCGGCTCACCAACCGGTACCCGGAGATCCGCTTCGTCTTCCTCGACCCGACCCGTTCGATGCCGGGCGCCACCGGCACCGCCCGGCACACCCAGGCTGGGCCGAGCCCGGACGCCGGCGGCCCCGAACCGACCTGACCCGCACCCGGGCGCGGGCCGCCACGCCCGCGCGGCTAGCGTGCCCGTCATGGTGCGATGGCGTACGGGGACGGTGGCGACGCTTCGACGGCAGTGGACCGGGGCGGTGGAGCTGGACGTCGACCTGCCCGACGGCACGCGGATGCGGGCCCTCGCGTACCCGGAGCTGGTCGGCACGCCCCAGCCCGGCGACCGGGTGCTGCTCAACGCGGGCGCGCTGCTGATGGGGCTGGGCACCGGCGGGTACGCCCTGGTGGTCGCCCTGCCCGACCGACTGCCGCCGGACCCGCCGGAGGTCGCCGACACCCGCGACGCCGGGCATCTGGTCAAGGCCCGCTACACGCCGTTGCAGCCGATCCTCCTCGGCGTCGACGAGGAAGCCTCCCCGCACCGCGACGTGCTGGCCGACGCGGACGACCTGGGCGGCCTGCCGGTGGTCACCGCCGACCTGCACTCGGCGCTCCCGGCGATCCTGGCCGGCATCCGGGCCGACGCCCCGCAGGCGCGGGTGGCGTACCTGCTCACCGACGGTGGGGCGCTGCCCGCCTGGTTCTCCCGTACCCTCGCCGGGCTGCGGGACGAGTTGGTTGGCACGATCACCGTCGGGCAGGCGTTCGGTGGCGACCTGGAGGCCACCACCCTGCACGGTGGTCTGCTCGCCGCCCGCCACGTGCTCGACGCGGACGTGGCGATCGTGGCCCAGGGGCCCGGCAACCTGGGCACCGGAACCCGGTGGGGCTTCTCCGGCGTCGCCGTCGGCGAGGCGGTCAACGCGATCGCCACGCTGGGCGGGAAGCCGGTCGGCTCGCTGCGCATCTCCGACGCCGACGCCCGCCCCCGACACCGGGGCGTGTCACACCACAGCCTCACCGCGTACGGACGGGTGGCGCTCGCCGCGGCGGAGCTGGTGGTGCCCGACGACCTGGACCCCGCCCTTGCCGCCGAGGTGGACGCGGCGCTGGCGCCCCTGGCGACCCGACACCGGATCGTCCGGGTGCTCACCGACGGTCTGGACGCCGCGCTGCGGGCCAGCGCGGTACCCCTGTCCACCATGGGCCGTGCCCTGGACGCCGACCACGCCTACTTCCTGGCAGCAGCCGCCGCCGGCCGCCACGCGGCAACCCTGCTCCCCTGACCCCCCGCCAGCCCGCGTCGATCATGAGGTTATTGCGCTCCGCCTCGGCGTGTCATGGCAATAACCTCATGATCATCGCGGGCCAAAGAGGGTGCGTCCGGGTCAGGCCAGGAAGATCAGGGCTAGCCAGCCGCCCACGATGAGCGCCAGCGCCAGGGCCAGCACCCACGTCGGCACTGTGTAGTCACCGCGCCGGTTACGGTCGACCTCGGCGCGGATCTTCTCCCGCCGGCGTTCGATCCAGTTCTGCCGCTCGGTGCCGCGCTCGGGGCGGTCGGAAGGTCCAGAAGTCGTCATGGCGCGCTCAGCTTAACCGCTCGGCGCACCGGGCTGACCGGCCCCGTCGACGCAGCGCGTCGACGGGGCCGGCAACCGGTCACATGCTGGCGATCAGCCGCTCCACCCGCTCGTCGTACGCCCGGAACGGGTCCTTGCAGAGCACGGTGCGCTGCGCCTGGTCGTTGAGCTTCAGATGCACCCAGTCGACGGTGAAGTCCCGACGCTTCTCCTGGGCGTGCCGGATGAACTCGCCCCGCAGCCGAGCCCGGGTGGTCTGCGGCGGGGTCTCCTTGGCCTCGAAGATCTCCGGGTCGGTGGCCACCCGGTCGACGTCGCCGCGGCGCTCCAGGAGCCCGTAGAGGCCCCGACCACGGCGCACGTCATGGTAGGCCAGATCCATCTGCGCCACCCGGGGGTGCGACAGCGGCAGGTCGTGCTTGCGCTGGTAGCGCTCGATCAGCCGCAACTTGCTGACCCAGTCGATCTCCCGGGAGACCGGCTCCAGGTCGCCGCTCTCCACCGCGTTGAGCACCCGGCCCCACAGCTCGACGACCCGCTTGGCGGCCTGGTCGCCGCCGCGTCGCTCGACGAACTCGGTGGCCTTGGCGAGGTACTCCTGCTGGATGTCCAGCGCGCTGACCTCCTTGCCGTTGGCCAACCGCACCTTGCGCCGGCCGGTGATGTCGTGCGACACCTCCCGGATGGCCCGGATCGGGTTCTCCAGGGACAGGTCGCGCATCACCACCCCGGCCTCGATCATCCGCAGCACGATGTCGGCGGTGCCGACCTTGAGCAGCGTGGTGACCTCGTTCATGTTGGAGTCGCCGACGATCACGTGCAGCCGCCGGTAGCGCTCGGCGTCAGCGTGCGGCTCGTCGCGGGTGTTGATGATCGGGCGGCTGCGGGTGGTCGCCGAGGAGACGCCCTCCCAGATGTGCTCGGCCCGCTGCGAGAGGCAGTAGACCGCGCCGCGTGGAGTTTGCAGGACCTTGCCGGCCCCGCAGATCAACTGCCGGGTGACCAGGAACGGGATGAGCACGTCGGCGAGCCGGCCGAACTCGCCGTGTCGGGAGACCAGGTAGTTCTCGTGGCAGCCGTACGAGTTGCCGGCCGAATCGGTGTTGTTCTTGAACAGGTAGATCTCACCCGCGATGCCCTCGTCGTGCAGCCGCTTCTCCGCGTCGACGAGCAGGCCCTCCAGGATCCGCTCGCCGGCCCGGTCGTGGGCGACGAGATCGGTCACCGAGTCGCACTCCGGTGTCGCGTACTCCGGATGCGACCCGACGTCCAGGTAGAGCCGGGCCCCATTGCGTAGGAAGACATTGCTCGACCGGCCCCAGGACACCACGCGACGGAACAGATACCGCGCGACCTCGTCCGGGGACAGCCGCCGCTGCCCGCGATAGGTGCAGGTGACGCCGTACTCGGTCTCGAGGCCGAAGATTCGCCGCTCCATGGTGAGACATTAGCCGCCCGGAGGCCCGGTTCGTCACTGTCAGACCACAGGTCGTGCCCCGAGCGCCGTCACATACCGGTTGAGTGCGACATTCCGTCCGGACCGAGGCTCGCCGCGAACTGCCGGCAGCTGTCGTACTCCGGAAGCAGACCCCGCTCGCGGACCTGCGCCAGAGTCGGCGCCGCGTCGTCGCGCGCGGACAGCAGTGGAACGTCGGCGGGCCACTCGATGCCCAACTCCTCGTCCAGCGGGTGCACGGCGTGCTCGCCGGTCGGGTTGTATGTGGTCGAGCAGAGGTAGCTCAACGTCGCGTCGTCGGTCAACGCGCAGAACCCGTGCCCCAGCCCCTCGCTGAGGTAGACCGCCCGACGGTCGGTGTCGTCCAGCCGGACGCCCTCCCAACGACCGAAGGTCGGCGAGCCGACCCGCAGGTCCACGACCACGTCGAGGACAGCGCCCCGCACGCACGTCACGTACTTGGCCTGCCCGGGCGGGACGTCGGCGAAGTGGACGCCGCGCACCACGCCGCGCGCGGAGACCGACAGGTTGGCCTGGGCCAGCCGGAGCGGATGCCCCACCACCTCGGCGAGCTTGTCGAAGCGGTACCACTCCATGAACATGCCGCGCGGGTCACCGTGCTGCTGGGGGATGATCTCCCAGGCGCCCTCGATGCTCAGCTCCCGGATCTTCACCAGGAACCCCCGTCGTTGCCGGCCTGATCGCTGAGCAGACCGAGCAGGTAGGTGCCGTAGCCGCTCTTGGTCAGCGGCTCGGCGAGCGCGCGCAGCTGTGCGTCGTCGATCAGGCCGGCCCGCCAGGCGACCTCCTCGATGCAACCGATCTTGAGACCCTGCCGCTCCTCGACCACCCGGACGAACTCGGCGGCCTGCATCATCGAGCTGAACGTGCCGGTGTCCAGCCAGGCGGTGCCCCGATCCAGCACCGTCACCGCCAGCTCCCCGGTCTCCCGGTACACCTCGTTGACCGCCGTGATCTCCAGTTCGCCGCGGGCGCTCGGGGTGAGCTTGCGGGCGATGTCCACCACCCGGTTGTCGTAGAAGTAGAGGCCGGGCACCGCGTAGCGGGACTTCGGCCGGGCCGGCTTCTCCTCGATCGAGAGCACCCGACCATCGGCGTCGAAGTCGACCACGCCGTACTCCTGCGGGTTGGCCACCTGATAGGCGAAGACCCGCCCACCGACCAGGTCACTGTGGTCGGCGAGCTGCCCACCCAGACCCACGCCGTGGAAGATGTTGTCGCCGAGGACCAACGCCACCGACTCGGCGCCGATGAAGTCCGCGCCGAGGATGAACGCCTGCGCGATGCCCTCCGGGCGCTCCTGACTGACGTACTCCAGCCGCAGCCCGAACTGGCTGCCGTCGCCGAGCAGCCGACGGAACTGGTCCTGATCGTCCGGAGTCGTGATCACCAGAATCTCCCGGACCCCGGCCATCACCAGGGTGGAGAGCGGGTAATAGATCATCGGCTTGTCGAAGACCGGCATCAGCTGCTTCGAGACCGCCCGGGTGATCGGCCAGAGCCGGGACCCGGTGCCGCCGGCAAGTAGGATTCCGCGCATCGGGGAAGCCTAGCCGCACCCGGGCACGTCGTGCGGGGGTCACACACCGGGCGCCGCCCCGCCCGTCGCGTATACTTCCGGACCCGTGAGGATCCTCGTCACCGGCGGAGCCGGATTCATCGGGTCGGAGTACGTTCGCCTGCTGCTGGGCAAGCCCCTCGGCAGCGCGGAGAGCGTGCCGACGCTCGAGCCGGCCGTCGTGACCGTGCTGGACAAGCTGACCTACTCGGGCAACCTGGCCAACCTCGAGCCCGTCCGCGACGACCCGCGACTGCGTTTCGTGCAGGGCGACATCTGCGACCCGGTGGTTGTCGACGAGGCGGTGGCCGACCACGACGTGATCGTGCACTTCGCCGCCGAGTCACACGTCGACCGTTCCATCGCGGGCGCCGCGCCGTTCGTCACCACCAACGTGCTGGGCACCCAGACGCTGCTCGACGCGGCGCTGCGCCACGGCACCAGACGATTCGTGCACGTCTCCACCGACGAGGTCTACGGCTCGATCGACGAGGGCTCCTGGACCGAGACCTGGCCACTCGCCCCCAACTCGCCGTACTCGGCGTCCAAGGCCGGCTCCGACCTGCTCGCGCTGTCGTACCACCGCACCCACGGCATGGACGTGGTCGTCACCCGCTGCTCCAACAACTACGGCCCGTACCAGTTCCCCGAGAAGGTCATCCCGCTGTTCGTCACCAACCTGCTCGACGGTGGCACCGTCCCCCTCTACGGCGACGGCGGCAACATCCGTGACTGGCTGCACGTGCACGACCACTGCCGGGGCATCGCCCTCGTCCAGCAGAAGGGCCGTGCCGGTGAGGTCTACAACATCGGCGGCGGCACCGAGTTGACCAACAAGGAACTCACCGGCCTGCTCCTGGACGCCTGCGGCGCCGGGTGGGACCGGGTCGTCCCGGTCACCGACCGCAAGGGCCACGACCGCCGGTACTCCCTCGACATCACCAAGATCAGCGAAGAGCTCGGCTACCACCCCAGCATCACCCTCGACCAGGGCCTCGCCGACACCGTCCGCTGGTACCGGGACAACCGCAACTGGTGGGAACCCCTCAAGTCCGCGCCGACCGCATGACCCGACTCCTCGTCACCGGCGCGGGCGGGATGCTCGGCCGGGACCTGGTCGCCGTGCTGGGTGCACGACCCGACCTCAAGGTGACCGCCGCCACCCGCGCCGACCTCGACATCACCGACCCCGCCGCGGTCCGCACCGCCGTCGCCGGGCACGACCTCGTGATCAACGCCGGCGCGTGGACCAACGTCGACGCCGCCGAGGCCGACGAGGCCGCGGCGACGGCAGTCAACGGCCACGCCGTGGCCAACCTGGCCGCGGCATGCGCCACCGACGGAACACGGCTGATCCAGATCTCCACCGACTACGTCCTCGCCGGCAACGCGGACACCCCGTACCCGGAGGACGCGCCCATCGCGCCGGTCAACGCCTACGGCCGCAGCAAGCTGGTCGGCGAACAGGCCGTCGCGCGGCTGCTGCCCGACACCGGGTACGTCGTACGCACCGCCTGGCTCTACGGCGCGCACGGCCCGAACTTCGTGGCCACCATGCTCCGACTCGCCACCCAGCACGAACACCTCGACGTGGTCGACGACCAACACGGCCAACCCACCTGGTCGTACGCGCTCGCCGAACGGCTCGTCGCGCTCGCCGACGCGGCGCTGGCCGGTCACGCGCCGCCCGGCGTCTACCACGGCACCTGCGCCGGGCAGACGACCTGGTACGGGTTGGCGCGCGCCGCGTTCACGCTGGCCGGACTGGACCCGGACCGGATCCGACCCACCACCAGCGACCGGTATCCACGTCCCGCTCCACGGCCTGCGTACAGTGTGCTAGGGCACAGCCGCTGGGCAGCCGTGGGTCTACCCCCGCTTCCAGACTGGCACAGCGCCCTGGTTGACGCGTTCCACTCCCCCGCTCCACCCGCCCCGTGGAAGGTCGCATGAAGCTCACCCTCGTCACCGGCCTGACCGGCCTGCTGCTCCTCGGCACCATCGTCGAGCTGTTGCGCCGCCGTCAGCTGCGCGAGAAGTACGGCATGCTCTGGCTCGCCGTACTGATCATTGTGATTCCGCTGTCCCTTTTCCCCCGGCTGCTCGACAACGTCGCCGAACTCCTCGGCGTCGCCTCCGGTGTCAGCCTGGTGCTCTTCCTCGGCATCGTCTTCCTGCTGTTGGTGTGCGTGCACCTGAGCTGGGAGGTCAGCGCCCTGGAAGAAGAGACCCGCACCCTGGCCGAAGACTTCGCCCTGCTCCGCGCTGAGATCGACGCGGACCGGGCAGCCCGAGACGAACTGGTGTCGACCGATGGTTAACGGCAAGCGCACATTGATCATCATCCCGGCTCTCAACGAGTCGGGCTCGATCGCCGACGTCGTCGGCGAGGTCCGCGGCGAACTGCCCGGCGTCGACGTGCTCGTCGTCGACGACGGCTCCACCGATCGCACCGCCGCCGTCGCCGCCGCCGCCGGTGCCCTGGTCGCCAAACTGCCGTACAACCTCGGCGTCGGTGGGGCCATGCGCCTCGGCTACCGCTACGCCCGTGACCACGACTACGACGTCGCCATCCAGATCGACGCCGACGGCCAGCACGACCCCCGGTACGTGCCGAAGCTCGTCGACCTGCTCGACGACAACGACCTCGTCATCGGCGCCCGCTTCGCCGGTGAGGGCGACTACAACGTCCGCGGCCCCCGCCGCTGGGCGATGGTCATGCTCTCCGCCGTGCTGTCCCGGGTCGCCCGCACCAAGCTCACCGACACCACCTCCGGCTTCCGGGCCGCCAACCGGCGGGTCATCGAGATGTTCGCCAGCTGGTACCCGGCCGAATACCTCGGCGACACGGTGGAGACCCTGGTGCACACCGCTCGCCGCGGCTTCCGCATCCGCCAGGTGCCGGTCGCCATGCGCAAGCGGATGGCGGGCACGCCCAGCCACTCCCCCGCCAAGGCGATGGTCTACCTCGGCCGCGCGTTCGCCGTTCTCACGCTGGCGCTCATCCGCCGGTGATCCGACGGCTACTGAGCCTGGTCCCGCCCGGCACCGTCGCTGTCGGTGCCGGGCTGGCCCTTCTCGGGCTCGCCTCCTACGTTCACCTCGCCGTCGCCGGCCACAGCCTCAGCCAGGCCGACTACTCGTCCCTGTCGGTGCTCTGGTCGATCGTGTTCACCCTCGGCATCGGCGTGTTCATGCCGATCGAGCAGGAGGTCGCCCGGGTCGTCGCCGCCCGACACAGCCAGGGGCTGCCGCCCGGCCCGGTGCTGGCCCGCGGCGTCACCGTCGCCGCCGTGATGCTCGCGGTACTGGTGTTGGCCGTCACCATCGGCCGCCAGCCGCTCGCCGACAAGCTCTTCGCCGGTGACGGCAACCTGGTCACCGTGCTGATCGGCGCACTCGCCACGATGGCCGTCGCCTACGCCACCCGTGGCGTCCTCTCCGGCCTGCAACTGTTCCCCTGGTACGGCGCTCAACTCGGGATCGACGGCGGCCTGCGGATCATCATGGTGGCCCTGCTCGGGCTGGCCGGAGTGACGTCGCCCGTCTGGTACGGGCTCGTGCTCGTCGCCGCCCCCCTGGTCAGCGTCCTCCTCACCCTGCCACCGGTGCTGCGCGCCATCGGCGGAGGCCCTCCGGTCGCCTGGGCCACGCTGCTACGCGGCCTCGGCCTGCTCACCGCCTCCAGCCTGCTCTCCCAGGTCGTGGTGAACATCGGGGTGATCAACGTACAGCTGCTCTCCCCCTCCGACGCGGCAGCCGCCGGCGCACTGCTCTCCGCCCTCGTGCTGGTCCGCATCCCCCTGTTCGTCTTCGGCTCCCTGCAGGCGTCACTGCTGCCCGGCCTGGCCACCACCGCCACCACCGGCGACCAGCAAGGCTTCCACAGCCTGCTTCGTCGGGCGCTCGGCATCGTCACCGCGCTCGGCCTCGCCGGCGCCCTCGGCGCCGTGCTGCTCGGCCCATGGTTGGTCGGCACCCTCTTCGACGCACCCGGCGTCCTCGGCCACGGCGACTTCGCCTGGCTGGCGGCCGCCACGCTCGCCTACCTGTGGGCGATGGTGCTCGGTCAGGCCCTGCTCGCCCTCGACCGGCACCGCGCCCAGGCCCTCGCCTGGACCGCTGGCGTCGCCGCCCTGATCGCCGTGACGCTGATCCCGGCTCCGGTCACCCTGCGAGTCGAACTGGCGTACACCATCGGCTCCGTCATCGTGGCCGCCACCATGGCGATGCTGCTGCGTGGCGGCTTCAGCCGACCCACCACCCCCGCCCGGCCGCTCGCCGAGGCCGTTGCCCCTGCCGCATCCGGAGGCATCCGATGACCCGACCCCGGGTGAGCGCCGTCATGCTCGCCTACGGCCCGGAGCCCTACCTCGTCGACGCCGCCCAGGCGGTGCTGGCCAGCACCGACGTCGAGATCGACCTCATCGTCGTCGACAACGGCTGCACCGGCGACGGCATCGACATCGTCAAGGGCCTGCCCGGGGTGCGGGTGATCCGACCGGAGGAGAACACCGGCTACTCAGGTGGCTGCCGGGTCGGCGCCGCCGAAGCCACCGGTGACTGGCTCGCGTTCGTCAACTCCGATGCCGTCGTCGCACCCGACGCCCTGGCCAAGACCACCGCCGTGGCCGCCGAAGCGGGCGTAGGCGCGGCCATGGCGTCGATCCGGTTGGCCGACACCCCCGAGCTGATCAACACCAGCGGCAACCCGCTGCACTTCACCGGCCTCTCCTGGGCCGGCGGCAACGGCGAACCGGCCAGCAACCACGCCGTACGCCGTGCCGTGCCCTCCCTCAGCGGCTGCTGCTTCGTGATCAGCCGGCAGCTCTGGCGCGAGCTCGACGGCTTCGCCGCCGAATACTTCGCGTACCACGAGGACACCGAACTCAGCCTGCGACTGTGGCAGCGCGGACTACGACTGGAGTACGTGCCGGACGCCGTCGTGCGGCACCACTACGAGTTCTCCCGCAACGCCCTGAAGCTCTACCTGGTCGAGCGGAACCGACTGGTCACCCTGCTCACCGCCTACGAGGCGCGGACACTCGTGGTGCTCGCCCCGGCGCTGCTGCTCACCGAGGCCGCCATGCTCACCGCCGCGGTCGCCGGCGGCTGGTCCCGGCAGAAGCTGCGGGGTTGGGGCTGGTTGTGGCGCAACCGCGACTGGGTTCGCGGCCGTCGACGGCAGCTACAGGCTGAACGCCGGGTGCCGGACGGGGTCATCGCGAAGCTGATGACCGGTCGGGTCACGCCCTCCGGTGTGCCGACCACACCCGGCCTGGGAGCGTTCAACGCCGTCGCCGGCGGTTACTGGGCCCTGGCCCGGCCCCTGCTGCGCCGAGGATGACCGCTGGTGCCGGCCCCGGAACACGGGGCCGGCACAGGCGAGCAGAACCCTAGCGTTCGCCGCCCTCCGCGGGCCGGTCCTCCAGGTCCGCGGAACCGGCCGACGACGTCGGCTTGTGCCCCTCCGTGGTCGGCACGACCGGCTCGGCGGGACCGCCCGCCGCGTCCGCCGCCTGCCCCTCGGCCGTCGCATCCCCGTCCAACAGAGCCGTCAGCGCGGCACCGGTGATCCGCCGGAACGTGCGTCCGATCCGCTGACGGTCCAGGACCGCCACCTCGAGCTGGTTCGCGGCGATCGTCCGGGCGGCACCGCCCTCACCGCCGGCGCTGCTCAACGCCTGCACCGCCACCCTGACCGCCTCGGCCAGGGACATGTCCGCCCGATGCTCCGACTTCAACACACCGGTGATCGCCTCGGCCTGACCACCCATGGCCATCCGCCCCGGCTCGTCGTTCACCGAACCGTCATAGGTCAGCCGGTACAGCTCGTCCGCCTCCGGGGTGGCACCAACCTCCGCCACGCAGATCTCCACCTCGAACGGCTTCGACTGCTCGGTGAAGATGGCACCCAGGGTCTGCGCGAACGCGTTGGCCAGCGCCCGACCAGTGACGTCACGCCGGTCGTAGCTGAGCCCGTTCAGGTCGGCCATCCGGACTCCGGCGCGGCGCAGGTTCTCGAACTCGTTGTACCGGCCGACCGCGGCGAACCCGATCCTGTCGTAGATCTCGCTCACCTTGTGCAGGGCACTGGAAAGGTTCTCCGCGACGAAGAGGACCCCGCCGGAGTAGCTGAGGACCACCGCGCTGCGACCCCGAGCGATGCCCTTGCGGGCCAACTCGGAGCGGTCGCGCATGATCTGTTCGGGAGAGGCGTAGAACTGCATGGCCACGTCGGCGGTTCTCCTTACGGCGCTGTGCTGACGACTGCTGACTGGTGAGGTGCGGGTCTCAACCGCCCGGGTTCTCCATCCGGCCGGCAACCACGCCCTCGGCGATCGCCGCCGTCTCGGGGTCGGTCAACCGGCGGGTGCCCTCGGCGGTCGCGGTCATCACCACGGGGTAGATCCGGCGGGTCAGATCCGGCCCACCGGTCGCGGTGTCGTCGTCGGCGGCGTCGTAGAGCGCCTCGACCGCCAGCCGCGTCGCGTCCTCGACGGACAACCCGGCCCGGAACCGCTTCTTCAACGCGGACTTCGCGAACAGCGACCCGGACCCGATCGCGTCGTAGCCGGTCTCCTCGTACGGGCCACCGGTCACGTCGAAGCTGAAGATCCGACCGGCTCGCGCCGGGTCGGAGGCGGCCAGGTCGAACCCGGCGAAGAGCGGCACCACTGCCAACCCCTGCATGGCCGCCCCCAGATTGCCCCGGATCATCGAGGCCAACCGGTTGGCCTTACCGTCCAACGAGAGCATCGCGCCCTCGATCTTCTCGTAGTGCTCCAGCTCCACCTGGAACAGTCGCATCAGCTCGATGCCGATACCGGCGGTGCCCGCGATGCCGACCAGCGAGTACGCGTCGGCGGGGTGCACCTTCTCGATGTCGCGCTGCGCGATCAGGTTGCCCATGGTGGCCCGTCGGTCGCCCGCCATCACCACACCCTCGGCCGCCGCGATGGCGACGATGGTGGTCGCGTGGGGCGCCAGGTCGGCGGCCATGCCCGGCGGCAGCGGTCGCCGACCGGGCAACATCTCGGGGGCCACCCGACTCAGAAACGTCGTGAAGGAGGACGTCCCCGCGTTGGTGAACACATCTGGAAGACGCCCGGATGGATCAAAGCCCGCTGCCACGTGGTTCCTCTCAGGTACGTGATCGCCCTGGCCAGCCTCATGGGACTGTCACGGAACTGGCCAAGACCACCGTTGCAGTTGAAGCAGAGTATCCCGCGCACCCATCCGGTGCGATGATCGTGGTCCAGATGTTGCGGGTCGGCGCCGCCACGGATCGCGCAGACCCCGCCCTGCTCGGCCAGGAGCTCCTGAAACTCTTTCTCACCCACGCCGTACCGGCACCGCAGGTGGGGCAGCCACTCGCCGCAATCGCGGCAGCGGCGGTGGCCATCCCGGTCATCCAGAGGACGGGGCTGTCCGCTTTGTGCCCTTATGCCCTACTGGCCGCCTTTTTGCACGTAGCCCCTCACAAATTCCTCTGCATTCTCTTCGAGGACGGAGTCGATCTCGTCGAGGAGGTCGTCGACGTCCTCGGTGATCTCGGCGTGCCGCTCGGCCACCTCGGGGTTGGCCTCGGTGGTGACGTCCTCGATTTCCTCGCCCTGACGGGACTTGCCGGACTGCGACTGGCCGCCGCTGTCATGAGTGGCCATGGCTGTCTCCTCCACGATCGTCTGAGATGAAATCTACCCCGCGCAGACGACAGAAAGCCCTCACGTCCGCCGTGTTCGGGGTCAGGGACGTTCGATTACGCCGAAGGGTCAGCCCCGGGGAGCCGACGCGTCGGCCGGGACCGGCGCCGGCGCCCGCTCCGACTCACGCTGCCGCTCCTCCGGGGCCTCCGCCTGTGGTGCCCCGCGCCGCAGGCGGGGTGTCCAGTCCTTGAACCGCAACGCCTGCTTCTCCACCAGATGCCAGGACAGGAACGCCAGGACGACGGTGAAGACCATGACCACCGCGAAGTAGCCGACGAACCCCCAGGCAGCCGCCCCCAGCCACGCCAGCATCTGCTGCACGACGAAGGAGTAGATGTAGATGCCGTACGAGTAGTCGTTCTTCTGGCCCACGCGGTGCAGCAGCCGTGGCAACCGGACCGCGAGGTAGAGGATGGCGTACTCGTAGGCGAGCAACGCCGGGCCGAACAGGTGGCCCTCCAGGGTCTGCCAGCCCGTCACCACGATGGCGAGCACGCCCAGGACGTCGCTGATGGGCAGCTTGTCGCTGTAGAGGTCCGCCACGGCGCCCACCAGGAACATGAAACCGAACCGCAGGAACCAGATCTTGCTGAGTGTGCCGAGCAGCGGCAACGTGCCGACGGAGCCGCTGGTGAAGTATGTCGATCCGCCGAAGCGCAGCGCCTCGTACTGGTTCCACAGCAGCAGACCGAAGACGAGAACGGCGGCCGCGAGCACCAGCCAGCGGGCCCGACGCAGCACCGCCACCACGGCCAGCGACGCCACGATCAGGTAGCAGAAGATCTCGTAACTGAGCGTCCAGAGTGAGCCGTCGAGGACGCTCTTACGCACCAGGTCGCCGTACGGCGTGTCCCGGAAGACGTCCATGATCCCCTGTTGGCGGTAGCCACCCCACCAGTTCGCCTGCAGGAAGTTGACCACGCCGGCCGGGTGCCGCCACAGGCCGTCCAGGTTGCCGCGATCGGCGTACCAGACGATCGGGGCCACCACGAAGCCGATGAACAGCAGACACACCCAGAGGCCCGGCCAGATCCGCAGGGCACGGTGCCACAGGTAGCGGGGCAGGCTGGCCCGCCGGGCGCTGCGGGTGATGAGGAAGCCCGAGATGCCGAAGAAGCCGGCCACCCCCAGACCGGCCACGTCGACGACCTCGGTCAACGGTCGGGCGTACCCGATCACCGCGGTGTGCGCGAGGACGACCGCGACGGCGAAGCAGAGCCGCAGGAAGCCGAAGCTGTTGGCACGTCCGGCGTACGCGTTCGACAGCGGTACAACGGTCATCGCACGCAGGCCAACCTGCCGGGCTGAGGGGAGCATCGCATCACCGTGTGGGTCGACGGATCGGGGGACGGCCTAGCATGCCACAGAGCGATTCCCGGCGGAGGCACCGGATCTCAGCCCCCGGTCAACGTCTCCAACAGGTCCTTGGCGCTGGCGCAGCGATCGAACAACGCCCCGACGTGGGCGCGGGTGCCCCGCTCGGGTTCCATCATCGGCACCCGGACCAACGACTCCCGGCCCACGTCGAAAATCACCGAGTCCCAGCTCGCGGCGACCACCTCGGAGGCGTACTGGGCGAGGCAGCGACCGCGGAAGTAGGCCCTGGTGTCCTCCGGTGGCTCGGTCATCGCGCTGCGCGTCTCGTCGTCGGTGAGCAGCGTCTTCATCGCCCCCCGGCTGACCAGGCGGTGGTAGAGGCCCTTCTCCGGCCGGACGTCGGAATATTGGAGGTCGACGAGCTGGAGCTTGTGCGAGCCCCAACCGAGCTTCTCCCGCTCCCGGTAGCCCTCCAGCAGTCGCAGCTTCGCCACCCAGTCCAACTCGTCGGCGCAGAGCATCGGGTCCCGGCCGAGCCGGTCCAGGACGCTCTCCCAGCGGTCGAGCACGTCGACGGTCTGCTCGTCGGCGTCGGTGCCGTACCGGTCGTCGACAAAGGACCGGACCCGCTCCAGGTACGCCCATTGCAGGTCGAGGGCGGTGAGCCGGCGGCCGTCGCGCAGTCGCATGCGGTGCGTCAGGGTGGGGTCGTGGCTGACGGCGCGCAGTTCGCTGACCGGGTCGGCGATGCCGAGGTCGGCGCCGAGGGCCTTCTCCTCGATCATGGTGAGGATCAGCGCGGTGGTGCCGACCTTGAGGTAGGTGGAGATCTCGGAGAGGTTGGCGTCGCCGATGATGACGTGCAGCCGGCGGTACTTGTCGGCGTCGGCGTGCGGCTCGTCCCGGGTGTTGATGATCGGCCGCTTGAGGGTGGTCTCCAGGCCGACCTCGACCTCGAAGAAGTCGGCACGCTGGGAGATCTGGAAACCGCTCTGGCCGCCGTCCTGGCCGATGCCGACCCGGCCGGCGCCGCAGACGATCTGCCGGGTGACGAAGAACGGCGTCAGGTACGCCACGATGTCGGCGAACGGCGTCTGCCGGCGCATCAGGTAGTTCTCGTGGGCACCGTAGCTGGCGCCCTTGTTGTCGGTGTTGTTCTTGTAGAGGTGGATCGGCTGGGTGCCCGGGATGGTGGCGGCCCGGCGGGACGCCTCGGCCATCACCCGCTCGCCGGCCTTGTCCCAGCGCACGATGTCCCTGGGGGTGGTGACCTCGGGAGTGGAGTATTCGGGGTGCGCGTGGTCCACGTAGAGCCGTGCGCCGTTGGTGAGTATCACGTTGGCCAGGCCCAGGTCTTCGTCCGCGAGGGCCTCGGCGGGGTCGTACGCGGCACCGGAGTAGGTGAAGCCGCGGGCGTCGCGCAGCGGCGACTCTTCCTCGTAGTCCCACCGGGCCCGGCCGCCCCGGTTGAGTTCCGGACGTGCCCCGTAGGCGTTGACCACCTGCGATGAGGTGACCATCGGGTTGGCTCCGGCCTGCCCGGGCACTGAGATGCCGTACTCGACCTCGGTGCCCATGATCCGTCTTACGCTCATCGACCTACCCGCTTCGCTCGCCCGACCCGGTCCCCCGTCAGGTCGAGCGTAGTCCGCCCTGAGCACCTGCACTCTGTAGGTGAGTGCCGGCGGGCCGCGACACTTCGCTGGATTCGGTGTCGGAATGCTCAGCGGGCGGCGTCAGGTCGTCGGTCTCGGCGGAGCCGGTGGTCCAGACGAGCCACCCGAACAGCACCAGGCCGACGCTTGCGCTCAGCAGCGGGACCACCGAGCCGACCACCGGGTGCCAGTCGCCGGCGAGGGGGTTGAGGCTGCTCAGCCCGATGTTGGCGGGCAGGCCGTTCTGCCAGCGGACCATCGTGTACGCCAGGCAGAACAGCTGGATCGGCAGGAGGAGCAGGACGGCGAGTCGGGTGAACGAGCGGGCCCGGGCGACCTCGAAGCCGCGTTGTTCGGCGATCCACGCGGCGTAGAGCAGAACGCCGACCAGCATGGGCAGCATGTAGCGGCCCTGGGTGACGAAGCCGCTCTCGTTGACCAGGGCGATCTGCATGAGGGAGGGGACGGCCACGCCGCCGCCGAGCAGCACGAGCAGGCGCCACCGGTCGAGCGTGCTGCCCCAGACGACCCCGATGAGCAGCAGCGCTCCGGCGACGAGCTGCCAGATCAGGTAGGGCGGGGCGGGCATCCGGGTGTCCAGCCAGGAGGTGACCCCGACGATCTGGTCGAGGTATCCCCGCCACCGGTCGGCCTCACGCAGGGCCGCCTGCCCGTAGGTGAGCCGGTCGGCGGAGTAGTTGCCGAGGTCGGAGGTCTGCTGGCGGACGGACCAGGCGAGCACGGCGAGAGTGGACAGGACGATGCCACCTGCCCAGAGCTGCGCGGCCCGGTCCCGCAGTAGGCCGACGAGGTTGCCGCGGCGCAGCGGGAAGGCGAACGCGACGAACGCGGTCGCCAGCCACAGCGGGCCGGTCTGGCGCAGCACCGCGAGGAGCAGCGCGCTGATCCCGACGAGGACGATGAGGCCACGCCGTGGGCCGGGTGGACCGAGGAGCAGGGGGATGACCGCGCTGAAGAAGGCGATGCCGGCGGCGATCTCCAGGCCGTTCGGGTTGACCGCGCTGGCCATGTGCACGGCCATCGGGGTGGTGACGACGAGCAGGGCGCCCATCATGAGGCCGCGGCGGGACCGGTTGCGGATCACGACGTACGCGCAGGCGAGCAGCGCGGCGGAGCACAGGGCGCTGATCATGCGGGCGAGCAGGACGCCGGACCAGCCGGGCCAGAGCACAGTGGGTGCGCCGACGAGGGCGTAGTAGGCGGGGAAGTAACGACCGGCCCCGGTGCCGGCGCGGGTCGGTGTGTCGTCGCTGCCGGGGGGCTGGGCGCAGGCTGCCGAGACTTCCTTCTTGAACTGCCAGCACTGCTCACGGACGAGACCACCGGGAACGGTCTGGAAGGCGCCGGTGCCCTTCTTCGCGTCGGCGGGCGGTGGCGCGATCTGCCCGGCGGCGACGCCGGCCGCTCGGACGATGTGCTCCCGCTCGTCCGGGGTGCCGTCGTACGGGGCGGCCATCGACCAGGCGAAGATGATCAGGAAGAATGCGGCGAAGGCGAGGGCCCAGTGTCGTCGGCCTGTGCTGATGGTGGCCGCCGGGCTTCCGCTGGTGGCCGGCAACGTCACTCTTCCGGGATCAGGCACGTCAACCTCGCGGCTCGCGCGGGCAGGCCCCGCTGGGTAGATGGACAGACGATAGACTCCCTCGTCGTCCTCACCGCTCCGGGTCCCCCCTTGGAGAACTCTTTGCTGTCACCTGTTGCCGAGTCCGTCCGCCACCTGTCCCGACACAGCGCTGTGCGGTTTCTGGTCGTCGGGGGTCTGAGCGTCGCCGTGGACACGGGATCACTCTTCGTGTACCACGGAGTTCTCCGGATCGTCCTGCCGGTTGCGGCCGGGATGTCGTTCCTGACCTCGTTCTGGGTCAACTTCGGGCTGAACCGGGCGTGGTCGTTCGGCTCGTCCGCCCAGATGGTGCCGCAGGTGGGGCGCTACTTCGCGCTGGTCCTCGCGAACCTGACCGCCAACGTGGTGCTGGTGTCCGCGTTGACCTGGGCGGGCACGCCGTACCTGCTGGCGAAGCTGTTGGTGACGGCGTCGCTGTCGGCGGCGAACTACGTGGTGTCGAAGCGGTGGATCTTCGCTGCCTGACCGACGCCCTGGAATACCCGCAGCGAGGGTGCCCACCACCGAATGGTGGGCACCCTCGCTGCTGGGGTCAGAGGTACTGGCCGGTGTTGCTGGCGGTCTCGATGGACCGGCCGGCCTCGGCGCCCTTGCCGCCGGAGACGAGCGTGCGGATGTAGACGATCCGCTCGCCCTTCTTGCCGGAGATGCGCGCCCAGTCGTCGGGGTTGGTGGTGTTGGGGAGGTCTTCGTTCTCGCGGAACTCGTCGACGCAGGCGTCGAGCAGGTGCTGAAGGCGCAGCCCCTTGCGACCCGAGGTGAGGAACTCCTTGATGGCCATCTTCTTGCTCCGGTCGACGATGTTCTGGATCATCGCGCCGGAGTTGAAGTCCTTGAAGTAGAGGACTTCCTTGTCACCGTTGGCGTAGGTGACCTCGAGGAATCGGTTCTCCTCGGTTTCTGAGTACATCCGCAGCACCACGGCGTCGATCATCGCCGCGACGGTGGCCTGGGGGTCGGTGCCGTGTTCGGCCAGGTCGTCCGGGTGCAGGGGCAGCCCGGAGAGGATGTACTTGGAGAAGATGTCCTTGGCCGCCTCGGCGTCCGGTCGCTCGATCTTGATCTTCACGTCGAGGCGACCGGGGCGCAGGATCGCCGGGTCGATCATGTCTTCCCGGTTGGAGGCGCCGATGACGATGACGTTCTCCAGCCCCTCCACGCCGTCGATCTCGCTGAGCAGCTGCGGAACGATGGTGTTCTCCACGTCCGAGGAGACACCGGAGCCACGGGTTCGGAAGATCGAGTCCATCTCGTCGAAGAACACGATCACCGGCGTGCCCTCGCCGGCCTTCTCCCGGGCGCGCTGGAAGATCAGCCGGATGTGCCGCTCGGTCTCACCGACGTACTTGTTGAGCAGCTCCGGGCCCTTGATGTTGAGGAAGAAGCTGGTGTGCTTCTCCTTGCCCTGCCGCTCGGCGATCTTCTTGGCCAGCGAGTTGGCCACCGCCTTGGCGATGAGCGTCTTGCCACAGCCCGGTGGGCCGTAGAGCAGGATGCCCTTCGGTGGGCGGAGCTGGTGCTCACGGAACAGGTCCGCGTGCAGGAACGGCAACTCCACCGCGTCGCGGATCTGCTCGATCTGCGACTGGAGGCCACCGATGTCGCCGTAGTCGACGTCGGGCACCTCCTCCAGGACCAGCTCCTCGACCTCGCTCTTCGGGATCCGCTCGTACGCGTACGCCGAACGGGGCTCGATCATGAGCGAGTCGCCGGCCCGGATCGCCGAGCCGATGAGCGTCTCGGCGAGGTGCACGATGCGCTCCTCGTCGGAGTGGGAGACCACCAGCGCCCGGTCGCCCGGCCCGCCGTTCGGTCCCTCCAGGATCTCCTTGAGCATCACCACTTCGCCAACCCGCTCGTAACCGAACGCGTCGACGATGTTGAGCGCGTCGTTGAGCAGGACCTCCTGGCCGCGCCGCAGGTCACCCACATCGAGCGAGGGCGAGACCGCGACCCGTAGTTTGCGGCCACCGGTGAAGACGTCCACCGTGCCGTCCTCGTGCTTGGCCAGGAAGACTCCGTAACCGCTCGGCGGTTGCGCGAGCCGGTCGATCTCCTCCTTGAGCGTCACGATCTGCGTGCGAGCTTCCTTGAGGGTGCTCACCAGCCGGTCGTTGTTCTCGGTCAGCCGCGCCAACTGTGCCTGGGTGGCCGCCAGCCGCTCTTCGAGCTGCCGGACGTGTCGGGGGCTTTCGGTCAACTTCCGCCGCACCAGGGCGAGTTCCTCTTGCAGGAACGCGACCTGCGTGGAGAGATCGTGGGCTTCCTTCTCCCACCGTGCGGCGCGCGAGTCCGCGTCGTCGCTACGTGCTGCCACGTCCCACCTCCCCGGGGGGCTTGAACGTTCTGCCCTAACACTAGCCGCTATGAGGCCGATTCGGTCCCACGCAACACCCTCGTCACCGAACCTTGATCGCCAAGGGTGGCCTGACGGGCCGTTACCGGCGTTCGGGTACCGTCGGAGCGTGGGACGGGAGAACATGGGGGGTGCACAGGTGGCCGAGGTCGCGACCGACGAATTGCAGGTCTGGGTCGACCAGGACCTCTGCACGGGCGACGGGCTCTGCGTGCAGTACGCGCCGGAGGTGTTCGAGTTCGACATCGACGGCCTGGCCTACGTCAAGGGCGTCGACGGTGAGCTGCGGATGGCACCGGGGAGCCGGGTCGACGTCCCCGCGCACCTGCGACTCGAGGTGATCGACTCCGCGAAGGAGTGCCCGGGCGACTGCATCCACGTGGTGCGTGGCGACGGCGTCGAGGTCGCCGGCCCGGACGCCGAGGACGACTGACCCACCGGCCGGGCCGCGCGGCCCGGCCGGTTAACAACTGGGGTACGCCTCAGAGCATCGGACGGCCGACCACCGAGGCGACCAACCGCGCGAACTCCTCCAACCGGGCGATCTGCCCGGCGCCGCCGTCGTCGAGGGTCTTGCCGAAGCGCAACGCGTCGTGCCGGGGCGTGCCGGGCATCTCCTCACTCGGCGGCGCCTCGTCCAACGAGGTGAGCAGCAGGTAGACGTCGATGCTGTCGACCCGGATCTCGCCGCTCTCGGCACGGTTGAGTCGCCGCCGGCAGCCCACCTCGGTGACGGTGGAGACCGGCACCACCCGCAGCGACGAGGTCATCGAGCCCGGAGGGCCCTCCTCCGGCGGTACGTCCTCGCCGTGCCAGAGGATGAGCCGGCTGCCGTCGCAGACCACGACCTCCTGCCACACCCCGTTGACCTCGTTGACGAAGCGTTCCAGGGTGAAGCCGAGCACCGACGCGCCGCGCAGCACGCCGCCGAGCGCCTCCAGGGCGACGTCCGGGTCGCGCAGGTAGGCCCGCGCCGCCGACTCCAGGTCCTGGTAGGGCGACCAGTCGGGAAAGACCGCGGGGAGGTCTCCACCGCCGTAGCCCGGTCGGCTCATGCCAGCGTCTCCCCCTGCTCGGCGCTGCCGACACCCAGCTCGATGGTCACGGCCTGTCCATCTCCCCCGCACCGTTGGGTTGCGCGCCCGCCGCCTGCGCGGCGGCGGCCTGTCGGGCCGCCTCCGCCTCACGCAGGTCCTGACGGCGCTGCGCGTACGCCTCGGTGCCCTTGCTGGGCTTGCGGCGGCGCGGCGGCGCGGTGACCCCCGGGGCCAGCTTGCGGGCGGACACCAGGAAGGCGGTGTGCGCGATCATCCGGTGGTCCGGACGGACGGCGAGGCCCTCCGCGTGCCAGTCTCGCACCAGGGACTCCCAGGCCCGGGGCTCGGTCCAGCCGCCGCGCTCGCGCAGCGCCTCCACCAGCTCGGACAGCTGCGGTGTGGTGGCGACGTAGCCGATGAACACCCCACCGGGCACCAGCGCCCGCTCGACCATGTCGAGGGTCTCCCAGGGGGTCAACATGTCCAGGATGATCCGGTCGAAGCCGGTCTCCTGGCACTGCGCGACGTCGCCGACGTGCAGGTTCCACGAGGGGTGCGGCCCGTTGAAGAACGCCTCGACGTTGCGCTTGGCGATCTGGGCGAAGTCGTCGCGCAGCTCGAACGAGTGCAGCTCGCCCTCCGTGCCGACGGCTCGCAGCAGGGAGCAGCTCAGCGCGCCGGAGCCGGCGCCGGCCTCGAGGACCTTCGCGCCGGGGAAGATGTCGCCCATCGCCACGATCTGCGCCGAGTCCTTCGGGTAGATCACCTGGGCGCCGCGCGGCATGGACAGCACGTAGTCCGACAGCAGCGGCCGCAGGGCCAGGAAGGCGGTGCCCCCACCGGAGGTGGTCACCACGCTGCCGTCGGGGAGCCCGATCAGCGCGTCGTGGGCCAGGATGCCGCGGTGGGTGTGGAACTCCTTGCCGGGCTCCAGCGTCACGGTGTGCATCCGCCCCTTGGGGTCGGTCAGCTGGACCCGGTCGCCGGGCCGGAACGGCCCACGGTGCACGGGTGTCAGCGCCGGGCTGGCGGGGTCGGCGGCGACGGTGGAGGGAGTTGCGGTCACGGTGTCATCTTCCGGTTGGGTTCAAGGAGCTGTGCCAGGTCCGCGATGTGCAGAATGCCGACGACATCTTCGCCTGACGTCACCACGTACTGTGCGCCCGGGTAGGTCTGTACGGCCTCCATCACCCGCTCGCCGTCCCACCCGAGCGACAACGTGGGAAGAGTGCCCAGCGACCGGGCGACGGCGTCGACCGCCAACCACGGTCGGCGCTCGACCGGCACCGCGTCGGCGGCGGCCGGGTCGACCAGCGCCACCGGTCGACCGGTGGAGTCGGTGACCACCAGCGCGGCGTCGGGCTGCCCGCTCTCGGCGCGGCGGCGCTGGGCCTCGGCCAGTGGCGTACCGGTGGGCACCGGCCAGACCGGACGGGCCAGCCGGGCGAGGTCGATCAGCGGGAACCGGCGGCTGACCCGGGCGGCCCGGATCGACTGCCCGGCGCCACGCCAGAGGGTGACGGCGACCAGGAGCATCAGCGGCAGCGCCAGCGGCGCCAGCCGCCGCTCGACGGTGAGCAGCACCACCAGGGCCGCGGTGCCGACGGCGACGATCCGGCCGGCCCACCCGGCGACCTCGGTGCCGAGGTGCCGGTCGCGGGTCAGCCCCCACACCGCGGCGCGCAGCGCCCGGCCGCCGTCGAGCGGAAGCCCGGGCAGGCTGTTGAACAGGGCCACGATGACGTTGCTGACCGCGAGCTGGAAGGCGAGCTGGTGCGCCACGGTCCCCTCGGGCAGGGCGAGCGTGGCGGCGACCGCCAGGACGCCGAGCACAGCGGAGACCGCCGGGCCGGCCAACGAGACCAGCAGGTCGACGCGGGGCGACGGGGCGTCGCGGTCCATCTCGGTGTAACCGCCGAGCAGCTCCAGGGTGATCCCGCGCACACCGATGCCGTACCGCCGGGCGGTGAGGGCGTGGCCCAGCTCGTGCAGGAGCACCGAGCCGAGCAGCGACACGACGAACCCGAAGCCGATCAGGTAGCCGCTGAGCTGCGACAGGTCCAGTTGTCGGCGGGCGAACTCGCCGTACAGCACAGCGATGAGCACCGCGAGCAGGACCATGGAGCCGTTGAGGTACAGCGGCACCCCGAACACCTTGCCGACGTTCAGGCCGAGTCGTCGGTCCGGTCGGCGCGGCGGCCTGGTTGTCTGCTCCATCGCCACGATGCTACGGACCGTCGCTGGGCGGGGCGGGCGGCGGGCGGTGTCACACCGGTGCCCTAACCTTTGCCGACATGACGGCGGAATCGGTCACCACCCCCCAGCCCTCCCCCGCGGCGCAGGCGCCGCCGACGGTGCGGGCCTCGCTGTCCCCGTCGCGGGCGGCGGATTTCAAGACCTGCCCGCTGCTCTACCGGTTCCGCAGCATCGACCGGCTGCCCGAGCGCACCACCATCGAGCAGGCCCGGGGCACGTTGGTGCACGCGGTGCTGGAGCGCCTGTTCGACCTGCCGGCCACCGGTCGCACACCGGAGGCAGCCGGCGACCTGGTGGCCCCCCAGTGGGACCGGCTGGTCACCGAGCAGCCCGAGCTGGCCGGGATCTTCGACGGCGCGGAGCCGGCCGGCCCGGTGGAGTTCCTCCGCTCCGCCGCCGGGCTGTTGCAGGGTTACTTCGCGGTGGAGGACCCGACCCGACTGGAGCCGGCCGAACGCGAGGCCCTGATCTCCGCGGTCGTCGACGAGGAGCTGCTGATCCGGGGTTACCTCGACCGGCTCGACGTCGCTCCGGACGGCGCGCTGCGGGTGGTCGACTACAAGACCGGGGGTGCTCCGCGGGAGGCGTTCGAGGCGCGGGCGCTGTTCCAGCTGAAGTTCTACGCCCTGGTGCTGTGGCGCACCCGGGGGGTGGTGCCCCGGGTGCTGCGCCTGCTCTACCTGCGCGACGCCGAGGTGTTGGATTACACCCCGGACGCCGACGAGCTGGTCCGCTTCGAACGCACCGTGGTGGCGCTGTGGCGGGCGATCGAGCAGGCCACCGCCCGGCAGGATTTCCGGCCCCGGCCGAGCCGGCTCTGCGACTGGTGCAGCCACCAGGCGCTCTGTCCCAGCTTCGGCGGCACCCCGCCGCCGTTCCCGGTCGCGGCGGCGGGCGCCGACCCGCTGCGCGACTCCCGGGCGGCCACTCCGGTCGCGCCGGGTGCCGACGAGTGACGGCCTCCTGAGCGACGCGTACGCCCGGTGCGGCGATTCCGGCCGCCGGGATCGCCTGCCGCACGCCGAAGACCCGACAGCAGCGGTGCCGCTGCGGTCGGGACAGGACGACCGGCTGGCCTCTACGGTGATCCGCGACGCACCGGCTCCGGTGCGCGAGGATGACCGGTGCGCGCCACGACGTCGGCGGGACGGGAGACCAGATGAGCGATCAGGCGCCCTCGGCGCGGCCGGTGCGGATCCTGCTCGCCGACGACCAGCCGCTGCTGCGGACCGGGTTCCGGATGGTGCTGGGCGCCGAGAGCGACCTGGACGTGGTGGCGGAGGCCGGTGACGGCGTGGAGGCGGTGGAGTTGTCCCGCCGGCTGCTGCCCGACGTCGTACTGATGGACATCCGGATGCCCCGGATGGACGGGGTGGCGGCGACCCGGGCCATCGTCGACGCCCGGCTGCCGGTACGGGTGCTGGTCCTCACCACCTTCGACCTGGACGAGTACGTGGTGGGCGCGTTGCGGGCCGGCGCCAGCGGGTTCCTGGCCAAGGACGTGCCCGCCGAGGATCTGATCGCGGCGATCCGCACTGTCGCCGGCGGGGACGCGGTGGTGTCACCTCGGATCCTGCGGCGACTGCTGGACCGCTTCGCCGACCTGCTGCCCGACCCGGCGGCGACCCCGGCGGCGGCGCTCAACGCGCTCACCGACCGGGAGCGCGAGGTGCTCGTGCAGGTCGCCCGAGGGTTGTCCAACGCCGAGATCGCGACGGTCCTGTCGGTGAGCGAGACCACCATCAAGACGCACGTCGGGCATGTACTGACCAAGCTGCGGTTGCGCGACCGGGTGCAGGCGGTGGTGCTGGCGTACGAGTCGGGGCTGGTCCGCCCCCGGGCGTAGTTGCGCCGGCTGAAGTACCTCACCCGGCGTACTCGAAGATCCCTCCGTGGGGGGACGGCCGGCGTTGCGGTCGTCACCTACCGTGACCGGAGACGGCCCGGTTCGGTTGACCCTCCTGTGGCGTCAGGTGCAAGTGTCGGTGCTGCCGCCGCTGTGTGGAAAAACGGTCGACCGGCCGTCGACTCAGGGGCAACCCTGATGCGATATGGGGGTGCACCCGCAGCGGGAAATCCGCTCCGGGTCCCCCCAGGGTCGGACGGGGCGGGCGTATTCGGCACCGATGATTGAACAGTCGCGCCGGACCATCGGGGGGCGGCGTGCATTTTCGGACAGACGGAAGAGGTAGATGACGTGACCGCGACGGTAGGCCAGCAGGCGCAGGCCGCGGCCCGGGCGAACGACGTGTGGAAGGTGTACGGCAGCGGCGAGGCTCAGGTCATCGCGCTGCGGGGGGTCAGCGCGGAGTTCGAACGTGGTCGCTTCACCGCGATCATGGGCCCGTCGGGTTCCGGTAAGTCGACGCTGATGCACTGCCTGGCCGGTCTGGACTCGGTGACCCGGGGGACGGTGTCGATCGGTGAGACGACCGTCACCGGGCTGGGCGACGCGGGGCTGACGAAGCTGCGGCGCGACAAGGTGGGCTTCATCTTCCAGCAGTTCAACCTGCTGCCGACGCTGACCGCCAAGGAGAACATCCTGCTGCCGCTGTCGATCGCCGGACGCAAGCCGGACCCGGCCTGGTACGACACGGTGATTGAGACGGTGGGGCTGAAGGACCGGCTGGACCACCGGCCGGCGCAGCTCTCCGGTGGGCAGCAGCAGCGGGTGGCGTGCGCGCGGGCGCTGGTCTCCCGCCCCGAGGTGATCTTCGCGGACGAGCCGACCGGCAACCTGGACTCGCGCTCCGGCGCGGAGGTGCTCAACTTCCTGCGGAACTCGGTCCGGGAGCACGGCCAGACCATCGTGATGGTCACCCACGACCCGACGGCCGCCGCGTACGCCGACCGGGTGGTCTTCCTCGCCGACGGTGAGATCGTCTCGGAGCTGATCGAGCCGACCGCCGAGACGGTGCTGGACACCATGAAGAAGCTGGACACTCCGGCCGAGGTGGGCAACTGATGTTCCGCGCGACGCTGAAGAGTCTGCTGGCCCGTAAGGTCCGGCTGATCCTGTCCGGCCTGGCGGTGGTGCTCGGGGTGATGTTCGTCTCCGGCGCGTTCGTGCTCACCGACACGCTGGGTCGCTCCTTCGACTCGGTCTTCGCCGACGGCTTCTCCGAGATCGACGTGAACGTCGCGGCGAAGCCGAAGGTGCAGGTCAATGAGCTGGAGGGCGAGCAGACCGCCGCCCCGCTGCCGGCCGCCCTGGTGGACCGGGTGAAGCAGGTGCCGGGGGCGGCCTCGGCGACCGGTGTGGTCAACGCCGACGGCGCCAGGGTGATCGGCAGCAACGGCAAGGTCGTCACCTCGTTCGGCCCGCCGCAGTTGGGCGAGAACTGGACCGGCGAGAGCGATCTGCTGAAGCTGCGTGAGGGGCGCGCGCCGCAGGCCGAGGACGAGATCGTCATCAACAAGGCGTTGGCCACGGCAGCGAAGGTGCAGGTCGGCCAGAAGGTCGGTGTGCTGACCGCGTTCGAGTCGAAGAAGCGGGAATTCACCCTGGTCGGCGTCTTCGGTTACAGCGGTGACCGGGACTCGATCGGCGGGGTCAACGAGGTCTTCTTCACCACGCCGGTGGCGCAGCGGCTGATGCTGGGCGAGCCGGACGTGTTCAGCAGCATCACCGTGCAGGCCGCCGCTGGAGTCTCGGACGAGAAGCTTCGCGACGACGTTGCCCGCACCCTGGGCGCGGACTTCGAGGTGAAGACCGGCGAGCAGGTGGCAGCGGACGCCTCGGCCAGTCTGAAGGAGGGGCTGTCCTTCTTCAACAAGATCCTGCTCGGCTTCGCCGCGGTGGCGCTGCTGGTGGGCACCTTCCTGATCCTCAACACCTTCTCGATCATCGTGGCGCAGCGGACCCGGGAGTTGGCGCTCATGCGCGCCATCGGGGCCAGCGGCCGGCAGATCATCGGTTCGGTGGTGCTGGAGGCCATCGCGGTGGGGTTGATCGCGTCGGTGCTCGGCCTCGCCGCCGGCATCGGGGTGGGCGCGCTGCTGGCGTTCCTGTTCGGCAAGCTCGCCGGTGGGCTCACCCTGGCCGGAATCGGCGTGCCGGCGGCCGCGGTGATCGGTTCGTTCGCCGTCGGTCTGGTGATCACCGTGGTGGCGGCGTTGCTGCCGGCGCTGCGGGCGTCCCGGATCCCGCCGATCGCGGCCATGCAGGACGTGGCCACCCCGGACCGGCCGTTGACCAAGGTCACGGTGGCCGGGTCGCTGGTCACCGGCATCGGCGCGGTGCTGCTGTTCCTCGGGCTCAGCGGCAACGCCGGCGGTCAGACGCTGTCGACCATCCTCGGTGGCGTGCTGTTCGCCTTCATCGGGGTGGCGCTGCTGACCCCGTTGATCAGCCGGCCGGTGGTGAGCCTGCTGGGCGTGATCTTCTCCTGGTCGGTGCCGGGCAAGCTGGGCCGGCTCAACTCTGGGCGCAACCCACGTCGTACGGCGATCACCGCCGCCGCGCTGATGGTCGGCATCGCGTTGGTCACCGGCGTCACGGTGATCCTCGACTCGGCCAAGGGCAGCATCAGCGCGCTCGCCCAGGACACCATCAAGGCCGAGCTGGTGATCGCCGGTCAGCAGGGCGGCCCGCGTCCGCCGACCTTCGACCCGGGTGTGCTGGACCAGGCCAAGGCCCTGCCCGGTGTGCGGTTGGTCGACGGCGAGTACGGCGACATGGGGCGGATCGACGGCGAGAGCACCTGGGTCGCGGCGAGCAGCGACATCGCGTCGCTGCGGCAGATCTTCGGCGCGAAGCCGACCGCCGGTGACATCGACCGGCTCGGGCCGACCCAGATGCTCGCCAGCTCGGACACGGCCACGTCCCGTGGCTGGTCGGTGGGCTCGACGGTCAACGTGCAACTGACCCGGGGCGAGGCACGCACCTACACGATCAGCGGCATCTACGAGTCGTCGCAGCTGACCAACCCGGTGACGCTGCCGGCGACCGCGGCGAAGGACTTCGCCATCCCGCAGCCCATCCAGGGCTTCATTCAACTGGACCCGGGCACCCGGGTGTCCGACGTCCAGCCGCAGGTGGAGGCGTTGCTCGCGGACAGCCCCGAGGTGTCGGTGGCCGACCGGGACGCGTTCATCAAGCAGCAGACCAGCTCGCTCGACGGGCTGCTCACGATGATCCAGATCCTCCTCGCGCTGGCCATCGTGATCGCCGTGCTGGGCATCATCAACACCCTGGCCCTGTCGGTGCTGGAGCGGACCCGCGAGCTGGGTCTGCTGCGGGCGATCGGCCTCCGCCGGTCCCAGACCATGGGCATGATCACCGTGGAGGCGGTGGTGATCTCGGTGTTCGGCGCGCTGCTCGGCGTGGTGGTGGGCACCGGCCTCGGCGCCGCTGTGGTCGAGGCCCTCAAGGACGAGGGCATCACCGACCTGATCCTGCCCTGGGGGCAGATGGGTGTCTTCCTCGGCCTGGCCGCCATCATCGGCGTGGTGGCCGCGGTGCTCCCGGCCGTCCGGGCGGCCCGGATCAACGTCCTGGGCGCCATCGCCCACGACTGATCGGACAAAAAAGGGAGGCCCTGCTGACGCGAGCGCGTCAGCAGGGCCTCACTTTTGTGTTCAGGCAGCGGCCCGATCGGTCAACAGCGCCGCGAGCAGCGCCAGGTCCACGCCGGTCAGGTTCTCCACCTGGTGTACGCCGACAGTGCTCGGCAACGCCACCTCCGCCGGTACGGCCAGGACCGCCGCGCCCGAGGCGAGCGCGCTGGCCACCCCCGTCGGTGAGTCCTCGATCGCCACGCACCGCTCGATCGGCACACCCAACAGCCGGGCGGCGGTCAGGTACGGCTCGGGGTGCGGCTTGGCCGCCACCACCTCGTCGCCGGCGACCACCGTGTCGAAGTTGTCCCGACCGAGGGTGTCCAGGGCGATCTCGACGAGCGCCCGGGGACTGGAGGTGACCAGCGCGGTGGGGATTCCCGCCGCGCGGACCGCTCCCAACAGGTCGAACGCGCCCGGCTGCCAGCGCAGACCGGTGCGGAACAGCTCCAGGATCCGGGCGTTGATCCACGCCGCGCTGATCTCCGGATCCCGTTCGGGCTGCCCCAGGTCGTCGTGCAGGATGCGCATCGACTCGGCCATGGCGGTGCCGATGATCGACTGGCGGGCGTCGACGGAGAGTTCCCCGCCGTACTCCTTCGCGAGTTCCTGCAACGCGACGTCCCACAGCTTCTCGCTGTCGACCAACGTGCCGTCCATGTCGAAGAGCACAGCGGCGGGGTGATGGCTGCTCAGCGGAACCTCCAGGGTCGTGACCGACACCGGCGATCCTGCCAGCAGCCGCAGGGGCCGGTGGCGGCAACGGGCGTCAGGGTGATCCGGGCAACCCCGTTCAGCCCAGGTCGCACTCCTTCAGGGAGCCCTCGTAACCCCGGAAGAACCTGTCGGTGCGCTGCTCGGCGGTGCCGTGCGCCCCTTCGGCGAACCACGGCTGGTCCGGGTCGTCGCCGACCGCCGCCACCCCCTCCCGGAACTCGTCCAGGTCGCCCTCGGCGAGGGTCAGGGTCCCCGAGCGCACCGAGTCGCCGAGGTACGCCCCGGCCATGCAGTCGGCCTGCAACTCCTGCTGGATGGTGAAGCTGTAGTTGATGCCCAGCCGCACCTGGATGGCGTGCGCGTACTCGTGCCCGAGCAGGTAGAACACGAACGCGTCACCGACCTCGCGGAACGCCGCCACCGACCAGGCGACGTCGTACGCGATGAAGTCGCCCTGCGAGCAGTAGACGGCGTTGTTGCGGGGCAACGCCTGTCCGCCGCAGGACACCTCGCCGTCACGCTGGTACGGGATGATCCGCCGGATGGGTCGGAACCGCTGCCCGGATTCCTTGAACTGGGCCGCCCAGTACCGCTCGGCGATCGCCTGCGCGTCGGCGACGTCCTGCTCGAACTCGGCGACGCTGGTGGTGCTGTCGGCCCGGGTGGTGCCCGGTCCCGGTGACGCTGCCGGCGGGTTCGCCCCGGGGCGCTCGGCCTCCGGCTCGGCCAGCCCACCGCCCGCGCAGGCGAGGGAGACGAGGGCGGCGATCAGCAGACCCGCCACCGGGCCCCGCGCGTCGCGTCCGAACCGTGCCCCCACTGTGCCTCCCCAGACATCGGTGCTCGCGCTGCGATGTACCCCGACGATACGACCGCCACGCCCATCACCGGTTCTACGCAGGGTGGGGACGGACGGTTCACGCCGATCAGCTCGGTGCTGTTCTGGCGGCGCCGGGGGCGGCGGGTATGCGCGGGCAGGGGCATCGGGTTTACGTGGCACAGGGCGGCGGGTTTGCTCGGCAGTTGCGCGACGACGAGGTGCCGCCCCGGGTGGTGGCCGGCTACGCGCCCGTGCTGCTCGTGTGGTCGTCGCTGTGGCCGCACCGACCGTTGGACCGGATCAGCTTCGACCTGACGGCCGGGCAGCCCGGCGGGGACTGCGCGCTGCGCTGGACGCTCACCACCGACGGCGACCTACCAAGCGAGAGCACCCTCGGGCACCTTCGCCACCGCCTCAACTACCTGATCAGCGACCGGCTCCGCCGCTCGTACGGCCAGTAGCGTCGCTCAACCGCTCGACTCCCGACCGCGATGCCAGGTGTCACCCTGGTCACCGTGCCGCTCGGCCTCGTACCTGTGCTGCCGACTCCGAGCCTCCCGCCCAGCCGCCGGATCGCCCCCGACGTCCGCTCGCCCCCGCCGAGCCACCACGCCGTACGCCACCCCCGCCGCAACGACGAAACCCCCGACCACCACCCACACCACAGTCATGCCGCCAACCTAAGCCCCGCCCACCACCCCCGAACCCCGGTGATCATGAAGTTAGCGTCAACCCGCTCGGCGTGTCGTGACGCTAACTTCATGATCACCGATTCGGGTTGGGCTGGTGTGTCCGGAGGGCGGGGTTGGGTTCGACGTTTCGGTGGGTGCCGGGGTGGTGCCTCGCGGAGGAGGGGGAGAGATCGTGAAGTACATGATTTTGCTCTACGGGTCGCAGCAGGACTACGACGTGCTGTCGGGGCGGGCTTCGGACCGGCCGGCGATGTCGGCCGAGCAGATCGCGGCGATGCACCAGCACATGGAGACCTTTCACCAGGCGCTGGCCGAGTCCGGGGAGTTGGTCGACGCCCGAGGCCTGAGCGAGCCGGTGCACGCCCGCCGCGTCCAGGTGCGCGAGGGGGCACCAGTGGTCACCGACGGCCCGTACCCGGAGACGCAGGAGGTCCTCGCCGGTTACACCATCGTGGAGTGCGCCAGCTTCGACCGGGCCACCGAGATCGCCGCCGGCCTGGTCGACCCGGACGCCCCCGGTGGGTACGTGGACGTGCGCCCGGTGCTCGACGGTGTCGAGGACCTGGCCGGCTGACCCGGTGCCGGAGACTCCCGCCGAGGGCCTGCTGCGCGAACTGGCGCCGCAGGTCCTCGGCGCGCTGGTCCGCCGCTACGGGCACTTCGACACGGCCGAGGACGCGGTGCAGGAGGCGTTGATCGCCGCCGCGCACGGTTGGCCGCGCGACGGCGTACCGGAGAATCCGCGTGGCTGGCTGATCACCGTGGCGTCCCGCCGGCTGACCGACCTGCTGCGTCGCGAACAGGCCCGGATGCGACGGGAGGACACGGTGGCCCGGTGGGTGCTGCCGGAGCAGTGGAGCGCCCCCGCCGCCGACCGTCCGCAGGCGGACGCCGACGACACGCTCATCCTGTTGTTCCTGTGCTGCCACCCGGCGCTGTCGGCGGCGTCGCAGATCGCGCTCACCCTGCGGGCGGTGGGCGGGCTCAGCACCGCCGAGGTGGCGCGCGCGTTCCTGGTCCCGGAGGCGACAATGGCCCGGCGGATCAGTCGGGGTAAGCAGCGGATCCGTGACAGTGGGCTGCGGTTCGCGCCGCCCACCGGCCCGGAGCGCGCCGACCGGCTCGCCGCCGTGCTGCACGTCCTCTACCTGATCTTCACGGAGGGGTACGCCCGCACCGCCGGGCCCGGTCTGCTGCGCGCCGACCTGACCGCCGAGGCGATCCGGCTGACCCGGCTGGTGCGCCGGCTGGTGCCCGAGGACCCCGAGGTCACCGGGCTGCTCGCGTTGATGCTGCTCACCGACGCCCGCGCGCCGGCGCGGATCGGCCCGCACGGTGAGCTGGTGCCGATGGCCGAGCAGGACCGCTCCCGGTGGCGGGCCGACCAGATCGCCGAAGGGGTCGAGCTGATCACCGGGGCACTGCCGCGCGGGGTGGTCGGGGCGTACCAGCTCCAGGCGGCCATCGCGGCCGTGCACGACGAGGCGCCCAGCGCGGCGGCCACCGACTGGGCGCAGATCACCGCGCTGTACGAGGTGCTTCTCGGGATGTCCGACAACCCGGTGGTGGCGCTCAACCACGCGGTGGCGGTGGCCATGAGCCGGGGCGCGCCGGCCGGCTTGGCGCTGCTCGCCGACCTGGCCGACGACCCCCGTCTCGCCGACGACCCTCGACTGCCGGCCGCTCGCGCCCACCTGTGGGAGCTGGAGGGTGAACGGGTCGCCGCGCGGGAGGCGTACCGGATGGCGGCGGCGCGCTCGACGAACCTGGCGCAGCAGCGCTACCTGAACGCCCGCGCGGAGCGCCTCGCGGGCGACCCACCCCCCGCCGGCTGACCCGCACGGGCCGTGCGGGTCACGAAACGAGCCGGCGGGCCGTGCGGGTCACGGGCCGAGCTGGCGGGCCGTGCGGGTCACGGGCTGGCGGCCAGGAAGACGAAGGCCGCCATCAGCACCAGGTGTACGCCGCCCTGCAACACGTTGGCCCGGCCGGGCACCACAGTGAGGACGGCGGTCACGGCGGTGAGCGCGAGCAGCGTGAGCTGGGTGCCGCCGAGGCCGAGCAGCAGCGGGCCGTCCAGCCAGATCGAGGCGATCGCGATGGCCGGGATGGTCAGGCCGATGCTGGCCATCGCGGAGCCGAGCGCGAGGTTCAGGCTGGTCTGGACCCGGTCTCGGCGGGCGGCGCGGGCGGCGGCCAGGGTCTCCGGCAGCAGCACGAGCAGCGCGATTATCACGCCGACGAACGCGTGTGGCAGGTTCGCCGCCGCGACCCCGGCCTCGATGGTCGGGGAGACCGTCTTGGCGTCGCCGACCACCGCGACCAGCGCCACCAGCAGCAGGACCAGGCTGACCAACGCCGCGCGGGTCGTGGGCGGCTTGGCGTGCTCCTCCGTCTCGATGACCTTGCCCCGGCTGTCGACCGGCAGGAAGTAGTCGCGGTGCCGGCCGGTCTGCACGAGCACGAACAGCCCGTACAGGGCCAGCGACGCGACGGCGGCGAAGACGAGTTGGGCCGGGCTGAACTCCGGGCCGGGGCGGGCCGTGGTGAAGCTGGGGATGACCAGGCTCAGGGTGGCCAGGGTGATCACGGTGGCCAGGGCTCCGCCGGTGCCCTCCGGGTTGAACACCGCGACGCGGCGGCGCAGCGCCCCGAGCAGCAGGGACAGACCCAGTATTCCGTTACACGTGATCATGACGGCGGCGAAGACGGTGTCCCGGGCGAGTGACTGGGTCTTCTCCGGCCCGCTGATCATGAGCGTGACGATCAGGGCCACCTCGATCACGGTGACCGCGACGGCGAGCACGAGGGACCCGTACGGCTCTCCCACCCGGTGGGCGACCACCTCCGCGTGGTGCACCGCCGCGAGCACCGCGCCGCCCAGCAGCACCGCGACAACCACGATGACGGGCCCAGGCAGGCTCCGCCCCCAGGTGACCATCAATATCAGGACGGCGAGCACAGGTACGACGAACGTCCAGTCGGTCAGGCGGGAGCGAAGGAGGGCGGCCATGCCATAAAGAGTGCCAGGTCAAGTGATCATGTGCCCACCATCGACGCGGCGACATGCGGCGGTCAGTGGCCTTCACCACGCCAACCCGTAACCCATAGGTTACGCTTTCCGGGTGGACGAGGTGGCCACCGCGATCGCGGACCCGGTACGACGGCACATCCTGACCCTGCTGCGCGACGAGCCGTTGTCCGCTGGTGACATCGCCCAGCGATTCGTGATCAGCCGACCCGCGATCAGCCGCCACCTGCGGCTACTGCGCGAGAGCGGTCTGGTGCACGACGAGATGGTCGGCCGACAGAGGATCTACCGACTCGATCCGCGCCCGCTCGCCCCGCTGGTCGACTGGCTCGCCGCGCTCGCCGCCACCGACCGGTGGGAGCGGCACCTCGACGCGTTGGAGACCGAGGTCTATCGCACCCGCCGAGAGCGCCGCGGCCGCGGCCCGGCGGAGCACCGAAGGGAGCACACGGCATGACCCGCACACCCGCCGGACGCCTGTTTGACACCGACACCGGCCACGATCTCGTCCTCACCCGAACCTTCCGCGCTCCGGCAGCGGACGTCTGGGCCAGCCTGACCGAGCCCGAGCGTACGGCCCGCTGGTTCGGCCCGTGGGAGGGCGACGCCGGCCCCGGCCGGACCATCCGGGTCCAGATGGCGTACGAGGAACAGCAGCCCTGGTGCGAGATGCGCATCGACGCGTGCGAACCGCGGCAGCGCCTCGCCGTGTCGATGGTCGACGACTACGGCAGCTGGCTGCTGGAGCTGACACTGACCGAGACCGACGGCACCACCGAGCTGCGGTTCGTGCAGCACCTGAGCAGCGTGGAGGGCATCGCCGAGGTGGGCGCCGGTTGGGAGTACTACCTCGACATGCTGGTCGCCTCCCGGGACGGTTCGCCCCGCCCCGAGTTCGACGACTACCACCCGGCGATGCAGCAGTACTACCAGGGGCTGGTCGCCGCGGCCGGCTAGGGGTCGAGGGCCCGCCGCAGCCTGGCGAACTCGGCGGTCAACGCCGGCAGCGGAAAGTGCGCGTTCAGGCCGCTGGGGTTCGGCAGCACCCAGACCTGGGCCGGCCCCAGCCGCTCCGGTCGCGGGCCCAGCCCGGCCTTCGGTCGGGCGAAGGCGATGCGGTACGCGCTCACCCCGAGAATCGCCACCCAGCGCGGCCGGTAGCGCTCGGCCTTCACCGCCAGCCCAATCACCCCGGCCACCAGTTCCTCCGAGGTCAGCTCGCCGGCGCGGGCGGTGGCCCGGTTGCTCAGGCTGGTGATGCCCAGGCCCTGCCGCAGCAGCTCGTCGCGTTCCCATGAGTGCAGCTGGCGGTTGGTGAAGCCCGCCCCGTGCAGGGCCGGCCAGAATCGGCTGCCCCGGCGGGCGAACGGCTCCCCCACGGCGGCCGAGTAGAGGCCCGGGTTGAAGCCGCAGAACAGCACGCGCAGCCCGGGGCCGATGATGTCCGACAGACCCCGGCCGGCCGCCGCAGCCACCTCCTGCGGGGTCGGCCGCCGCGCCGGCCCCGGTCTCTGCGCGTCCACCCCACCGATCCTGCCGTACGCCCCGGTGCCCGACCCGGCGCACGCTTTGACACCCTCAACGGATGCAGTCAACCGACCACCTCGCCGCCAGCCGCTACGCGCGAATGCGCTGGAACACTCCACTCTCGCCGGAGCACTCCGCGTTGCTGCTGGAACGGCTCGACGTCCGGCCCGGCGCGCGTGTGCTCGACCTCGGCTGCGGCTGGGGTGAGCTGCTGCTGCGGGCGGTCGCCGCCGGTGGTGTCTCCGGCCCGGTTCCGACCCGCGGCGTCGGCGTCGACACCGATGAGGCCGCGCTCGACCGAGGGCGGCGGCTGGCCGCGGGGCGGTCGCTGAACCGGCACGTCGCCTTCGTGAGGGGGGAAGCGGCGACCTGGCAGGAGCCGGCCGACCGGGTCCTCTGCATCGGCTCTGCACACGCCTTCGGCGGCACCGAGGCCGCCCTCGACGCCCTCGCCGCCGTGGTCCGACCCGGTGGGCGGCTGCTGTTCGGCGACGCGTACTGGGAGCGGTCCCCCACGGCGGAGATCGCCGAGGTCTTCGGCCCGGAGGTTCCGACCCTGCCCGGGCTGGTCGAGGCCGCCCACCAGCGGGGCTGGCGGTTGCTGCACCTGAGCACCGCCGATCAGCGGGAGTGGGACGACTTCGAGTCCACCTGGCTCGCCGGGCGGCAGGAGTGGCTGCTGGCGTACCCGGAGGATCCCCGTGCGGCCGAGGTCCGCGCGGAGCTCGACGACCGGTTGCGCGAGTACGTCGGCGGTTACCGGGGTGTCCTCGGCCTCGGCTACCTCGTCCTCGGCCGCTGACCGTCAACAGTTGACGCCGCTGGCTAGGCTGCGCGTGGTGAGCGCCGGATCTCGCCCCGCCCTGCCGTGGCGGATCCTCGTCGTGGCCGGCGCCGCCGTGCTGGTGTGGCTGGTCCTGGGCGCTCTGCTCGGCCGGGACTACGACCGACCGGCCCATGCGATCGCGGCGGTCCTCACCACCGCTGTCGTCGTACCCCTGGTGGTCGTCGCCCGTCGTGTCCTGGACCGTCGGCCCTGGGCCGGCCTCGGGTTGCCGTCGCTGCGCGCCGGCTGGCGGCGTCTGCTGTTCGGGATGGCCTGCTGGCTCGTCCCCGCCGCGGCGGGGTTCGCGCTCTGCCTCGGTCTCGGCTGGGTGGAGATCGGTGTCCGGACGTCCGTCGGGGATGTGCTGCGGGTGGCGGCGCTGCTGGTCGTGCTGGTTTTCCTCAAGGAGGCGCTGCCGGAGGAGCTGGTCTTCCGTGGGTACCTGCAACACCACCTCGCCACCCGGCTGCCCGCCTGGCAGGCGGTCATCGGGCAGGCGGTGCTGTTCACAGTCTTCGGGTTCCTCATCGGGGCGGCCAGATCCGTCGACCGGCTGGCGCTGTTCTTCGTCTTCGCGTTGCTGTTGGGCGCCTTCCGTGCCGCCACCGGCGACATCTGGGCCGGCATCGGCCTGCACGTCGCGTTCCAGACGGTCGCTCAGCTGTTCGGCGACGTCGGGGCGGTCTTCGACGTGGTCGGCGCGAACGTCCTGGGCGTGGTGGCCATGGGGGTCGTGCCGTTCTCGGTCAGCTGGATAGTCCTGCGACACCGCTACCGCGACCACC
Source organism: Micromonospora sp. NPDC049049 (assembly GCF_040649115.1). Lineage (NCBI taxonomy): Bacteria > Bacillati > Actinomycetota > Actinomycetes > Micromonosporales > Micromonosporaceae > Micromonospora > Micromonospora sp. NPDC049049. Next base: position 137,395 of record NZ_JBEZEX010000004.1, on the reverse strand, counting down.
TGAACTGGAACGCCCTCGCACCGGAGCCGGCGCGCCAGAGCGGCTGAAGCCTGGGCATTCGGCCCACCGGTCCGACCGGCGTGCGGAAGAGTGGCGGACGAGAGCTGTCGACGAGCGAGCGACGGCACGGCGTCGTGCGGAGGTTTTCGGATGAGCGACACGTCTTCGGTCAAGAGGGCCCGCAACGTCGTCCTGGTCCACGGCGCGTACGCCGACGGCTCCTCCTGGTCCGACGTCATCCCGATCCTTCAGCGGGCCGGGCTCACGGTCACCGCTGTGCAGAACCCGCTGACCTCGCTGGCCGACGACGTCGCGGCCACCAACCGCGCCCTCGACCGGCAGGACGGGCCAACGGTGCTGGCGGGCCATTCCTGGGCCGGCACGATCATCAGCGAGGCCGGCAATCATCCGACGGTTACCGCCCTGGTGTACGTCGCGGCCCGCGCGCCGGACGCCGGGGAGGACTACGCCGCGCTCGCCGCGAAGTTCCCCACGCCGCCGGCGAACGCCGGCCTCGTGCACCACGACGGGTACGCACAGTTGAGCGAGAACGCCTTCCTGAGCGACTTCGCCGGTGGTGTCGACGAGGCCCGCGCCCGCGCTCTGTACGCGGTGCAGGGGCCGATCGCCGACGACCTCTTCACGGGCCGCACGACGACGGCCGCCTGGCGGGACAGGCCCTGCTACTACTCGATCTCCACGCAGGACCGCACGACCGCGCCGGAGCTGGAGAGGTTTCTGGCCGACCGGATGAACGCCACTACCATCGAGGTCGAGTCGTCGCATCTCGCCATGGTCACCCACCCGGAGACGATCGCCGACCTCATCCTCATGGCGACCACTGGCACCCGCGGGCCCGCATAGGTGACCTGGGCCAACCGTGCCACGCCCGGTCGTCTGGGCAGGTCAGGTCAGGGCGCACGCGGATCCCTCGGTGAAGTGCGGTAGGGCACGGCAGAGGACGTCGACGAGCGCGCGGACCGGCAGCGCCATGAGTTGCCCTGCGAGGCGTTCTCGATCTTCGTCGGTGCTCATGCCACCGACCATACGTCCCACCACCACCGTGACGCGGGCCGTGCGCGGGCGCACCCGGGCCGCAAACGGTGGGGTTGACGGGGCGCATACATCGGAGGTTTACTGCGTCAGCGATACCAATCGATGAATTCTGACCGTCCACAGTGTTTCGGCGAGGTCATCGACTGTTTCCACCCCACCACTCCTCCATCACCCCACCACCCCGCAGCACCTCAGCCGAGCATCGGCGGCCCGGCTTCCGCACCACCGCCACCATGGCCCCGGCCTGCCCATGCGCACCGGCCTGAGGTCGACGCTCAGCAGAGGAGCAACACCATGCGTTCCCGTCCCCGCCTGTTGGCACTCGTCACCGGCCTGGCAGTCATGCTGGCCAGTCTGGTCGCCCTGCCGACACCCGCCTCGGCGGCGCCACTGACCAAGGTCCTGGTGTTCAGCAAGACCGCCGGCTTCCGGCACTCGTCGATCCCCAACGGCATCGCCGCGATCCAGCAGCTCGGCTCGGCCAACGGCTTCACCGTGACGTCGACCGAGGACGCTGCCCAGTTCACCACCTCCAACCTGGCCCAGTACCAGGCGGTGGTGTTCATGTCGACGACCGGCGACGTCCTCAACGCCAGCCAGCAGACGGCCTTCGAGTCGTACATCGCCGCTGGTGGCGGCTACGTCGGCGTGCACGCCGCGGCCGACACCGAGTACAGCTGGCCGTGGTACGGCCAACTGGTCGGCGCGTACTTCGACTCGCACCCGGCGATCCAGAACGCCACAGTGCGGATCGAGGACAACACCAACCCGTCGACGGCGCACCTCGGGGCCACCTGGGTCCGCTCCGACGAGTGGTACAACTACCGCACCAACCCCCGGTCCACCGCTCGGGTCCTCGCCAACCTCGACGAGTCGTCCTACAGCGGCGGCAACATGAGCGGCGACCACCCGATCACCTGGTGCAAGGCGTACGGCGGCGGACGGGCCTGGTACACCGGCCTCGGGCACACCGAGGCGTCGTACACCGACCCGAACTTCACCCGGATGCTTCTCGGTGGCCTCCAGGTCGCCGCGGGCTCCGTGACCGCCGACTGCTCGCCGCGCACGACCACCCCGCCGCCCACCGTCAGCGGTTCCACCCTGCGGGCCCGCGCCAACAACCAGTACGTCAGCGCGCCCAACTCGACCACCGCTCTGATCGCCAACAAGACCTCGGTGAACACGAGCGAGCGGTTCGACCTGGTCAACCTCGCCAACGGCAACGTGGCGCTGCGGGCGAAGAGCAACGGGCAGTACGTCGCGGCCGAGAACGCCGGGGCCGCCGCGCTGATCGCCAACCGGGGCAGCGCCGGCGCCTGGGAGACGTTCCAGCTGGTCCGCAACTCCGACGGCACGGTGAGCCTGCGGGCCACTGTGAACAGCCGGTACGTCTCCGCCGACAACGGCGGCTCCTCCCCGTTGATCGCCAACCGGACCGCCATCGGCCAGTGGGAGAAGTTCGACCTGGTCACCACCAGCTGACCTGCCTCCCCGCCCGTTCTTCACCACCCCCACCTGGTCGTGGTGCGCCCCCGCGCGCCCGCACCCCCGGTCGTCGAGAAAGGACGATCATGCTCTCGTATCCCCGGCGCTGGCCCCGGGCGCTCTTCGCGGCGGTTCTCGCTGTCGCAAGCGCGGCCCTCGCTGTGGCTGCACCGTCCACCGCGCAGGCCGCGGTGATCCCCGCCTCCGACTATCAGCAGGTCAAGCTCGCCACCGGCTCGGCCGAGCTGGGTGAGGCCATGTCCCTGGCCGTCCTGCCCAACCGCTCGGTGCTGCACACCGCCCGCAACGGTGTGCTGCGGGTGACCGACGTGGCCGGCAACACCAAGACCTCCGGCACCCTGTCGGTCTACACCCACGACGAGGAGGGCTTGCAGGGCGTCGCCGTCGACCCCGGCTTCGCCACCAACCGGTGGATCTACCTGTACTACTCGCCCACGTTGAGCACCCCGTCCGGGGACGCGCCGACCACCGGCTCGCAGTCGGACTGGGACCGGTGGAAGGGGCACCTGCGGCTGTCGCGGTTCACCCTCAACAGCGACGACACGCTCAACCTGGGCAGCGAGAAGATCGTGCTCCAGGTCGCCAACGACCGTGGGCAGTGCTGCCACGTCGGCGGCGACCTGGACTTCGACGCCGCCGGCAACCTGTACCTGACCACCGGCGACGACACCAACCCGTTCGAGTCGTCCGGCTACGCACCGCTTGACGAGCGGACCAACCGCAACCCGCAGTTCGACGCCCAGCGTACGGCGGGCAACACCAACGACCTGCGGGGCAAGCTGCTGCGGATCAAGCCGCAGTCCGACGGCACGTACACCATTCCGTCGGGCAACCTGTTCGCCCCCGGCACGGCCAACACCCGGCCGGAGATCTACGCGATGGGTCTGCGCAACCCGTTCCGGATGAGCGTCGACAAGGCCACCGGCGTCGTCTACCTCGGTGACTACGGCCCCGACGCCGGTTCCACGAACTCCAGCCGTGGCCCTTCCGGTCAGGTCGAGTTCAACCGCATCGCGTCGGCCGGCAACTACGGTTGGCCGTACTGCACCGGCAACAACACGAGCACCGAAACATACAACGAATACACCTTCCCGTCCGGGCCGTCGCAGTCCAAGTACAACTGCACGGGCGGGCCGACCAACAACTCGTTCCGCAACACCGGGCTCGGCACGCTGCCGGCGGCGAGGCAGGCCTGGATCAAGTACGCCGGCGACTCCGGTTCACCGTCGGAGTTCGGCAGCGGCTCGGAGTCGCCGATGGGCGGGCCGGTCTACCGGTACGACGCGTCGCTGAACTCCAGCATCAAGTTCCCGCAGTCGCTCAACGGTCAGTTCTTCGCCGGCGAGTACGGTCGCCGTTGGATCAAGGCCATCGCTGTCAACTCCGACGGCTCCCGCGGGGAGATCTCCAACTTCCCGTGGTCCGGCACGCAGGTCATGGACATGGCCTTCGGTCCGGACGGCGCGTTGTACGTGCTGGACTACGGCACCGGGTCGAACAACCAGGCGCTGTTCCGGATCGAGTACATCGGCGGCGGCAACCGCAATCCGATCGCGGTCGCCTCGGCGAACCCGACGTCCGGGGCCAACCCGTTGACGGTCAACTTCTCGTCGGCCGGCAGCTCGGACCCCGAGGGTGGGGCGCTGAGCTACCTGTGGACGTTCGGTGACGGCACCACGTCGACGGCGGCGAACCCGACCAAGACGTACACCACGAACGGCACGTACTCCCCCACGTTGAGGGTCACCGACCCGAATGGCTTGACCGGCACGGCGAGCTTGGTCATCACCGTGGGCAACACGGCCCCGACGGTGACGCTCACCTCGCCCGCCGACGGGCAGTTGTTCAACTTCGGTGACACCGTGTCGTACCAGATCTCGGTGAGCGACCCGCAGGACGGCACGATCGACTGTTCCAAGGTGAGCCTGACGTACGCGCTGGGCCACGACAGCCACGCCCACCAGATCACCTCGAAGAACGGGTGCAGTGGGTCGATCACCGTGCCGACCGACGGCGAGCACGACTCGGCGGCGAACATCTACGGGGTCTTCGACGCCGCCTACACCGACAACGGCGGGCTGACCACGCACAGCATCAAGACGCTGCAACCCAAGCACCGCCAGGGTGAGCACTTCGGCGCTCAGTCCGGCGTCCAGGCCACCGACCACACCAACGCCGAGGGTGGCCGCACCGCCGGATTCATCGAGAACAACGACTGGATCTCGTACCAGCCGTACAACCTGGCCAACGCCAACCGCATCACCGTGCGGGCGTCGTCGGCCGGCGCGGGCGGCACCATCGAGGTCCGAGCCGGGTCGGCCACCGGCTCCCTGCTGGGCACCGTCACGGTGCCGGTGACCGGCAACTGGGAGACGTTCGTCGATGCGTCCGCCACGATCAGCAACCCGCCCACCGCGTCGACGACGCTGTACCTGGTGTTCAAGGGTGGGTCCGGCTACCTGTTCGATGTCGACGCGTTCACCTTCGCGACCGGCACCGGTAGCACCACGCCGGTGAGCACGCTGCGGGCGCAGGTCAACAACCAGTACGTGTCGGCGGTCGGCACCACCGCGTTGATCGCCAACAAGGCCAGCGTCGGTGCGACGACCGAACAGTTCGACCGGGTGGACGCCGGCAACGGTGCCATCGCCCTGCGGTCGCGCGCCAACGGGCTCTACGTCTCGGCCGCGAACGCGGGCGCCGCAGCGTTGGTCGCCAACGCCACGTCGATCGGATCGTGGGAGACGTTCCAGCTCATCAGCAACTCGGATGGGACGGTGAGCCTGCGCGCCACGGTCAACAACCAGATCGTGTGCGCCGAGAACGCCGGGGCCGGATCCCTGATCGCCAACCGCACGTCGGTCGGGGCCTGGGAGAGGTTCATCCTGACCACCGGCTGACCGGGAATGTGCACGGGGCCCGGCCTGGTAACCGACCAGGCCGGGCCCTACCGTGTGAAGTAGGCGGCGCTCTCCGCGTCCGCGGGGTAGTAGGACTCGACGGCGATCTCCTCGATCGTGATGTCCGTCGGGGTGCCGAACGTGGTGATGGTCGAGAAGAGCCGCAGCTCTCGGTCACCGACCCGGAGGATCATCGGGAGCACCACGTCGGCGTCGAGGCGGTCGCTCGTCGGCTCCTCGGGCTGCGGGCTGAGCAGTTCCTCGTAGAGCGCGGCGAGCGCCGCGTCCGGAGCTGCGGCGAGCTGGCGTGAGATCCGGCTGCGGAACACCGCCCGCACGTCCGCCAGGTTGACGACCAGCGAGGCGAGCCCGCGCGGGTCCAGGCCGAGCCGGACCAGGTTCACCGGTGGCCGCAACAGGTCGGGGGCCACGTACGCGAAGAACGGATCGACCGCGCGGTTGGTCAGCAGGATGTTCCACCGACGGTCGAAGACCAGCGCCGGATACGGTTCGTGCGCCCGGAGCACCCTGCGGACCGCGCCGAGAGCACCCGACAGGGCGGCGTCGTCGAGCGGGCGCTGCGCGTACCGGGGCGCGAAGCCGGCGGCGAGCAACAGGTGGTTGCGATCACGCAGCGGCACGTGGAGCTGCTCGGCCAGCCGGAGGATCATGTCGGCGCTCGGCGTGGACTTGCCGGTCTCGACCAGGCTGACGTGCCGAGCCGAGACGTCGGCGGCGATCGCCAGGTCGAGTTGGCTGAGCCCTCGGCGCTTGCGCCACTGCCGCAGGAGTTCCCCGACCGCATACACGATCATGACCCTACTCATCCTCGCTCGGGACGCCATGAAGTGCGATGTCATCGACAACCATCCGGGCCGGGGAAACACTTGCGCCCATGACCACCGAGAACAAGAGCATCGTCGGACGTGCGTTGGCGGGGCTTGTCGACACCGGCGACGTCGACACGCTCGCCTCGTACCTGAGCGAGGACTTCACCCATCACCGCTCGGATTCGACGACCTCGACCAGGGCGCAGTGGCTCGCCGCGGTCAGCGCCGCGCTCGGCCCGACCACCGGCATGCGGGTCGACATCCTGCACCTGCTGGCCGACGGTGACCACGTCGTGGTGCACTCGCGACGCCGACTCCCCGACGGAGGGCCGGAGATCGTGGTGGTCGACGTCCTGCGGATCGCCGACGGATTGATCGCGCAGGTGTGGGAAGTCATCGAACCGGCGGCCCAGGCCGCCGCCAACGACGCGTGGTGGGACGCGGATGCCTAGATCGGAAAGCGGCCGTGGCGCCAGTGCCAGTGGCCGCCGGCCCGCAGGTGGTCGATGATCGCGCGCTGGAGCACAGTGCGGCGCGGCAGCTCGTCGAGCGGCGTGGTCAGGGTCCGGAACCCGAACCGCAGGACCTCGATGTCGGCGTCCGGCCCCGCGGACTCGTCGTAGGGCTCCAACTCGAACCGGCGCTGGAACCGCACGATGTTGGAGTCCTCGGGGAGGTACTCCCGCAGCTGTGGGTCGAGCAGCCACGACGCGCAGGAGAACGCGGTGTAGCGCTCGTCGGGAAAGTGCCGGGGAAAGAACGCGCGGGCCTCGTCGAGGGACGACGCCACCGCCTCCGGAGTCAACGGCCCCGAATCGGGGACGTGCAGCCCGATCGCGCCGTCACCGCGCTGGTGCTGTAGCCGGCCCAGCTCATACACGCTGCCGCGCGAGTGAAGCGTCAGCCAGCTCTGCATGATCGGCCAGCCCTCGCCGCGCATCCGTCGGTCGATGGCGAGGTTGCGGCCCAGGTCAGCCAGGGTCACCCAGGTCACGGCGTCGGGGATGCCGTGGTCGCTGTGGTACCCGCGCACCACGTCGACAAGGGCCAGGTACGCGTACACGTAGAGGTGCCGCCAGGCAGGCCCGCGCTCCCGGGGCAGCTCCGGACCGGGCGGAAGCCAGTCGTAGCCCGCGAGGTCGGCGCGGACCAGGGCGATCGAGCGGTCGAGCAACCAGCGCAGCTCCGGAGTCCACAGGGCGGAGCCGGGGTCGGGCCAGCCCGCCAGGATCTCGGCGGCGTCGTCCGGCGGCACGGTGAGCCGGTCGAGGATCGCGGGTGCGTCGGCCTTGGCCGGCAACGGAGCTGACGGCCCGTCACCGGCGAGCCGGTGCACGCGGTCGACGTCCTCGACGGGCACTCCGAGCCGGCCGGCGATGTCGTCGGAATTCACGCCGACGACCCTACCGGCGCGCGAGCGTTTCAGGAGTCCGCCGGAACTCCGGCGTCGAGCTGCCCGATCATCGGTGCGAGGAGGTCGTTGAGTTCCCGGGCCAGCACCGCCACGGCCCGGCGCGCCGCCGCGGCAACCTCGTCGTCCGGGCCGTCGGGCGTCGGCGGCAGGTCGTCGAGCGGGATCGGCGCCTCCACCTGGAGCAGCGCGCGCAGATGCGGGCGGCGCGTCTGGTCCTGCTCGGTGGGTGTGGTGAACTGGCCGAACAGCCGGGGCCAGTCCTGCCAACCACGGTCGCGCTGCCACTGCTTGGTCCAGGTCAGCTCGGCCGGCCAGCGGGAGGCCACTGTCACCGCGCAGACCAGGCTGCCGTCCCACGGGCTACGCGCGCAGGTCGCCGAGATGATCCGGCGGTGCCAGCGCACGAAACCCGGCGACAGCTCGGTGGCCAGCCGCCAGGCGGTCACCGCGAACGTCACGGGCGCGAAGTCACCCCAGGTGTCGGCGAACTCGTCGATCCGGCGAAACACCTCGGCCTCATACCGGCCACGCCCGTCGGTGCCGTGCTCGCGGTCGAACTGCTCGTCCAGCCAGAAGGCGCGCGGATCCGGCATCCTCAACCCCCGTTTGTGAGAAGTTCTCGGACACACGGTGGCGCATCCCGCGGTCAGGCAACCGTCACTGACCGTGCACGACACGCCCACTGTAGACCCTCCGCCCGAGCCTAACGTCTGCGGGAGGGCGTCGAAGCGCATCGGCTCCGACCATCAACGTCAGGCTCGTCACCGGCTGAACGGCGCCGGGCCCGGCCTGGATGGTGAGACCAGGCCGGGCAACACCAGATGGCAACCGAGGTCCTCAGCTGTGCTGCGGGATGTCCGTCGTGTACGCCAGCTCGCGGCCCGCCTCCACGTCGGAGGTCAGCGCATCGATCCGGGCCTTGGCCAGGGAGTAGGAGTCCGAGCCGAGTAGCTGGTGCAGAGGGGCCTCACCCGAGACGGCCACCTCGATGATGGCGGTCGCGGCACGGGCCGGGTCACCGAGCTGGGTGCCCGGCATGGCCAGGTGCGCCTCGGTCATCTCCCGGATCGACTCGTAGCCGGACACGGTGGTCGGCGGCAGGCCAAGGGAGTGCGTACGCAGAAAATCGGTCCGCATGTAGCCGGGCTCCACGAGGTTGACCTGCACGCCGAAATCACCGACTTCCGCAGCCAGTGACTCGGTCAGCCCTTCCAGGGCGTACTTTCCGGCGCAGTAGAGACCCCAGCCCGGGAAGGAGGTCAGACCGAGGATCGAGGAGATGTTGATGATGTGACCACTGCGCTGGGCGCGCAGGGACGGCAGCACCGCACGAAGAACGTTCCAGAGTCCAAAGATCTGCACGTCGAACATCAGCCGGACGTCGGCGTCGGTGACCTCCTCGACGGCGGCGAGGAAGCCGTAGCCGGCGTTGTTCACGACCACGTCGATCGCGCCGAAACGGTCGGTGGTGGAACGGATCGCCGCCGCGACCGCCGGCTCGTCCGCGAGGTTCAGCTCGAGTGGCAGCAGCCGGGCCCGGTCCACGGATCCCAGCGCCGCGTCGAGACGCTCAGCCGACCTGGTCGTCGCCGCGACGTTGTCACCGCGCTCGAGGATCTGCTTGACCAACTCCAGGCCGAGGCCCCTGGAGGTCCCCGTGACGAACCAGGTGGCGGGTCGGGTGGTGGGGTACGACATCAGTGTTCTCCTTGTGACTGGAGTGGCAGCGCTGTGCCCTGCCGGGAACGCATTCCATGCTGCTGTCGGGCGGGCGGGCCGAACACGTCTGGCCAGGCCCGGCCGTACCTGGGAACGCCATGCCCACCCAGCCCTCTGGGCGCGGGCCGCCGCGCGCGCCATCATTGGCGACATGGTGCGACGCACAGAACTGGCCGACTTCCTGCGGAAATGTCGGGCTGACACGACGCCGGAGGCGGCGGGAATCCTCCCGCTGTCGGGGCGACGCGTCCGCGGCCTGCGCCGGGAGGAGGTAGCTCAGCTCGCCGGGGTGAGCGTCGACTACTACACCCGTCTCGAACAGGGCCGGCACAGCAGTCCGTCGGAGGCGGTCATCGACGCGTTGGGCCGTGTCTTCCACCTCGACGCGGCCGCCCGGGCTCACCTTGTCGACCTGGCCCGGCCGGCCCGGCACCGCACCGGGCAGGTGCCGGCCCAGCGGGTCCGGCCGGCGATGCACCAGTTGATCGCCTCGATGGTCGACCACCCGGCTTTCATCGTCGGGCGCCGCACCGACATCCTCGCGTCGAACCTGCTGGCCCGCGCCCTCCTCACCGACTGGACCCAACTGCCACCCCGCCAGCGCAACTACACGCGCTGGGTCCTCCTCGACCCCGGCGCCCGCGAGGTCTACCCCGAATGGGCCACCGTGGCGGCTGACGTCGTGGGCACGCTGCGCCTCTACGCCGGCCGGAACCCCGACGACCCGCAGCTCAATGAACTCGTCGGCGAGCTGACCATCAAGAGCCCGCAGTTCCGTACGTGGTGGCACAACCACCGGGTGCACGAGCGGACCCACGGCACCAAGCACATGGTCCACCCCGCGGTGGGTCCGATGACCATCCGATACGAGGCGCTGGCACTACCCGGCGACGACGACCAGACGCTCTTCATCTACACCACGGATCCCGGCAGCAGCTCACACGACAACCTGCGCCTGCTCGCGCTCTGGGCGGCACAGCAGCGGTACGCCCCAACGACCGGCGCATCCACTGCCGCTCCCGCCCAGATCCAGGACACCCCGACCAGGTCTCCGGGCTCGGCCTGAATCCGACGGGCGTCGATCCCCCCTTGACAATCGGTGGTCTCCACCATGGACGATTCAGCGTGCGAATTCTTGTGGTGGGTGGCAGTGGCCTGATCGGTGCCCATGTCGTGGACGTCCTGCGGGAGCGTGGTCACGCCGCTACCACAGTGGCGCGTACCGCCCAGCCGGGCATTGACCACCTACTCGACGTCGGGTCCGCCCCGATCGACGAACTGCGGGCGCTGCTCGCCGGTCACGACGGCGTCGTCTACGCCACCCGCACCGACGAGCAACGGCCGCTACCCAAGCCGATCTATCCCGAGTTCCGCCGAGACAACGTCGACCCGGTGGTACGCCTGTTCACCGCCGCCCGCCTCGAAGGTCTCACCCGGGGCGTCGTGATGGGCTCCTACTACACCTACTTCGACCGGCTGCACCCCCAGTGGCGCCTCGCCGAACGGCACACGTACATCCGCTGCCGCCTGGAACAGGCCCGGGAGGGGCGGACGGCGGCCGGCGAGGGCCTGCCTGTCGCCGTACTGGAACTGCCCTTCGTCTTCGGTAGGGCCGGCGACCGGCTGCCCAACTGGGCCGGTCCGCTGGACCGGTGGGCCCGCTCGCGTACCCCGTTGGTCGCCCCGACCGGCGGCAGCGCCGCGGCCTCCGCGCGCAGCGTGGCCGACGTCGCGGTCGACGCCCTGGAGCAGGCCAGCGGCGCGGACCTCCCGGTCGCCGACGAGAACCTCACCTGGCACGACATGATCGCCCGCATCGCCGCGGCGGTGGGCCGGCCCCGCCGGGTCGGTCGCCTGCCGGCCGGCGCGGCGCGGGCCGCGCTGCGACTCGGCGGCGCGGCGCAGGCCCTCGGCCGCAAGGAGTCGGGCATCAACCCCAGCCACCTCCCCGACCTGCTGCTCGCCGACCTGTTCATCGAACCGACCACCGGCCGGTCGCTGGACCCGGCCCTACGTGAGACCTTCCCGATCCGCGCCACCTGACCCCTCGCGGGGTCGACAGTGACCGGCCTGCTGGGCCGCAATCTCGACGAACTCCTGCACCAGCGGAGACCGGTTGTCCTCGGCCCACGCCAGACACACCTGGTTGGGGCCGAGGTCGGCGACGGGCACGTGGCCGACGTCCGGTCTCGTGTAGAAAGTCGCCGTCGACAGCGGCAGGATCACCATCCCGGCGTACGCGGCGACATGTTCCAGCTTCTCCTCGACGGAGTTCAGCTCGGGCCGAGGTCGGGGATCGGGGTCGGTGGGACGGTTCGGCAGGTCCCGCCACTCCGGCACCGCGTCCGGGTCCTGCAAGAGCCGTTCCTCGATCAGCTCGGCGAGGTCGACCGACTCCTTGCCGGCCAGCCGGTGATCGGTGGGTAGGACGACGACCCGGGGTTCGGTGAACAGTGGCCGCAGGCACAGCCCGCTCTGGTCGACCGGAAGCCGAACGTAACTGACGTCCGCGCGGCCCTCGCGGACGATGTCGGCCTGGTCGTCCCAGGACGTACGGACGACGTTGACGGCCAGGTCGGGGTGCCGCTGGCCGATGGCGCGGGCCTCGGCGGTGACGAGAAGGCCGGGCATGAACGCGATGGTGAACGTCGGCCGGCCGTGCGCGGCCCGCTGCACCCGCCGCCGCAGGGCGTCGGCCGAGGCGAGCAGCGGACGGGCGTCGGTCAGCAATTGACGTCCGGCCTCGGTCAGCACCGTGGAGCGGCGGTCCCGAACGAAGAGCGTGGCGCGCAGTTCGTGCTCGAAGGCCCGGATCTGACGCGACAGGACCGGCTGAGCGATGTGCAGCCGGGCGGCAGCCCGACCGAAGTGCAGCTCCTCAGCGACCGCCACGAAGTAGCGGAGCTTGCGCAGATCGACGTCCACCCTGCCCCCGTCCGGTTGCCGCTCCGGGCGGTTCCATGATACCGCTGGGTATGAATGGAGTGATACCCAACGGGCATTACAAGAGGTGAAAGAGGTCTTGGACGCGAGCGTGCCCGGCGGCGCACGGTGGTAACCGTCTCCACCACACGATCCGGAAGGACACGATCATGACCCTCATCGACCAGCGCGTCGTCGTACTTGGCGGAACCTCGGGGATCGGCCTCGCCACCGCCGCCCGTGCCGCCCGCGAGGGCGCCCAGGTCGTGGTCGCCTCCAGCAACCAGCGCAGCGTGGACCGCGCCCTGACAACCCTGCCGACCACCACCCAGGGGTACGTCGCCAACCTCACCGACCCGGACGCCGTGTCCCGGCTGTTCCACGGTCTCGGCTCGTTCGACCACCTCGTCTACACCGCCGGCGAACCCCTCGCGCTGATGTCCGTCGACGCCCTCGACCTCACCGCCGCCCGGGCCGCCTTCGACCTGCGCTACTTCGGCTCCCTGTCGGCAGTCAACGCGGCACTGCCGTACCTGCGCCCCGGCGGGTCGATCACCCTCACCACCGGCACCGCCAACCACCGACCCAGTGCCGGCTGGTCCGTCGCGGCCAGCATCACCGGGGCGATCGACGCGTTGGTCCGCGCGCTCGCCGTCGAACTCGCCCCGATCCGGGTCAACGCCGTCTCCGCCGGGGTGATCCGCTCGCCGCTCTGGGACTCCCTGCCCACCGAAACCCGGGAGCAGATGTACGCGCAGCTCAGCGAGTCGCTTCCGCTCGGCCGGGTGGGCGAGCCCGAGGAGGTCGCCGAGGCGTTCGTCTACCTCCTGCGGGCGACCTACGCCACCGGCACGGTGGTGACCGTGGACGGCGGCACCCTGGTCTCCTGAGCCGGCCGCACCCGTCAGCGGAGTTGTTCGGCCAGGCCGACGATGATGCCTTCGGGGCCCCGGACGTAGCAGAGCCGGAAGATGTCCTCGTACCGCTCGACCTCCCCGACGAGTTCCGCGCCGTGGCCCCGCAGCCGGGTGATCACGTCGTCGATGTCGTCGACGGCGAACATGATGCGTCGAATGCCGAGCGTGTTCGCCGGCGTGTTCTTCGGTTCCGCCCTGATCGCCGCCGGTCGGTGGAACATCGCCAGCTCGACCTTGCCGTGGCCGTCCGGGGTCCGCAGCATCGCCACCTCCTGCCGGACGTCGTCGATCCCGATCACACGCTCCACCCAGCGCCCCTCGACCGGCCCCCGACCCTCCATCTCCATGCCGAGCTCGACGAAAAACCCGATGACGGCGTCAAGGTCCTCGACAACGATGAGGACGTTGTCCATCCGCTGGATCGCCATGCTGGATCTCCCTGGTCTGGTGCGGTCACCGTTGCCGCTCCTCCCTGAGACGGAGCCACTTCAGCGTCCTCGACATCCGGGCTGACCAACTGTGCGATGTGTGCCGTCCCGCCGACCAGAACCGGAGATCTTCCGCATGGCCATGCACGACGATGAGCTAGCCCTCACCGATGACGTCGTCCGCGAGCTGATATCGGATCAGTTCCCTCGGTGGGAGACGGCACCGGTCCGGCGCGTCGCGTCGAACGGCACCGTGAACGCCATCTTCCGCATCGGCGACGACGCGGCGGCCCGGTTCCTGCTGCGGCCACGCGATGTCGCCGTGGCCGCCGAGCTCCTCCAGAGGGAGGCCGAAGCCTCCCGACGCTTCGCCGAACACAGCCCATTCCCGGCTCCCCGGCCCATCGCGATCGGCAACCCCGGGAAGGACTACCCCCTGCCGTGGTCGGTGCAGTCGTGGGTACCGGGAAGCATCGCCCCCGTCGACATCGACGGGTCCGTGGAACTCGCCCGTGACCTGGCGTACCTGATCAGCGCGCTTCGGGCCACCGACACCCAGGGCCGCCGCTTTCAGGGCGACAACCGTGGTGGCGACCTACCCGACCACGACGAGTGGGTCGAGGAATGTTTCGGAAAGAGCGAGGGCCTGCTCGACGTCCCGACGCTTCGGCGTCTGTGGAGTCACTTCCGGGAACTGCCGCGCACGTCGGCCGACGTCATGTCCCATGGCGACCTGCAGCCGCTGAACGTCCTGGTAGCCGACGGCCGGCTGGTGGGTGTGCTCGACACCGGCGACTTCGCGCCGGCCGATCCCGCCCTTGATGCCATGTGTGGCTGGTACTTCTTCGACGATGCGTCCCGAGCGGTGTTCCGTGACAAGCTGGGTTGCGACGAGCTGGAGTGGGAGCGCAGCAAGGCATGGAGCTTCCAACAGGCTCTCGGTGCCATCTGGTACTACGTCGAGACCAACCCCGTCATGTACCAGATGGGCCGTCTCGTCCTTGACCGGGTCGTGGCGAACACGAAGGTCTGAGGCGGTCAGTTGGCTGGGGTCCCCAGCATCACTGTGAGTCCTTCCTGAGCCGCCAGTACGGCGCCCTCGAACTCCGCCTGCGCCGCCGCCACTGCGGCTGCCCGGTCATTGCCTGGCCAGAAGTGGGTGAGCATCAGGCGGCGGGCACCCGCCAGGCGAGCTGACCGACCGGCCTCGGTGGAGGTCATCAGGTTTCGGGTGGGACGGCTGGTCTCGCCGTCGTGGTCCGTCGCCTCGACGATGAACAGGTCGGCGTCGCGGCCCAGTTCGGCAAGCGCGGGAGTCGGCCCAGTGTCCCCGGAGTAGGCCACGGCGATTCCGTCGGCCACAAGCCGGATGCCGGCGTTGGGCACGAAGTGCGGCAGAGACAGCCCGGTCAGGTCGAACGGCCCGACCCGGTAGCTGCCGGGTAGTGGGTGCAGATCGAACACCGTGCGCAGGTCGACATCGGGCTCCAGGCCGCTGAGCCGGTCGAGCACGCCGGGCGGGCAGAACAACGGCAGCCGTGGGCCGCCGGGCTGACCGTAGAACCGCATCCTGAACGGACCGTGCAGGTCGACGCAGTGATCCGGATGCTCATGGGTGATGACGACGGCGTCCACCGCACCATCGGGCCAGTGCCTGAGCAATCGCGGCAGTGTGGCGTAGCCCAGGTCGAGCACCACGCGGTAGCCGTCCCAGTCCACAGCGAAGCCGCTACAGGCACGGCCTGGCTCGGGAAAGGCGCCGGAACTGCCGAGCACTGTGACCTGTCGCATTCGCACAGCTTGTCATCGCCTCAGGTGGGATGGGCACCGCTGGTAGGGATGCCGCCCGCGGCTAGATCAGCGTGCTCGACCACCGTGTGCGTTAGGTTACGTCGTTCAGTTTGTCGAGCGCGCCGTCGTGCTGGTCGTCGTATCAGTGCGGGCGCGCCTAGCAACGGCCGGCACGGGCCACAGGAGGCGACATGTCCGACGAGATCAGGCTCAGCGCGGTCACCCTGGACTGCCCGGACGCCGTCGCCTTGGCGCAGTTCTACGCCAGCATCACCGGCGGAACCCTGACACACGCCGGGGACGGCTGGGCATGCGTGCTGAGCCCGGCCGGGCGGATCAACTTCCAGACTGTGCCCGGATACACGCCACCCACCTGGCCCGACCCCACCTCGTCGATCATGATGCATCTCGACTTCATGGTCGTGGACCGAGACGCCGCCGAGGCCCGCGTGCTCGCTGCCGGAGCGACAAAGTACGAGTTCCAGCCCAACAGCGAACAGTGTTACGTCTACGCCGACCCGGCGGGCCACCCGTTCTGCCTGACCACCTGGGAGGCCACGGCTACACCAACTCAGCTCGCCTGACCGAGCGGCTCGGTGAGGCCCTGGCCGCCGAGTTGCCCGCGCTCCCCCATGTACAAAGCCAGGTCCCGGTGCAGCAGCATGAACGTTATGGATCCGGAGACCGCGCGCCAACGGCGGCACCAGGAGCACGTGGCATCCTGGCTCCAGCTCATCGCCACTCTCCGGACTGAGGGCTGGGAGGCGTATCTGACCTGCACGGCAGCCCCAGTGCAGGTGGAGGGCACCCTGCCGAACGGTGAGCGCTTCTACTTCCGCGCCCGCCACAGCGACGTGTCGCTGGGCATCGGAAGCGACGACCCCGCCGACATCCCCGAGTGGGAAGAGAGCGAATCGCACACGGAAGCCAGCTGGCTGCCAGCAGGCAATGGCTAGACCATTATCAGACGGCTTGCTTTCCGCTACGCCCAACAGAGCAATCCGACTGAGTGAGTGCCAGCCTGCGTCGACCGGGCTTCACTCTGCGGACCCACGCGCATCTCCTGCCGACCAGCGAGGACCGCGCGCGCGAGGCCAGCGATGCGGCCTTCGGCGAGGACCAGGCCGCCGAGGACATTCCGGAAGCCCTCGACGGCCTGATCATGGTCCAGCGACCCTCAGGATGGCCGTAATTGCAGGTCAACGACCTGCGCCCGTTAGTTGGCGTTGTATTGATCGAGGGGAGAACATGGTCGATCAACACGGACAAGATGCCGCCTAAGCTGCCCGTTCATTCGTGGCCTGTGGGTCAATGTTCGTCACTCCTGGTCCAGCTCTGACGGCCTGGAAACGGCATGATCTTAGAGCTCCTGCCGGGCTCCCGACCCCTTTGCTTGCACGGTTGCTGCCGCAAGCCTGTGAACCAGCCAGCGCCGTCGCTCAGGCCGATGGTGACCCGCTGGCTACCCCGAGCTACCAGCGCTGTCACTCAGTTGGTCACCCGGCGAGTCGCTATGGTCACTGCCATGGCGTCTTTCAGCCCTGAGGAGACCGAGCGGCAGTGGGACTACGAGCTACTTCGAGACGGCGCAGTCACCGGCTTCCACGATGAGAAGCATCTCGACCACGTCGTGAGTGAGCTGGTGAGTCTCGGATATGGCGTCGCCCAGACTCGCGGTGGCAACGGATCCAAATCCAACCTGCTAGGCGAACTCCTCTCCCAGGTAACGATGCGGTACTGCGGCTGGTCGGTCCAGAATCTGGACGCCTTCTGTGACACCCTGCGCTACATCGACTTCGCCGGCGTTACCGGCTGGGCGCTGGTCATCCACCAGCTCGACGAGCCGTTCAAAGCCGATCCGCAGTGGACGCGGACCATGGCCGACATCATCGCCCAGGTCTCGTACGAGCACCTGCTCATGGGAAACCGACTCCTCGCGTTGCTGCACAGCCGAGATAGGGACGTGACGCTCGGCCGGCTCGGCGGTCACGAGCACTTATGGCGCTAGCCCGCCGGCTATAGGCCATACAACGACGGTCGGGCCGGACTCACCGTCCGACTTTGGGCCGACACCACCGTGGTCCACCTGCTCCTCAACGGCGTCCGACTAAAGACCGCCTCCTCCCGGCTCACCTCCGCCCACCTGCGCCAACTGAATCAGGGCAGGCCCGATGAGAGTTCCCACCCCGCTGACCGGCTGCCGTGTCGACCGAACAGTCTTCGACTACCAGGTCCGGCTCAGCCTCTCCGCGCTCGCCCCCGACGAGGGCTATCGTGTCGACGCCGAACTGGCCGTCGAAACTCCGTTCCTGCTCCGCGACCCGGACGGGCAATGGCACGAACTTGACCCCGGCACAGGAACCCGCCTGGCACCCGTCCTGGACCTGTTCGGTCAGACCATCAGCAGCGTTGAGATCCACGGCAACGGTGCCCTCCACCTGACCTTCGACAACGACGCCGAGTTACACATCGACCCCCATCGCCACTACGAGTCCTGGCACCTCACCGGCACGGGAGTCGACCCGATAACCGTCGGCCCAGGCGGGGAAACCGACTGGCAGACGGCTCCCCAGCCCGAACCACCCCACATCGGCTGACATCCACAACCAAGATCGTCTAGCCGGAAGTGTCACGGATCAAGTGACAGCGATCCGTAACGCATCAAGTGGAGCACGACATCGCCGGCTGGCCGATGTCGTGCTCCACTTGATGCGTTACGCGGTGGCTCCACCTGATGGGTGACATTGGTAGATAACTGGTGGGAGACGAGGACGACTCAGGAAGTGGATGGGCGCCGCTAACGCTCTTCTTCCGACGCCATCTGGCGCGCAGTGTCCTGGTAGTACGACACCAGTTGCGGCAGGGGTACCGCCTTGCGGGAGGCTGAGGAGAGATCCTTCCCTTCCGCTGACCACGGCGGCGGCCATGTGCTGATCCCCTGATCGGCGGTGAGCGCTTCGACGTCCGCTTTCCACCCCGGCCACCGCAGAGTGTCATAGAACTGAGTCAGCGAACCAGCGAGGACCGCATACAGCCAGTCGGCGTACCCCTGGCCGAGGTCCAGCCACTCGAGATCATCTGGACCGAAGTAATGGATGGTCGGCTTACCGCCGGGCTGTGCCGGCACCCACACGAACTGGCCGCCCATGACGTCGTAACCGACGACGATCCAGGGACCGGTGGGGTCCGACTCCGTTGCTACGTCCGGCAGCCCATCGTGACCGCTACCAAGGACGCGTAGCCAACCGTGGTCTACCAGCAGCCCTCCTGTGTTGGCGACAACCGCACCAAGCCACGAACGAGTCGTGATTCCCAGCGTCGCCAGGCAGGCTTCCGCACGAGCAGGATCGGCAGGAAGCACATCAACCGGGTACGGGGCCACCGCCAGCGCCGCAGACACCTCGGTCCATGCTGACTGCTCCACGGCCGTAGCTTGCCTGAAGACAGGCAAGATCGTCTAGCCGGACGTGTCGCGGATCAAGTGACAGCGATGCGTCACGCATCGGTGGAGCCCGACATCGCCGGCATTCCCTGCCGACAGCGAGGACCGCACGCGCAGGGTCATTGATGCGGCCTTCGGCGAAGACCAGGCCGCCGGGGACGTTCCGGAAGCCCTCGACGGCCCGAAGACGGCATGATCATGGTTCAGCGAACCTCGGGAAGGCCGTAATCGCAGGTCAGTGACCCTGCGCCCGTTACTTGGCGTTGAAGTAGTTGGCCTCCGGGTGGTGGACCACGATCGCGTCGGTGGCCTGCTCCGGCATGAGCTGGAACTCCTCGGACAGCTCGACCCCGATCCGGTCCGCGCCGAGCAGATCCATGATCTTCGCCCGGTCTTCCAGGTCGGGGCAGGCGGGGTAGCCGAACGCGTACCGGCAGCCCCGGTAGTCGTTGTGCAGGATGCCGGCCAGGTCCGCCGGGTCGTCGTGGCCCAGCGGGCGGCCGTCGGGCAGCGTCATCTCGGCGCGAATGCGCTGGTGCCAGTATTCGGCGAGGGCCTCGGTGAGCTGCACGGAGAGGCCGTGCACCTCCAGGTAGTCGCGGTACTCGTTGCGGGCGAACAGCTTCGCCGCGTACTCGCTGACCGGCTGGCCGACGGTGACCAGTTGCAACGCGACCACATCGAGCTGGTCGCCCTGGGGCCTGAAGAAGTCCGCCAGGCAGAGTCGCCGCTCCTGCCGCTGCCGCGGGAAGGAGAACCGGGCGCGCTCCGCGTGCCCGTTCTCGTCGAGCACCACCAGGTCATTGCCTTCGGAGTACGCGGGGAAGTAGCCGTACACCACGGCTGCCTCAAGGACCTGGTCGGCGATCAGCCGGTCCAGCCAGTACCGCAGCCGCGGCCGACCCTCGGTCTCGACCAGCTCCTCGTAGGAGGGTCCGCTGCCACCCCGGGCGCCGCGCAACCCCCACTGCCCGGAGAAGGTGGCCCGCTCGTCGAGCAGCGCCGCGTAGTCGGCCATCGGCACGCCCTTGACGACCCGGGTGCCGAAGAACGGCGGAGTGGGCACCGACACGTCGGCGGCCACATCGGAGCGGACCGAGGAGTCGTGCAGCTCCGGCAGCGACGTGGTGACCATCGAGCGCTGCCGTTCCCGGCGCGCCCGCCGGGCGGCGAGAGCCGCCTCCCGCTCCGGGTCGATCACCGGGGCGCCGCCGCGCTTGGCCGTCATCACCCGGTCCATCAGGGACAGGCCCTCGAACGCGTCCCGCGCGTAGTGCACCTGCCCGGGGAACGTCGACCGCAGGTCGTCCTCGACGTACGCGCGGGTCAGCGCCGCCCCACCCAGCAGGACCGGCCAGCGTTCCGCGACCCCGCGCGTGGCCATCTCGGCCAGGTTCTCCTTCATGATGACAGTGCTCTTGACCAGCAGCCCGGACATGCCGATCGCGTCGGCGCGGTGCTGCTCTGCCGCGTCGAGGATGGCGCTGATCGGCTGCTTGATGCCGATGTTCACCACCTCGTAGCCGTTGTTGGACAGGATGATGTCGACCAGGTTCTTGCCGATGTCGTGCACGTCGCCGCGTACGGTGGCGAGCACGATGCGGCCCTTGCCGCCGTCCTCCGCGGTCTCCATGTGCGGTTCCAGGTAGGCGACCGCGGTCTTCATCACCTCGGCGGACTGGAGCACGAACGGCAGCTGCATCTGGCCGGAGCCGAACAGCTCACCGACCACCTTCATGCCGTCCAGCAGGATGTCGTTGATGATCGACAGTGGGGAGCGGCCGCCGGCCATCGCCTCGTCCAGGTCGGCCTCCAGGCCGTTGCGCTCACCGTCGATGATCCGCCGCTTGAGCCGCTCGTCGAGCGGCAGCGCCGCCAACTCCTGGGCGCGACTGGCGCGGGCGCTGGTCACGTCGACGCCCTCGAAGAGCTCGAGGAAACGCTGCACCGGGTCGTACCCCTCGCGTCGCCGGTCGTACACCAGGTCCAGGGCGACCTCGCGCTGCTCATCGGGAATCTTCGACATCGGCAGGATCTTGCTGGCGTGCACGATCGCCGAGGTCAGGCCGGCCTGCACACACTCGTGCAGGAACACCGAGTTGAGCACCTGCCGGGCCGCCGGGTTCAGCCCGAAGGAGATGTTCGAGATGCCCAGGGTGAAGTTGACACCCGGGTAGCGGCGGGAGATCTCCCGGATCGCCTCGATCGTCTCGATGCCGTCGCGGCGGGTCTCCTCCTGCCCGGTGGCGATCGGGAAGGTCAGCGCGTCGATCAGGATGTCGGCGCGGTCCATGCCCCACCGGTCGGTCAGGTCGTCGATCAACCGCGCCGCGACCCGGACCTTCCACTCCTGGGTACGGGCCTGACCCTCCTCGTCGATGAGCAGCGCCACCACCGACGCGCCGTGCTCCCGGACGATCGGCATCACGCGCGCGTACCGGGACTCGGGGCCGTCGCCGTCCTCGAAGTTCACCGAGTTGACCACGCAGCGGCCGCCGAGCATCTCCAAGCCGGCCTCCACCACGTTCGGCTCGGTGGAGTCCAACATGATCGGCAGGGTGGACGCGGTGGCGAACCGACCGGCCAGCTCCCGCATGTCCTGCGTGCCGTCGCGGCCGACGTAGTCCACGCACAGGTCGAGCAGGTGGGAGCCGTCCCGTGCCTGACTGCGGGCGATCTCCACACAGGCCCGCCAGTCGCCGGCGAGCATCGCCTCCCGGAACGCCTTCGAGCCGTTGGCGTTGGTCCGCTCCCCCACCATCAGCACCGAGGCGTCCTGGGCGAACGGCACCGGGTGGTAGACCGAGGAGACGCCCGCCTCGTGCCGCGGCTCCCGGGCCGGGGCGGTGACGCCGTGCAGCCGCTCGGCCAGCACCCGGATGTGCTCCGGGGTGGTGCCGCAGCAGCCACCGATCAGCCCCACGCCGTACTCGGTGATGAACCGCTCCAGGGCCTCGGCCAGCTCCACGGGAGTCAGCGGGAAGTACGCCCCGTCGGCGGTCAGCACCGGCAGGCCGGCGTTCGGCATCACCGACAGCGGGATGCGGGAGTGCTGCGACAGGTAGCGCAGGTGCTCGCTCATCTCGGCCGGGCCGGTCGAGCAGTTGAGCCCGATCAGGTCCACGCCGAGCGGCTCGATCGCGGCGAGGGCCGCCCCGATCTCGCTGCCGACCAGCATGGTGCCGGTGGTCTCCACCGCCACGTGACAGATGATCGGCACCGTCTGGCCCAGCTCGGCCATCGCCCGCTTCGACCCGACCACCGCCGCCTTGACCTGGAGCAGGTCCTGACAGGTCTCGATGATCAACGCGTCGGCGCCGCCGACGATCAGACCCGCGGCGTTCTCCTGGTAGGCGTCGCGCAGGGTCGAGTAGGCGGCGTGCCCGAGGGTGGGCAGCTTGGTGCCCGGCCCGATCGAGCCGAGCACGAAACGGGGCCGATCCGGGGTGCTGGCCGCGTCGGCGGCCTCCCGGGCGATCCGGGCGCCCGCCTCGGACAGCTCGCGGATGCGGTGCGGGATGTCGTACTCGGCGAGGTTGGCGAGGTTGGCCCCGAAGGTGTTGGTCTCCACGCAGTCGGCGCCGACGGCCAGGTAGGCGTCGTGCACCCCGCGCACCACGTCCGGGCGGGTGACGTTGAGGATCTCGTTGCACCCCTCGAGCCCGTCGAAGTCGTCGAGCGTGAGGTCCGCGGCCTGAAGCATCGTGCCCATCGCGCCGTCGGCGATGAGAATGCGATCAGCCAGCACATCCATCAATGAAGTCCGCACCCGTTCAGGTTAGTGCGATTCCGCCGGACTCCACGACCATCATCGTGCGATCCCCTATTGTGTCACGGGAATCACGCTGTCTGGTTCGTTCGGGTATGACCTGCTGCCGGAGCGGCCGACCGGCGCGGCCGACGGGCCGCACCCTCGCCCTGCACGTAGGCTGGCGGACGTGAAGGACAACAGGGACGCCACCGTGCCACACGGTATGACGACCGGGCGCGGTCCCGGCGCCAGCCGCGACGAGCAGGGTGAGGTGACGGCGTGACCGAGTTCGACGGACTGCCGGTGCTGCGGTCCCCGGTGGCGATCGCCGCGTTCGAGGGCTGGAATGACGCCGCCGACGCGTCCACCGCCGCGGTCGAGCACCTGGAGCAGGTCTGGAACGCCCGGCAGATCGCCGAGCTGGATCCAGAGGACTTCTACGACTTCCAGGTCAGCCGGCCCACCATCACCATGGCCGACGGGGAGACCCGGCGGGTGGAGTGGCCGACGACCCGGTTCATGGTGGCCAGCCCGGAGGGCACCGACCGTGACGTGGTGCTGATCCGCGGCATCGAGCCGAGCATGCGCTGGCGGACGTTCTGCGAGCAGGTGCTGGAGATCTGCCACAGCCTGGAGGTGGAACGGGTGGTGCTGCTCGGCGCGTTGCTGGCCGACGTGCCGTACACCCGGCCGCTGCCGATCAGTGGCAGCGCCTCCGACGCGCAGGCCGCCGAGCGTTACCAGCTCACCCCCACCCGGTACGACGGGCCGACCGGCATCGTCGGCGTGCTGCACGACGCCTGCACCCGCGCCGAGGTGGACGCCGTCTCCTTCTGGGTGCACGTGCCGCACTACGCCAACAACCCGCCCTGCCCGAAGGCCACCCTCGCCCTGCTGCACCGGGTCGAGGAGGTCGTCGACCTGCCGGTGCCGATGGCCGACCTGGCCGAGGAGTCCGCCGAGTGGGAGCAGCGGGTTCGCAGCGCCGCCGAGCAGGACGCCGAGCTGGGCGAGTACGTCCGCGAGCTGGAAGAGCGGGTCGGCGACGAGGGGATCACCCCGTTGACCGGTGACGAGATCGCCCAGGAGTTCGAGAAGTACCTGCGCCGCCGGGGCGGTTCGGCCGGCCCCACCGCCGGCTCCTGGTAGCACTGTTTTCGCTGCGGGCCTTCGGACCTTTTGTGGTCCGGGGGCCCGTTTTCGCGTGTCCGGGGTAGCGCCGTCACACCCCCTAGGGCATCCTAGGAACCTAGATGTGATCAAGGAGGCGGGTGTGCAGATCAATCCCGGGGCCGCCGAGTTCCCGCACCGACAGATCGCCGCGCAGCTCAAGGCCCAGGTCCGGCGCGGGGACTGGGGGCCGGGCGAGCGGCTGCCGTCCATCCCGGCCATCGCCGAGATGTTCGGCGTCGCCAAGCAGACCGTGCAACGCGCCGTCGACCAACTGCGGGTCGAGGGCATCCTGATCACCAAACCCGGCTCCGGTACGTACGTCCGGGGCACCCGCCGCCGCCTCAACCGCCTCTCCCGAGGCCGGTACGGCGGCTTCCGCGGCTACCACGCCGACCTGGCCGCCCGGTACCGTCAACAGCTCGTCTCCGTGGGGCACGCCCCCGCCCCCGCCGAGGTGGCCGACGCCTTCGGCGTCTCCGACGGCACCAACCTGCTCTGCCGCCGGCACCTCGTCCGCACCGACGACTCCCCCGTCGAGGTGGGCGCCTCCTGGTTCCTGCCCCGCGACACCGCCGGCACCTCTCTGGAGCGCGCCGAGGCGTTCGGCCGGCCGCTCTACCAGGAGGCCGAGGAAGCCACCGGACGACGGTACGTCTCGGCAACCGACACGATCAGCGCCCGTCAGCCGAGCCGGGAGGAGGCCGAAACGCTCCAGATCCGACCGGACACCCCGGTGCTGCACCTGCTGCACGTGGCGTACGACACGCACCGCAAGCCGATCGAGGTCTCCCAGGCGACCTGGCCCGGCCCGATGACCACCCTCACCGAGGAGTACAAGATCCCCGGCCCGACCCCCGACCCGGAACCCGACCCCGGCCTGGTCCTGGGCTAGCCAGCACCGCCCCGCCCCGCCCCAGCCCAGCCCTGGCCCTGCCCTGCCCTGGCCCCCGCCCGGTCCGGCCGGCGGGCTCGGCGATCTTGCGCTTTCGGTCGTGCTTTTGCCTGTTCTGCACCTTTCGCTGGGACAGAAACTGCAAGATCGGGGCTATTAGCGCGCGCCAGGGCGGCCTCTCAGAGCTCACCCCGTTGTCGAAACTCGTCGCCGTCGTTGCATCTATACACTCGGTATATATACTGCGGGTATATCGATGGTCGGGCGGCCCGTTCCGGCGTCGAGCAACCCAGGGGAGGATCAATGCCAACCGTGAAACCTGTTGGTGCACGGGGGATCACGCGGCGCGGCCTTGTCGGAGCCGCGCTGGCGGTCGGGGCCGGCGTACCGTGGGGCATCGCTGGCCGCGCCACGGCGGCAACCGCCGATGCGGGCCCGGCCCGGCTCACTCTCCCCCGGCCGACCGGGCCGTACCGCGTGGGTGTGGTGCCACTGCATCTGGTCGACCGGTCGCGGCCGGAACCGCTGGCGGGGCCGGGGCGGTATCGGGAACTAATGGTCAGCGTCTGGTACCCCGCCCGGAACGAGCGGCGCTACCCGCGTTCCCCGTGGATGACGGCCGCCTCGATGCGCGTGCTGCTGGAATCCGCGGGCTTCGACCCCCACGCCGCGCTGGCGCCGTTGACGGCCGGGCACGAGGGCGCCCCGGTGCGGCACCCGGGCCGGCGGTTGCCGGTGGTGCTGTACTCGCACGGTGCCGGCAGCCACCGTTCGGACACCACCATCGTGGTGCAGGAACTCGCCAGCCACGGGTACGCGGTGGTCACTGTGGACCACACGTACGACGGGTTCAGCGAATTCCCCGACGGCCGAGTCACCGTCCAGGAGGAAGACGTCGATTCCACCCCGTGGACCTACACCAGGGACGTCCGATTCGTCCTCGATCAGATCTCCGACCTCGCCGCCGGGGGCAACCCCGCCGTCGACCACGCGCCACTGCCGACCGGGCTGGGCGCCTCCCTGGACCTGAGTCGGATCGGCATGTTCGGCTGGTCGAAGGGCGGCACCGCGACGGCCCTGACCATGGGCACCGACCGGCGGGTCCGGGCGGGGCTGAGCCTGGACGCCCCGATGGTGTCGCAGCCGATGCCCACCACCGACCTGTACCGGCCGTTCATGCTGATGACGGCGGAGTACACCCAGGCTGCGGAGCCCGCCGTCGCCGAGTTCTTCACGCACCTACGGGGATGGCGACTCAACGTCCAGGCCGCCGAAGCGATCCACTCGTCCTACGGCGACAACCAGTGGCTCGTGCCGCAACTGGCGAAGCTCATCGGCATGAGCGACGAGGAACTCGTGCGTTGGGTCGGCACGCTCGACCCCGCCCGCGCGGTCCGCATCGGGCAGGCGTACCCGCTGGCGTTCTTCGACCTGCACCTGCGCCACCGGGGCGGACACCTACTGAACGGCCCGAGCCGGTCCTTCCCCGAGGTGGCGTTCATTCCGTGACCCGGCCGACAGAGCCTCCGTCGATCATGGAGTTGTGGTGCCTCGCGTAAGGGGCACAGCTCCGCTTGTCGCCCACCACAACTCCATGATCGACGCGAGCGGGGCGGGGCCCGGCTTGCGAGGGGCTAGAGGCGGATGCCCAGGAGGGCGTCGACGGTGGTCGCGAAGAGAGCGGGCGCTTCGGGGTCGTCGGTGGCACCGGCGAGGGTCGCCTCGGCCCAGCGGTCGGCTGCGGCCAGGGCTCCGGGAGTGTCCAGGTCGTCGGCCAGGCGTGCGCGTACCTCGGCCAGCAGCTCGGCCCCGGACGGCCCGGCGGGCGCGGCGGCGGCCCGCCGCCAACGGTCCAGGCGCTCGTGCGCGGCGGTGAGCAGGTCGTCGGTCCAGGTGCGGTCGCTGCGGTAGTGCCCGGAGATCAACGCCAGCCGGATCGCCATCGGGTCGACCTTGTCCGCGCGCAGCCGGGACACGAAGACCAGGTTGCCGCGGGACTTGGACATCTTCTCGCCGTCCAGACCGATCATGCCGGCGTGGACGTAGTGCTCGGCGAACGGCGCCTGGCCGGTGAGCCGCTCGGCGTGCGCGGCGGAGGCCTCGTGGTGCGGGAACAGCAGGTCGTTGCCGCCGCCCTGCACGTCGATCCGATCACCGAGCAGGTTCAGCGCGATGACCGCGCACTCGATGTGCCAGCCGGGGCGGCCCGGGCCCAGCTCGCCGCCCGGCCAGGACGGCTCGCCCTCGCGGGCGCCGCGCCACAGCAGCGGGTCCAGTGGGTCCCGCTTGCCGGCCCGGTCGGGGTCGCCACCGCGCTCGGGGAAGATCTCCAGCATCTGCTCGCGGGTCAGGTTCGACTCGTAGCCGAAGCGGGGCGTGGCGGAGATGTCGAAGTAGACGTCGCCGGTGCCGTCATCGAGCCGGTACGCGGCACCGTCCTTGAGCAGCACCTCGACCTTGTCGGCGATGTCCGGGATCGACTCGACGGCACCCACGTAGTGCGCCGGCGGGATGATCCGCAGCGCCTCCATGTCCTCCCGGAACAGCGCCGTCTCGCGCATCGCCAGGACCACCCAGTCCTCGCCGTCGCGGGCGGCCCGCTCCAGCAGCGGGTCGTCGATGTCGGTGACGTTCTGCACGTAGCGCACCGGGCGGCCGGCGTCACGCCACACCCGCTGCACCAGGTCGAACGTGATCATGGTGGCGGCGTGGCCGAGGTGGGTGGCGTCGTACGGGGTGATGCCGCAGACGTACATGCTGCCCGCGTCGGCCGGCTCACTCGGGTGGACACCCTGCCGCGCCGAGTCGTACAACGCCAGTGGCTCGCCCCTGCCCGGCAGCCGTGGCACCTCGTGTCCCGCCCAAGACTCCATGGGATCAGCCTAGCCAGCCCGCCGGCAACGCCGGAGCGCCCCACGGGTGATCAAGATGACAGCGGGTCACATGGGCGGCCAGGGCATCGCCGGCCAGTCCTCCGGAGGCTGCGGGAAGCAGCCGGTCTCGCGCAGCCGGTCGACCCGAGCGGCCACCTCGGCCACCTCGCTGATCGTCAGATGGTCGGCCAACTCCGCGCCGAGCGCACCGGCGACCTGACCGGCCAGCGCGTCGAGCATCTCCACGGCGTCCGCGGGCAGGCGCTTACCGGCCCAACCCCAGAGCACGGTGCGCAGCTTGTCCTCCACGTGGAAGCTCACCCCGTGGTCTACGCCGTAGATCCGGTCGTCGGCACCGACGAGCACGTGACCGCCCTTACGGTCGGCGTTGTTGAGCACCGCGTCGAGCACCGCGAGCCGGGCCAGCCGTGGGTCGTCGGCGTGGGCGAGGGCGTACGCGGCGCCGTCGTCGTCCCGGGCCGCGGCGATCGGGATCCAGCGTGGCGGCAACTCCCCGGCGGGCAGGAAACCGACAAGTGGTTCGGCGTCCTCCGGCTCGTCGATCCACAGCTGGCAGGAGCCGGGGCCGAACGGGCCGTCGCGCAGCACCGTCGGCGGCACCAGGTCCCATCCGGTGGCCCGGGAGACCAGGTACGCCGAGACCTCCCGGCCGGCCAGCGTGCCGTCGGGGAAGTCCCAGAGGGGGCGCTCGCCACGGACCGGCTTGTAGACGCACCGGGCGGTCAACCCGTCCAGGGTCAGGATGCCGCGCAGCGTCGTGTTCGACGCGTCGACCAGCCGACCTTCCAGGTCGAGGACGCCGTCACGCAGCAGCCGCAGCGCGGCGTCGCCGTCCTGGCGAGGCTGGAGGCCGGACGAGGTCACCGGTGATAACCGTTGTGCCGCGGGCAGAGGTGCCCGGCGGGGTCCAACGGTTGGCCGCAGAGCGGGCACGGTGGCCGGCCCGCGTTGACCACTCGCCGGGCCCGCTCGATGAACTGGCGGGTCGCCTGGGGAGTGAGCCGGACCCGGAGCCGATCCAGGTCCTCGTCCGGCTCTTCGTCCTCGTCGTCGTCGTCGTCGTCGTCCTCGTCGCCGAGCTCGACCTCGGGCTCCACCTCGCCCGCCGCGATCGCCTCGATCACCACGGTGGCGGTGTCCACGTCGAAGGCCAGCCCGAGCGTCCCGACCCGGAACTCCTCGTCGACCGGAGTGTCCAGCGGCTCATTGTCGCCGATCACCGGCGCCAGCTCGGGCAGGTCCACCCCGAAGCGACGCTGCGCCTCGGTGAGCAACTCCTCAAGCTTCTCGGCGAGCAGGGACACCTGGACCTTCTCCAGCGCGACGCTGACCAGCCTGCCGCCGCCGCGGGCCTGCAGGAAGAACGTGCGCTCCCCCGGCGGCCCGACAGTCCCGGCGACGAACCGCTCCGGCGGTTCGAAGGCGTGCACCTGGTGGGTCATACCCACGACCCTATCCGGCCCGCCCTGGCATCGCGCACCCCACCGACCCGAATCGCCACAGCGACGGCGCGCCCGGTGTAGCAGGGGTTACACCCGGGCGTGGCGGCCATTTCGGCCTACGCGGACGCCCCGGCCGGGGGCGGTGTCGTGACGGGCCTCACCGCGACGCACCCGCTCCGCCGCCGACGGCCGCGTCCGAGTCGGCCACGCGGTTCGCGCGCCGACGCCGCTTGGCCGGCGGCGGCACCAGCGCCGCCAGATCGCCACCGGTGTCGTTGAGTCGCACCAGAAACGGACGCAGCGGCGTGAACCGGATCGCCGTCACCGACGCCGGGTCGGCAACGATCCGCTGAAAGGCATCCAGGTGTACGCCGAGCGCGTCCGCCACGATGGCCTTGATCACATCGCCGTGGCTGCACGCCAACCAGACCGCCTCAGGCCCGTGCTCGGCGGTGACCCGCGCGTCCCAGGAGCGCACCGCCGCCACGGCACGGGCCGCCATCGCCGCCATCGCCTCGCCATCCGGGAAGACCGCGGCGCTGGGGTGCTGCTGGACCACCGGCCAGAGCGGCTCCTTGGCGAGTTTCTTCAGCGGCTGCCCCTCCCAACTGCCGTAGTCGCACTCGATCAGCCCGTCCTCGACGATCGGGGCGGCCTGCGGGAGCGCCAGCTCCAGGGTCTGCCGGCAGCGGATGAGCGGGCTGGTCACCACGGCGGCCAACGGCACCGCCCGCAGGCGCTCGCCGACCGCGGTGGCCTGCGCGCGCCCGGTGTCGTCCAACTCGACCGGTTGCCGACCGGCCAGGCCGCCATCGGCGTTCGCCGTGGTACGGCCGTGTCGCAGAAGCAGAAGGGTTGCCACGGGACCACCCTATGACCTGGCCCCCGGGCCGGGCCGTCGCGGGCGGCGACCTCACGACTGCGGCCCTCGTCCCCACCCCCGAGCGGAGACGAGGGCCGTCGGCAGACCGGTCAGGTGGCGCTGATCGTGCCGGTCAGCAGCAGGGCCAGGACCAGGGTGCCCAGCGCGACCCGGTACAGCACGAAGACGTACAGGGTGTGGTGGGCGACGTAGCGCAGCAGCCAGGCGATGGCCGCATAGCCGATGCCGAACGCGATCAGGGTGGCCACGATCGTCTGGGCCACGGTCGGCACTGACGTGCCCGGGGCGGACGGTTCGAAGACGTCCCCGAGGCTGAACACCCCGGACATCACCACCGCCGGGATGGCCAGCAGGAACGAGTACCGTGCCGCCGCCTCCCGGGTCAGGTTGAGCAGCAGGCCGGCGGTCAGCGTGCCGCCGGAGCGGGACACACCGGGGACCAACGCCATCGCCTGGGCGAAGCCCATCACGATGCCGTCCTTCATCCGGAAGTTCTCCAGGGTGCGGGTCTGCCGCCCCCAGTACTCGGCGAACGCCAGCACGAACGCGAACACGATCAGCGTGGTCGCCACCACCCACAGGTTGCGCCCGGCGGTCTTGATCTGGTCCTTGAACAGGAAACCGAACAGCCCGATCGGGATCGAGCCGACGATGACGTACCAGCCCATCCGGTAGTCGAGGCTGGAGCGGACCGACTTGTCCCGGATGCCCACCAGCCAGGTCCGGGTGATCCGCCAGATGTCCTTGGCGAAGTAGATCAGCACTGCCGCTTCGGTGCCGAGCTGGGTGACCGCGGTGAACGACGCGCCGGCGTCACGGTCGAAGAAGATCGCCGAGGTGATCC
The DNA here is from genome assembly GCF_040649115.1 of Micromonospora sp. NPDC049049. NCBI lineage: Bacteria > Bacillati > Actinomycetota > Actinomycetes > Micromonosporales > Micromonosporaceae > Micromonospora > Micromonospora sp. NPDC049049. Next base: position 106,591 of record NZ_JBEZEX010000004.1, on the reverse strand, counting down.
GCAGATGCCCCGACGAGCTGACCGGAAGGAACTCGGTCAGTCCCTGGACGATGCCCAGGACGATGGCCTCGACCCAGGTCACTCGCCGACTCCCGAGAGGTCGAGAGCCTCGGCGACGGTACGCAGAGTCTGCACACCGCTGTCCCGGTCGGCCACGAAAAGGGTCACCGACAGCGTGGTGACCCCGGCTGCCGCGTACTCCCGCATCCGTTCGGCGACGCGCTCCTTCGGACCGAGCAGCGAGGTGCGGTCGATGAACTCCATGGGCACGGCGGCGGCAGCGTCACGCTGCCGCTTGGCCAGGTACAGGTCCTGCACCTCGCGGGCGGCGTCGCCGTAGCCCATCCGGGTGGCGAGCTGGTTGTAGAAGTTCTGCTGGCGGCTGCCCATACCGCCCACGTAGAGCGCGGCGTACCAGCGGACGAGTTCGGCGCAGGAGGCCACGTCGTCGCCGATCACCACGGGCACCGACGGCACCACGTCGAACCCGGCCAGCTCCTTGCCGACCTTGGCCCGCCCGGCGCGCACCGAGGCGAGCTGCTCCTCGGCGAACTCCGGAGCGTAGAACACCGCCAGCCAGCCGTCGGCGATCTCGCCGGCCAGCTCCAGGTTCTTCGGGCCGACCGCAGCCAGGTAGATCGGTATGTGCTCGCGCGGTGGGTGGAAGCCCAGTCGCAGGGCCTTGCCCGGGCCGTCCGGCAGCGGCAGCGTGTAGTGCTCGCCGTCGTACGCCACCTCCTTGCGGGCGATGGCCAGCTTGACGATGTCGACGAACTCGCGGGTCCGGGCAAGCGGCTTGGCGAAGCGCACACCGTGCCACCCCTCGGAGACCTGCGGGCCGGAGACGCCCAGGCCGAGGCGGAACCGGCCGCCGGAGAGCGCGTCGATAGTGGCGGCGGTCATGGCGGTGGCCGCCGGCGTACGGGCGGGGATCTGCATCACCGCTGCGCCGACGTCGATCCGTTCGGTCTGGCCGGCCATCCAGGCGAGCATGCTGGGTGAGTCGGAGCCGTACGCCTCCGCCGCCCACACCACCGAATAGCCCAGCCGGTCCGCCTCCTGGGCCAGCGCCAGGTGGTCGGCCGGTGTGCTCCACGCCGTCTGGTATCCGAGACTGAGCCCGAGTCGCACTGGTCCTCCCCCATCCGTGGCACAGGTCGCCCCAGGTTACGCAATGCCGATAACGGACTCGATCACCGGCTCGACACCTTATGATCCCCCCTCCATCGGGGCAGCCCGGGGCGGCGGAACCGGCAGAACCGGCAGAGATACGGGAGCGAGGATATCGGTGGCGGCAGGTTCGAAATAAGGTTCACCCATGCAACAGCGACCGCTCGGCCGAAGCGGGCTGGCGGTTTCGCGGCTCGCGCTCGGCACCATGACCTGGGGCCGGGACACCGACGCCGACGATGCGGCCGCTCAGCTGAAGAGTTACCTCGACGCGGGCGGCAACCTGATCGACACCGCCGACGTGTACGGCGACGGCGACGCCGAGTCGGTGATCGGCTCGCTGCTGGGCTCCCTCGTCCCCCGCGAGGAGCTGCTGATCGCCACCAAGGCGGGGTTGCGCCCCGGCAGTGGCCGACGCCGGGACGGCTCCCGGGGGCACCTGCTGCGTACCTTGGACGCGTCGCTGCGCCGCCTCGGCACCGACCACGTCGACCTGTTCCAAGTGCACGGCTACGACCCGGACACCCCCCTCGAAGAGACCCTGGCCGCCCTGGATCACGCGGTGGCCAGCGGCAAGGTCCGCTACGTCGGGGTGTCGAACTTCTCCGGCTGGCAGACCGCGCGGGCCGCCGCCTGGCAGACCGCCTGGCCGGGGCGGGCGCCGGTGGTCGCGTCCCAGGTGGAGTATTCGCTGCTGGAACGGGGCGTGGAGCGGGAGGTGCTGCCCGCGTGCGACGCGCTCGGCCTCGGCGTGCTGCCCTGGTCGCCGCTGGGCCGGGGCGTGCTCACCGGCAAGTACCGGCACGGCCGTCCGGCCGACTCCCGGGCCGCGTCGCCGCACTTCGAGCGGTTCGTCTCGACCTACCTGGAGCCGCGCTGCTCCAGCATCGTGGAGGCGGTGGCGACGGCGGCCGGTGGGCTGGGGGTGTCGCCGCTGGAGGTGGCGTTGGCCTGGATCCGGGACCGGCCGGGCGTGACCGCGCCGATCCTCGGCGCGCGCACGGTCGGGCAGTTGCTCGGCGCGCTCGCGGTGGAGCGGATCACCCTCCCAGAGGAGATCACCACCGCGCTGGACGACGTCTCCGCGGTGCCGGTCGGCTACCCCGAACGCGACGGCTGACCGGGCGGCCGCGACCGTCCCCGGGCGAAACCGGTCCAGCGCGTCGATCTTGCAGTTCCTGTTGCCGTTATGGTGCGACGTGACTGTTTTGTCGCGACAGGAAGTGCAAGATCGGCGCGGCGAGGGGGTTGGGCGGGCGCGGGGTGGCGTGGAGGCGGGGCGAACCGGTGGGGGCGGCGTTGTTGGTCACCCTGGAGGGGGTGGCAAACGGTCGCTGGGCTGGGCAGCATGGAGGGCATGGACTACGAATACGCGCCACTGCGGCTGCCGCCGAACGTCGACCGGTTGACCGCAGCGGCGCAGTTGGCGATCCAGGCGGAGTTCTCCGGATGGGAGTTGGCCCGGGTGCGGCTGTACCGGGACGGCACGCGGCAGGTGGTGCTACGTCGGCGGCGGGTCAACCAGCCGCAGCCGGGTCTGTCGTACTGACGACCGGGCGGTGCCGCCCGAGGCCGGAGTCCGGCCCCGGGCGGCACCCGGCCTAGTGCTGGTGCCCGGCGTGGTCGTGGTCGTCGTCGAGCTCCAGGAACGGGTGCTCGTCGAGCCGACCGACCAGCCGGTCGTCGGCAGCCGGCTGGAACGGGCCGACCGCGTCGTCGTCGTCAAACGACTCCAGGTCGACCGGGGTGCCCACCTCGCTGACCATGACCACCCCGTCGAGTGGCTCCAACTCGGGGACGTCCAACGCGCCGAGCGAGCCGTCACCACTCTGCAGCAGCTCCAGCACGGCCTCGCCGACGCCCTCCACCGGCGCCGGCTCGTCGTCCTCCGGGGTGCCCTCGCGGCGGGCCGCCTCGGCCACCCGCAGCAGCGCGGCGACGCTCGGCACCCGGTAGTCGCGACGCTGACGCACCGAGATCACCCGAGGGTGCGGGTCGCTGGCCTCGGCACCCTCGCCGCCGCCGAAACGCTCGTCCGCCTCGTCCGGGTCGATCGAGTCGACATCCCACGGCGTCACCTCGCCGAAGGCGTCGAGCAGCCGCTCGTCGTACGCGAAGGAGGCGTTGTTCAACGCCACGTACGCCTGCCAGACGTCGTCGTCGTCGACGCGGCCCTGCGCGGCGCGTACGGCGGCCAGGTGGTGGCGGGCCGCTTCGATCACCCGCTCGAGAGCGGCGTCCAGCTCACCATGCTGGTCGGTCATGTGGGGCAGTCCCTTCACGATGGGGAGGTTGCGCGCCGGCGGACACCGCCGGACACGACTAGCAGGTGCGGAGGAACCGGTCGAGAACCCGCACGCCGAACTGTAGTCCGTCGACCGGAACGCGCTCGTCGATGCCGTGGAACAACGCGGAGAAGTTCAGGTCGGCGGGCAGTTGGAGCGGCGCGAACCCGAAGCAGCGGATGCCGAGCTGCGAGAACGCCTTGGCGTCGGTGCCCCCGGAGAGCATGTACGGGACGGGCCGCGCCCCCGGGTCCTCCGCGCGCAGGGCCGCCGACATGGCCTCGACCAGGTCACCGTCGAAGGTGGTCTCCAGCGCCGGCTGCCGCTGGATGTACTCGATCGCGATGTCCGGGCCGACCAGCTCGCGCAGTTGCCGCTCCAGCAGCTCGGACTGGCCGGGGAGGCTGCGGCAGTCGATGGTGGCGGTGGCCCGGCCGGGGATGACGTTGTCCTTGTATCCGGCGCTCAACCGGGTCGGGTTGGCGGTGTTGCGGATGGTCGCACCGATGATGTTGGCGATGGGGCCGAGCTTGGCGATGGCCGTCTCCGGGTCGTCCGGGTCCAGCTCGATGCCGAGCAGGTCGGAGACCTCGGTGAGGAAGGCTCGCACGGTGTCGGTGACGACCACCGGGAAGCGGTGCCGGCCGATCCGGGCGACCGCCTCGGCGAGCGCGGTGACCGCGTTGTCGTCGTGCATCATCGAGCCGTGCCCGGGGCGGCCCTTGGCGTGCAGCCGCAGCCAGTCGATGCCCTTCTCGGCGGTCTCGATGAGGTAGAGCCGCTGGCTGTCGTTGACCGAGTAGGAGAAGCCGCCGACCTCGCCGATCGCCTCGGTGCAGCCGTCGAAGAGGCCCCGGTGGTTGTCCACCAGGAAGTGCGCGCCGTACTCGCCGCCGGCCTCCTCGTCGGCGGTGTAGGCCAGCACGATGTCGCGCGGCGGGCGTACGCCGGTGCGCTGCCAGTGGCGCACCACGGCGAGCACCATCGCGTCGAAGTCCTTCATGTCGATGGCGCCCCGGCCCCAGAGGTAGCCGTCGCGCAGCTCGCCGGAGAACGGGCCCACCGACCACTCGTCGGCGTCGGCGGGCACCACGTCCAGGTGGCCGTGCACCAGCAGCGCGCCCCGGCTCGGGTCGGTGCCCGGGATGCGGGCCACCACGTTCGCCCGGCCCGGCATGGACTCGTGCAGGACGGACTCCACGCCCACCTCGGCGAGCTTCTCCGCCACGTACTCGGCCGCGCGGCGCTCGCCGGCGCTGGTGTCGTTGTCACCGGTGTTCGTGGTGTCGATGCGCAGCAGGTCGCGGCAGAGGTCCACGACCTCTGCGGTGGGGTCGGGCAGGGCGGAGGCGGCGTCGCTCGTCATCGCCTCTTCATACCAGCCCGGGCCGCTCGACAGGCCGGCGCGGGTGGACGCATCGACGGGTCGGTTTCGCGTCGGCCGCGTTCGGGTACCGCCGCCCACGACCGAACGTCCTGCCGGAGCTTCCGCCCGCCAGTCGAGGAGGGCACCATGTCCGCTGTTCCCCTGCCGCCGCTGCCGCCCGCGCCCGCACCCGAGGAGGGCTACCGACCCGCCGGTCGTAGCATCGCCGACATCGTCGACGGGGAGCACCGGCAACTGCTGGCGCTGCTGGACCAGCTCTCCGGCCCGGACACCACACCGCAGGAGGGGTTGGCGGTGCTCACCGCCGCGCTGTCGCGGCACCTGTCCGCCGAGGAGCAGTACCTGCTGCCGGCGGTCCGCGCGGCGCTGCCGGCGGCCACCGAGCGGGTCGATGCGGAGATCAGCGCCGACGCGGCCCTGCTGAGCGCCCTGAAGGGGCTGACGGAGGAGGCGCTGACCGAGGTCGCCGAGCGGGTCCGCCGGCACGTGGAGGGCGTGGGCGCGCTGGTCACCGAGCTGCGCGCCGTCGCGACCGAGGAGGAGCTGATCCGGCTGGGCAACCGGTTGGAGATCGCCGAGGAGGCCGCGCCGACCCGACCGCACCCGGGCACGCCGGCCACCCCTCCGTGGAACCGGATCGTGGAGCCGGCGGTCGGGGTCGTGGACAAGGTCCTCGACGCGGTGACCCGGCGACCGACGTACCTGGCGGACCTGGCGGACCTGCCGGAGCCGCCGCGCGACCGCTGACCGACGACCACCGGCAGTGCATTCATTATCACCGATCCGCTCAGGCTATTCCGCCAGCAGACGCCTGGTCCTACCGTCACCCTATGAACCTGGAGCTGCGTCACCTGCGGGTGGTCTGCGCGATCGCGGAGACGGGAAGTGTGACGAAGGCGGCCTCGGCGCTCGGCCTGGCCCAGCCGGCGCTCACCGCCCAGCTTCAACGCATCGAACGGACGCTGGGCGGCCCGCTGTTCGACCGGGATCGGCGCGGGGCTCGACCCACCGCGCTCGGTGAGCTGGTGCTGGCCCGCGCCCGGGTGCTGCTGCCGGCGATGAAGGGGTTGCAGGACGAGGCCGCTCGGCTGGCCGGGGCAGGCGACACGCCGCCGTGCTACCGGTTCGGCGGGGTCAACAGCCCGATCCTGGGTCGGCTGGTGCACCGCTTGGCGGCCGAGCAGCCGCCCGCCCAGATCACCACGTACGCGTCCTGGTCGGTGGACGAGTTGGCGCAGTTGGTGGCCGGCGGTCGGCTGGACTTCGCACTGGCCGGCGTGTGCGGCGACGCCAGTCCGTCGGCCGGGTTCGGGTTGAGCTGGCAGGAGGTGGCCGTCGACCCGGTGCTGGTGCTGCTGCCGGAGACCCATCCCCTCGCGGCGCAGGAGGAGGTCCGCCTGGCCGACCTGCGCCACGAACAGTGGGTCGCCGCGCCGGGTGACGGCTGCTTCGCCGACTGCTTCGCCGCCGCCTGCGCCCGCGCCGGCTTCACCCCCCGCAAGGTGTACGAGACCGACATCCGCGGCTGCGTCGACCTGGTGGAAGCCGGCGTGGCGGTGGCCCTGTGCCAGGCGACGTTCCGTCCGGTGAGTGGTCTGGTCACCCGTCAACTCGCCGGGACGCCGCTGCGCTGGCGGCTGCTGCTCGGCTGGCATCCGGACTCCCCCGCCGCCCAGGGCGCGGAGCTCGTGCTGGAAACGGCGAAGGCGGCGTACGTCGACTCGTTGGCGCCGCACCCGGCGTACCTGGCCTGGCTGCCCCGCAACCCGGGGTTCGGCGTCCGGCACCCGACCGGGGTACGGCCGGGCTGAGCTGCCGGTATTCCGGGCCGCTGGCGGTGCGAACCGCCGTGGGCCGGGTATCTGGCGGACATGACCGACCTCTACCCGCCCGCCGACGACCGCGAACTGCTGCGCCAGGCGGCTGCCGCGCACACCGCCGCCACCCGTGCGGTGGAGGCGTTCCTGCGCCGCCTGCCGACGGTGCCCGACCCGGCCGACGTGACCGAGTACGCGAATCTGCTCACCCGGGAGGACCAGACCCGGGGCGACCGGGACGCCGCCGCCGACGCGGCGGGTCTGACCATCGCCAGTCTGGAGCCCGACCAGGGCCAGTAGCGCGCCGCGACGGTGCCGTCCCGGGTTCGGGACGGCACCGTCGCGGGTGAACCTCGCTCAGCGTTCGACGAGCGGGTCGTGACCCAGGTCCAGCAGGGAGTGCCGCCAGTTGTCGTCGGCGTTGCCGCGCGACGGTTTGGCGTCCATCAGCTCGCGGATCCGCTCGACCGCCTCCCGCATCACCTCGATGTCCTCCGGGGTGAGGTCCACCTTGCGCTTGTTGAGCACCTTGAGGATCTCCCGGCCGGGCTGGGGCAGGTCGAGGTTCGGGTTCGGGCTGAACGACTCCTCCCCCGAACCCCGGGTCAGCAGCCAGGTCCGCAGCTGCTCCGACGGGACGTTGACCTCGGCGTGGAAGTCCTCCCAGAGCACTTCCACCTCGGGGTCGAGCCGCGCTTCGCGTACCATCAGGTCTCCTCTCCGGGCGGCGGCCCGGACGTCTCCGGGTCGTCCTGGTCGGTCTTCGGGTGCAGGCCCTCCGCGGGCACCCGCGTCCGGCGGGGGTTCGCGGTGGGCGACGCCAGGATCGGGTCGGGATGGTCGTCCTCGTCCCGGGGTTTCGCGGACTCCGCGGGCTGGTGCGGGTCCTCCTGTTCGTCCCTTCGCGCCGGCCCGCTCATCGCGGGTGTGTGGTCGTGGCGGCGGTGTACCCCCGCTCGCCCGCTGTTACGTCGAAGGTGAGCGCCCCGTCGCGGACGTCCACAGTGACCTTCTGCCCCGGCGAGATCGCCGACTCCAGCAGCATCCGGGACAGGTGGTTGTCCACCTCCCGCTGGATCACCCGGCGCAGCGGGCGGGCGCCGAACTCCGGCTGGTAGCCGTGCTCGGCGAGCCAGTCGATGCCGGCGGTGGTGAACTCCACCTGGAGGTCCTGGGCGTGCATCCGGCGGCGGGTCTCCTCCAACAGCAGCGCGGTGATGTCGCGCAGCTGCTCGGCCTCGAGCCGGCGGAAGATGATGACCTCGTCGATGCGGTTGAGGAACTCCGGGCGGAAGTTCTCCTGAAGGCGGCGCATGAGGCGCTCGCGCAGCTCGTTGCTCTCCTGCTCGCTGCCCACGTCCCCGGTGCCGAAGCCGACCGAGCGCTGGGCGCCGGTGATCAGTTCGGAGCCGAGGTTGCTCGTCATGATCAGGACGGTGTTCTTGAAGTTCACAGTGCGACCCTGACTGTCGGTGAGCCGCCCGTCGTCGAGCACCTGGAGCAGGATGTTGAAGACGTCCGGGTGGGCCTTCTCGATCTCGTCGAGCAGCACCACCGCGTACGGGCGGCGACGCACCGCCTCGGTGAGCTGACCGGCCTCCTCGTACCCGACGTATCCGGGCGGCGCGCCGACCAGCCGACTGACCGTGTGCCGCTCCTGGAACTCACTCATGTCCACCCGGACCATCCGGTCCGCCTCGCCGAACAACGCCTCGGCCAGGGCCCGCGCCAACTCGGTCTTGCCGACACCGGTCGGGCCGAGGAACAGGAAGCTGCCCATCGGTCGCTCCGGGTCGGCCAGCCCGGCCCGGGAGCGGCGCACCGCCTCGGCGACCGCGGTGACCGCGTCGTCCTGACCGACCACCTTCTGGTGCAGGTGACCCTCCAGGCGCAGCAGCCGGTCGCGTTCCTCCTCGGTGAGCTGGCTGACCGGGATGCCGGTGGCCCGGGAGACCACCTCGGCGATCTCCTTGGGGCCCACCTCGGGCACCTGGGATCCGGACGAACCGTCCTCGCCGTTGGCGCGTCGGATGTCCTCCTCCAGCTCGGAGATCCGGTCGCGCAGCGCGGAGGCCCGCTCGTACTGCTCGTCGGTGACGGCCTGTTCCTTGTCCCGGCGTACCTCGTCGAGTTCCTGCTCCAGCTCGCGCACGTCGGACGCGGGGGTGCGGGTCCGCAGCCGCACCCGGGCGCCGGCCTGGTCGATGAGGTCGATCGCCTTGTCCGGCAGGAACCGGTCGGTGACGTACCGGTCGGACAGCTCGGCGGCCGAGACCAGCGCCTCGTCGGTGAAGCGCACCTGGTGGTGGGCCTCGTACCGGTCGCGCAGCCCGCGCAGGATGGCGATGGTGTCGTCGACGCTGGGCTCGGGCACCAGCACCGGCTGGAAGCGCCGGGCCAGGGCGGCGTCCTTCTCGATGCTCTTGCGGTACTCGTCCAGCGTCGTCGCGCCGATCACCCGCAGCTCGCCGCGGGCGAGGGCGGGTTTGAGCATGTTCGACGCGTCCATTCCGCCCTCGCTGCCGGCGCCACCGGCCCCGACCAGGGTGTGGATCTCGTCCATGAAGATGATCAGCTCGTCCCGGTGCGCACGGATCTCGTCGATCACCTTCTTCAGCCGTTCCTCGAAGTCGCCCCGGTAACGGGTGCCGGCGACCAGACCGGCCAGGTCGAGCTGGACGACCCGCTTGCCGAGCAGGGTCTGCGGTACGTCGCCGTCGCAGATCCGTTCGGCCAGCCCTTCGACGATGGCGGTCTTGCCGACGCCCGCCTCGCCGATCAGCACCGGGTTGTTCTTGGTCCGCCGGGACAGGATCTCCACGGCCTGCTCGATCTCGTCGGCCCGCCCGATCACCGGGTCGATCTGGTCGTTGCGGGCCAGGTCGGTGAGGTCCTGCCCGTACTGGTCCAGGGTGGGGGTGCCACGGTCCGGCTTCGGCCCGGTCATCGGCCCGCGCTCGGCGTTGGCGGCCTGCAACGACTCGGGTTGGATCCGGCCGGCGGCCAGCATCCGCCCGGCCGGCGACTCCGGGTTGAGCGGCAGCGCCATCAGGATGTGCTCGGGGCCGATGTAGTTGGCACCCATCGCGCGGGACAGCTGATGGGCGTCGAGCAGCGCCCGCTTGGCGGCGGGGGTCAACGAGAGGTTGGGCGGCACCTCCCCGCGTGGCGCGCCGTCGCCCTTTCCGCCGAGGGCGTTGAGCAGGGTGTCCGGGTCGGCCCCGGCCCGGCGTACCAGGTCACGCAGCGGTTCGCGTTGCAGCGCCGCCCAGAGCAGGTGGTCGGTGTCCAGGTCGCTGCTCTGCCGTTGCGCGGCCCGTCGGGCCGCGTCGGCCAGCATCTCCCGGGCGTCCGCCGTCATCAGTCGGGTGATGTCGACCCGGTGCGGCGGTCGGCGCCCTCCCTCGCCCCGGCCGAAGTACCTGGCCAGGAATTCGTCCCACGGGTCGGAGCCGATGTCACCGGGTCCCATCATGTCTGTCCTCCGCAGTAGGGCTCGGCACGGTCGGCAGGGGCTACCCGGCGCGCGGCCCGACAAACGCCGCAGGTGGCGAAGGACCGGCATTCCGGGAGTGGCGTCGGGCCAGGGACGGGCGGTGGTGGCAGGCTGACCGGATGGATGAGACCCCGCTGCTGATCGTGGATGGCGCCAACGTGGTGGGCTCGCGCCCGAACGGGTGGTGGCGTGACCGCGCCGGGGCCGCTGCCCGGTTGCGCGACTCGCTCGCCCCGGTGGCGACCATCGGGTTGCCGGCCCGGCTGACCGCCCCGGTGGAGGTGGTCCTGGTGGTCGAGGGGGCCGCGCGGGGCGTACCGGGCACCGAGGGTGTGCGGGTGGTCTCCGCCGCCGGCTCCGGCGACGACACGGTGGTCGAGCTGGTGGAGGGCGCGCCGCGGCGTCGGCGGCTGGTGGTCACCGCCGACCGGGAGTTGCGCGGCCGGGTGACGGCGCTGGGCGCCGAGGTGTACGGCCCGCGCTGGCTCCGCGAGAACCCGACCAGCAACTGAGAAATTCTCGCACTGGGACTCCCACAGATCGGACTCCCGGCACTTCCGAGGGCCTTCCGGACAGGCGGGCAGGAACACCGACAGGGCGGATGTTCTTTCGGAACCGGCGATAGGCTCTAATGGAGATCTCCCCGCCCCCAGGAGGTTCCGCCGTGGCGAGCGTCGCCGAGCTGAAGGCTGCCATCGATGTCGCCCTCCAACAGATCGGAGACGGGCAGACAGCCGTGCAGGCAGCCGGCGAGAAACTCTCCGAGGCACAGCAGACCCTTGCCGGGGCGCTGGAGGGCAGCGGGCACGAGACTGTGGAGGCGGCCCAGGCGTCACTGACCCAGGCCAGCCAGGAGCTGGAGGAGTGTCTCGCCGCGACACTTGTCGCGGTGGAGCAGGCGCAGCTCTACGTCTCCACTCTGTAGGCCGTCATGTCCATCATCGAGGATGTCGGCGGGCAGGTCCGTGCCGCCACCGAGGAGTTCCCGGTCGCGCTGCTCGGGCAGGCGCTGGAGAAGTTCGGCCTGGCCGCGGAGCGGCTGCGCTGGGTACGACAGGAGTCGGCCAACCCGATGGGGGTGCCCGAGCTCTCCGCCGCCACCGAGCACGCCGAGAGTGCCGGCTACGCGCTGCGGGTGGCCCAGGAACAGCTGTCGGCGTACCTGACGGCGATCGGGCTCGGCGCGGACGGCGCCCCAGCGCCCCGCCCTGAGCAGCAACGCGCTCCCCGACACGACACGCCACCGGTGTCCGGGCCCGCCGTGGTCGCGCCTGAGCCGGCCGAGCAGGTGCGAATGCGCCGCTGGTGGTCGGTGCGGGTGGCCGAGCTGACCGGCGGGCGCGAGGGCACCGACGACGAGCCCGACGAGCAGGTGGACGACTCCCAGGAGTTGCTGCGCCGAGTGGTGGGTGGTGTCCGCTCCGGCGACCGGGACCGGCTCCGCAAGGAGCTGCGCCGAGCCCCGGCCGACGTGGGGCTGGGCATGGCGGCGCTGGCGCCGCCGCTGCTGCGTGAGCTGGCCGGCGAGTTGCTCGGGCACCCGCCTCGCGCCACCGATCTCGGGCGGCTGCGCGGCGAGTTGGACGGACGCGTGCGCGACCTGCTGCCCGGGTTGCCGCCGCCGGTGCTGGAGACGTTGCTGACCCGGGTGTGCCGGATGCCGCCGCCGCGCGCCTCGGGGGAACCACCGCACGCCGCCGACTCCGCGGTGACCGCCGGGGTGGCGACCGGGCTGCTGCTCGCCCGCCTGGGCCGGGACCTGCCGGCCGGCGGCGCGAAAGAACCGGCGGGTTCGGGGCAGCGAGGCGACGTCGGGCAGCCGGCGCGGGCGGGGCAACCGGCGGGCACGCAGCAGCCGAGCGGGACCGTGCGGTCGGCGGGGGCGGTTCCCCGCGCCGGCGGTGCGATGCAGCGCTCCGGTGGTCTGCCGCAGCGCTCGGACGGGCCGCCGCCACGCCCCGCTGGGCCGCCCCCACGCTCGGGCAGCCCCTGGCGGGACGCGCCGACGCGTCGGGACTCCGATGGCTGACCGGCGCGGTCAGCTGGCCAGCCGGGTCCGGGACACCCTCGCCGAGGCGTTGGGCGCCACCCGCACCCGACTGTCCGCCGCCCAGGCCGACCTGACCGCCGGGCGGGAACGACTGGCCCGGGTCCAGCGGGCCGCGGCTGCCGTACCAGAGCGGGTGGGCGCCCAACGGGACCGCCGCATCGCCGAGATCGACGCCCGCTACTCCACCCGGATCGCGGAGCTGGCCCGGCGGGCCGCCGACGCGGCCCGGCAGGAGGCGCCCGGCTGCGCGGGGGCCGACTGGGCGGGTTGGACGCCGACGCCCGCCCGCCGGGCCGAGCCGCCCGGCGCGCTTCGGGTCGGCACGGTCCGGATCGACGGCGTCGACCCGGTTCCCGCGCTGGTGCCGTTGCTCGACGCCGGGCACGTGCACCTCTCCGGGGACGACCGCGCCGGCTGCGACGCGGTGGTGTCCGCGTTGCTGCTGCGGGCCGTTGGCCGTGCCGACCCCGGGGTGGTACGACTGGTCGGGTACGACCCGGACCAGCTCGGCGGCGGCCTGGCCGGGTTCGCCCCGCTGGGCACGGCGGGGCTGCTCACCTTCGTCGGCCCGGGCGGGCTGGGCCCGCTGCTCGACGACCTGGTGGAGCAGATCCGCCGGATCAACGAGACGGTCCTCGCCGGCGAGTACGCGTCGCTGCGCGAACTGGCTGCGGCGACCGGCCGACGACCCGAACCGTGGCGGGTGGCGGTGCTGCTCGGCGGGGAGGAACTGAACCGGCACGAGCGCGGGCAACTGGACCGGGTGGTGCGGGCCGGCGCCGCATGCGGCGTACACCTGGTGGTACACGGTGTGCCGTTGCCGGAGGATCCGACGGTGACCCGGGTGGTGGCCGGCGTGTCCGGCGCGCGGATCGGCGGCTCGGCCGGGCTGCCGGTCCGGCTGGACCCACCGCCACCGGCGGCGCTGGTCACCGAGACCTGCCGGGACGTCGCCGCCCGGGTGAACGCGGGCCCGCCGCCGACTCCCTTCACCGACCTGCTGCCCCCGACCGAGCTGATGTGGCGGGAGGACTCCGCCGACGGGCTGACCGCGCCGATCGGTGAGGGCCCACAGGGCCGGCCGGTACGGTTGACGCTCGGCGACTACCCACCGCACGCGCTGATCGGCGGGCCGTCCGGCACCGGCAAGACCAACCTGATCTTCGCGTGGATCGGCGCCCTCGCCGCCCGCTACTCCCCCGCCGAGCTGGAGTTCTACCTTCTGGACTTCAAGGAGGGGGTCTCCTTCGCGCGGTTCGCGCAGGGCCGGCGCGACCCGAGTTGGCTGCCGCACATGCGGCTGGTCGGCATCAACGTCAACACCGACCGGGAGTTCGGACTGGCGCTGCTGCGCTTCCTCGCCGAGGAGTTGCGCCGACGCGCCGACGCGGCCAAGAAACACGAGGTGACCAAGCTGGCGGAGCTGCGGGCGGTCGACCCGACCGGACACTGGCCCCGCATCGTCGCCGTGGTGGACGAGTTCCAGATGTTGCTGGCCGGCCGGGACGTGGTCGCCCGGGAGGCGGCCGACCTGTTGGAGGACCTGGCCCGCCGCGGCCGGTCCCAGGGCATCCACCTCGTCCTGGCCTCGCAGGACGTGCGGGGCATCGAGGCGCTGTGGGGCCGCCCCGCGCTGGTCGCCCAGTTCGCCCTGCGCATCGCGTTGCCCAAGGCGCTGCGCATCCTCGCCGAGCGCAACGACGCGGCGCAGTCGCTGCCGCGCTGGCACGCGGTGATCAACGCCGAGTCGGGCATGGTGGAGGGCAACGAGGTGGCCCGCATCCCGGCGGCCAGCGACTGGGAGACCTGGAGCGGGTTGCAGCACCGGCTGTGGCGGATGCGCGCCCCCGACGCGGCGCCGGCCCGGCTCTTCGACGGCGACGCGATCCCCCGGCTGGCGGACGCCCCGGACTTCCGGGCGCTCGCCGTACCGCCGGACGGAACCGCGCCGCGCAACCCGGTGGCCCTGCTCGGCGAGATCATCGACGTGCAGTCCCGCTCGGCGTCGCTGCGGCTGCCGCGCGCCCCGGGCCGCAACCTCGCGGTGCTCGGCACCCGCGTCGACGAGGCGTGCGCGGTGCTCGACGCGGCGGCCCGGTCGCTGGCCCGTCAGCACCCGCCGGGCACCGCCCGGTTCTCCATCGCCTGCCTCGACCCGGACGCCGACCCGATCGCCCGCGCCCTCTACGACGACCTGGCCGACGACGCCGCCTGGTACGACGAGGAGACCGTCGGGGAGCTGATGGCCGAGACGGCCGACGGGCTCGGCGGCCCGGGAAGTCCGCACTACCTGCTGCTGTTCGCCGTCGACGCGGCAGCGGGCGCGTTGGCCGCCCGCACGGGCCGGCGGACCGGCCTGGAGCAGCTGCGCCGGATCATGCACGACGGGCCGGAACGACGCACGCACGTGCTGGCCTGGTGGCGGGGTGTGGCCCGGATGCGCGCCGATCTCGGTGGGCCGGCCGCCCGTACCGACCAGATCGGCGCCTGGGTGGCGCTGGACGCGCACGGCGGCGAGCTGGGCTCGTCGCTCTATCCGGGCACCGGCGGCCCGGACTGGTATCCCCGCCCCTGGCGGGGGCTCTTCTTCGACCGGGCGGTGCACCGCACCGGACAGGTGATCATCCCGTATGGACCGACGCGATGAACGAACCGGTGACCAGCGAGACGTACGCGGCGCAGCTACGGCGGCTGGCCGAGCTCAGCGCGCGGGTACGCGAGCAGCGCGCCGAGGCGCACACCTGGCACGAGCGGCAGTGCGTTGCCGCCGAGCGGGCCGTCGCCGAGGCTGCCGACCAGCTCCAGAACGCCGAGGAGGAACTGGTCGCTGCCCGTGAGCAGCAGGAACGGGTCGACGCCGAGGTGACCCACCTGTGGCAGCAGGTCCGTTCGCGTCTCGGTGCCCGCCGTCTCGGTGGCCCGCCCGCCCCGGCGAACGGCGTCGGGGCCACCGACCCGGTGGTGCTGCTCGCCAAGGCCCGTGACCTGCTCGACCGGGCCGGTCAGCCGGGCGAGCTGCCGGGCTCGGTCAACCCGCTGCTGGCGCTCTGCGGGGTGGCCGGCGCCGTGCTGGCGTACGCGCTGGGGGCCGGCGCCCGCGCGCTCGGCATCGGGTACGGCGGAGACCTGGCGGTCGGGTTGCCGGTGCTGGCGCTGGTGGTGACCCTGCTCGGGCCGCTGGTCGGTCTGGTGCCGGCGCGGGTGCTGGCCGACCGCCGGCACGCGGTGCTCGGCCCCCGGCCGATCACAGTGGTCCTCGGTGCGGGGGTGGTCGCCACCGGGCTGCTGCTGGCCCTCGGCCGCTGATCCGACGAACGGCCCCCGGGTGGCCGCAGTCAACGACCGGACAGGGCGCTCGGGGCGCGAGACAGCACCAGCTAGACACCGGCATTCCCGGCTCAGCCCTGGTGGGACGAGTTCGGAAAAAGGCTCTGAGCCAGGGCCAAGGTTTCGGGATGGTCTGTGCCCAACACCCGCTTGCGACGTTCGAGAGTCTCCTCGTCAAGAGCGCGCGCCTCGTGGAGACTCCCCTCCCGGCGCAGAATTTCAGCGAGGATGGCCGCCGCCTGCAGAGTGCTGCGGTGGTCGGGACCAAGCCTGCGGCTGAGCTCGGCAAGGGACAGGCGGCACGACGTCCTCGCCTCGTCCAGTTCTCCGAGATTCGCGAGGTCGAGAGCGAGTTGGGTCTTGGTAATCAGGGTGTCCGGATGATCGTGACCAAGCACCACTTCCCGGCGGTCCAGAATATGGCGGTGCAGAGCCCTCGCAGCTTCGTGTTCACCAAGCTCAGACATTCGATTAGCCAGATTGTTGGCGGACAGCAGAGTCCTGGGATCATCGTCACCGAAGATCCGCCGCAGGCGAGTGAGAGTGTCGCGGTTCAACTGCCGTGCGTCCTCGTATCTCCCGAGGTCGGCCATGGCCCTGGCGCAGTTGCCAGCCGAAGACAGGGTCTCCGGATCGTCCGGACCGAGCAGGCGCTGCAAACGGGCAAGTGTGTCCGTCTCGATGCCCAACGCGTCGGGATGCGCCGGGGGAAGCGTCGCCGACTGCCGCCGAGCTGCCCGCAGGACATCCAGATCGTCGCTGCCCAGCGATTGGGTCCATCTCTCGCGAGCTGCGCGGGCGAGCTCATTCGCTGATGCGGCCTGTCCGGACAGCTCCAGATACCGGGCGGCATCGAGAACGACTCTTCGATAATCCTGGCTGCCCGCGTCAGCGGATGCGGGGGCCAGCCGTAGATGCGGGCCAACGTGAGCCGTCAGGATGGACCACAGGGGCCAGAGGGCCAACTCAGAGGGGTCGTCGGATCGGTTCGCGGCGAGCAATTCACCGGCCAACTGCCACTGCCTGCTTCGCGTCCGTACGGTGAGCAGATCGCGCACGACTGCCGCCGTCGTGCGGTGCACCACGAGCGACCCCCCGTCCGAGTCGAGCCGCGCAAGGCCGAATTCCACCAGCCGCCCCACCGATGACCTCAGTTTGACGGGTGAGGCCTTGGCGAGGGCGCTTCGACTTCCCTCCTGCGGCATACGAGTGAGCCAGGTGAAGGGAATCGGCTCTGGCCCCAGGAACGAACACAGATTCAGGATGCTGACCCCGACGGGGTCCTCAACACTGAGCCGTTCGACGGAGAGCGCGACCACCGCGGCCAACGACAATTGATATCCGACCGGCCTGCCGCGGTCCAGAATCTCGATCGCATGCGCTTCGATCGCATCGACGTACTCACTGGGCCGCATGCCCGTTGCCACCATGAAACCCGCCGCCTGCGCTACCGCCAGGGGCAGATCGCCCACCGCGTTCGCGACCCTGTCCGCGTCCGACGGGCTGATCCCGCTCAGCTGCGCTGTCAATAAGGACACCGACTCTGTCCGGGAAAATACATCCACTTGAATCAACGCTCCTAGCTGATTCCAGTAGTTGGCTCGCGAGGTGATCAGCACTTGACCGGCACCATCGGGAATTACCGGCGAAACGAGCTCGGTTCCCGGCATGTTGTCCAACACCACCAACCAGCCCCGGTGGCCGCGCAGCCAGACCCGAGCCTTCTCGGCAGCATCCTTGACCGGTGTTCCTTCGGTTGCTTCACCCACTTCGACAGCCAACGCCGCCAACTGTTCGGTTACGAGCGGAGGCTGTTCGGCAGCTATCCACCAAATCACGGAAAAACGCTCTTTGAATCTGTGCGAATATTCGACTGCCAGACTTGTCTTACCGGAACCACCTATGCCGTGCAGACAGACGACAGATGATTCGAGTCGCAGGTGAAGTTCGTCCAGTATCTGTTCCCGACCGGTGAACAGCGGATTCCGATTCGGCATACGACGCGGGCCCGGCTGCTCAGTCTCGGCGGGGACAACGCTCTTGGATCTCCGGCGCGGCCACAGCAACACCACCTCGGACCCCACGCACATCAGAGTTATGACACCTAAGGTCAACCACGGATTCTGTCGCACCAGCTCAAGGACCCTGGGCCAACGCTGCTGGTCGGAAGCTGCGTTAGCGGCAAGACCTCCCAGCGCAGCCAACATCGGCACACCGGCCACGACCCATCCGGCCGAGCGACGACCATCAGAACCCATGGACGAATCCCTCCGCGGCACCGTCCCCCACATCCAACAGGACGTCGCGTCTGGTGTCACTGGCCGTTCATCAGGTCCTCGAGACGTGAAGCGCCCTGGGCAGGGTGTACCCAGGGCGCTGCGCCGGCCCTCGATGCGACCGGTCAGGCCGGGATCAGGACGGCCTCGCGGAGCAGACGGCGGGCCAGGGTGACCCGGTCGGCGTCGTCGGGCAGGCCGGGCAGGTCGCCGACCCGGGTGACCACTCCGCTGAGCAGGGCACGGGCGGCCGGCTCGCAGGTCGCCGGAAGGGTGATGGTGCGGTCGAAGAGCCGCAGCGCCACGCTGTCCGACCCGTGCGGCACAAGCTGCCAACGCAGGCCCGGCCGCAGGGTGAGCCGGGAGTCGGCGTCCAGTGTGGCCAGCGCGTCGGCCTGGGCGAGCGGTCGGATCGGCGCCGGGCGGGCGGCCGGCCAGGCGCGCTGGCGCAATCGCGCGGCGACGGCGCTCGGGTCGGCGCGCAGCAGCCAGTCCCGCAGCGCCTCCACGGTCTCGGTCAGCTCCGGCTCGATGGCGTCCGGGTCCGCGACGTCGGTGCCGAACGGCAGGCTGGCCCGCAGTCGCTGGTCCTCGGCGGACAGCGCCAGCAGCTCCTCGACCAGGGCGTAGCGGGTGAGCGCGCGAATGCCCACGGTCAGGTGCAGCGAGCTGGCGTCCTGTGCCTGCGCGCTGTGCAGCCACCCCCGGGGCAGGTAGAGGGCGTCACCGGGGGCGAGCACCACGTCCAGCGCGGCCGGACCCTGCGCGGTGGCGGAGACCTCGTCGGCGCGTCCACCCCACGGCTGCTTCTCCAACGGGTCGGGCAGGACCGGCGGGTGGATCCGCCAGTGCTTGCGGCCGTCGACCTGGAGCACGAACACGTCGTGGGTGTCGTAGTGGGTGGCGAAGCCCTGGCTGCCGGCCGGGGTCAGGTAGGCGTTGATCTGCAACGGCTGGTTGAGCGCGAGGCCCAGGTCGCGGGCGAAGTCGACGAGCGGCGGCCAGATCCGGTGCAACCCCTGCAACACGAGGGTGGCCCCGGACGCGTACTGCTCCAGGACCCGCTCGTCGAGCACCTGGTCGCCGATCTCGGCGCCCGCGCCGCCACCGCCGGTCCAGCGCGAAGCCGCGACCAGCTGGCCGTCCTTGGCGACGCGCAGGAACGGGGTACGCAGACCGCGCCGGCTCAGCAACTCGTCGGCGTCGGCGGGGCTGAGCAGGTCGGTGAAGCCGGCCGGGTCGGGCAGTTCGGCGGCTCGGGACAGCAGCGGGGTGTGCCCCCAGTGCGCGGCGGCGAACTTGGCCGGTTCGACCGAGACGCATCGGGCCAGCGCCGCGGTGGCCTCGGCGGACGCAACCGCCGGGCGACCGTGGTGGCCGCCCGGCGGGTCGAGGTAGGTCATTGCGAGCCGCTACCGGGCGCTGCCGTCAGCGCCACCGTCCTGCTGGCCCGGGGTGGCACCGCCATCGGCGGGACCCTCCGCGCTGCCATCGGCGCCACCGTCGTGCTGACCGGGGGTGGCACCACCATCGGCGGGACCCTCCGCGCCGCCGTCGGCGCCACCGTCGTGCTGACCGGGGGTGGCACCACCATCGGCGGGACCCTCCGCGCCGCCGTCGGCGCCACCGTCGTGCTGACCGGGGGTCGCGCCGCCGTCGGCCGGACCCTCCGCGCCGCCGCCGCCGGTGGTCTGCATGTCGTCATCGTTGAGTGCCATCGGTACTCCCTCGGGTGTGCCGCCCCGCCGTACGCCGGGGTCCGTCGTGTTGCGGGTGGTACCCCACGCGCGATCTTCTCTAACCCTCACCGTAGACGCCGAACCGGGGCGACACGGGCAGTTCGCGAGCCGCGGCGGAGAGTGCCAGGATGGGTGGGTGATCCTGGTGGGCACGTCCGGCTGGCAGTACCGGGACTGGCGCGGGCGCTTCTATCCGCAGGGGTTGCCGCAGCGGCTCTGGTTGGAGCACTTCGCAGCCGGGTTCGCCACGGTCGAGGTCAACAACGCCTTCTACCGGTTGCCCGAGCGGGACACCTTCGCCGCCTGGCGGGCGCGCACCCCGGCTGATTTCTGCGTCGCGGTGAAGATGAGCCGCTACCTCACCCACATCAGGCGACTGCGTGACCCGGAGGAGCCGGTGGCCCGGTTCCTCGGCCGCGCCACCGCGCTCGGTGACCGGCTCGGCCCGGTGCTGCTGCAACTGCCACCGAACCTGCGGGCGGACGTGGAGGCGCTGGACGCGACGTTGCGACTGTTCCCGACGCAGGTGCGGGTAGCGGTCGAGCCCCGGCACCCCTCCTGGTGGACCGACGCCACCCGTGCGGTCCTCGAACGGCGTCGGGCAGCGCTGGTCTGGGCGGATCGGCTGGGCCGCCCGGTCGCCCCCCGCTGGCGCACCACCGACTTCGGCTACCTGCGGCTGCACGAGGGGCGGGCACGGCCGTGGCCGCGTTACGGTCGGGCCGCGCTGCGGTCCTGGGTGGGTCGGCTGACCGACGCCTTCGGTGCCGACGAGCCGGCGTACGTCTACTTCAACAACGATCCGGGCGGGGCCGCGATCGTGGACGCCGTGGCGTTCGCCGCGCTCGCCCGCCGGGCCGGGCACCCGGTGTCGCGGGTGCCCGCCGAGGACGACTGAGCCCGCCCGACAGCGGTCGGGCGGGCTCGCGGTGTGTCAGACCGTCACGGCATCATCGTGGCGAGGTCCTTGGGCATGGTGTCCTTCACGTCCTGCCACTCACCCTGGGTGACGTGGCGGCGCAGCGTGTCCAGCACCACCTGCGTCACCCGCTCCGGGCCACCCTCCGCGTCGTACGGGAAGCCCTGCCGAACCTCGTAGAGGAAGTCGTCACGGTTGAGCTTGATCGGCACGTCGGACGGCACCCAGCCATCGAAGTAGATGCCCCGTACCAACACCGGCAACTGTTGGGCGAACTCCACGCTCTCGTCCACCGGCAGCCGGTCGCGCAGCAGGTGCAGCACCGTGCGCAGGGCCGCGTACGACTGGTTGCGCCGTTCCTTCGGCCAGCCGTACGCATTCTCGATGTCCTTGAGAATGAGGTTCGTCTTGTCCAGCGAGGACTCGAACGCCGAGATCATCGAGTCAGCCATCGGTCGACCCCCGTTCCGTGGTGTCCCACCGTCGGTCGTCGGCGCGGCGCGGCGGCCCCACCGGGCCACGGCGGGCCCGCACCGGGCTGCCCTGTGGCGCGCGCCGGGCGTTGTCGGCCGTGCCGACCACGTGCAGGACGGCACCACGCCGTCGATCCGTCACCACTCGAACCGTCATCCCCGTCACCTCCGTGTCGTCTCCGGCGTCGGCCGCCCGTGGACGGCCGAACCCACCGCGTCCACCCTGCCGGCGGGTGGGGTGAGTCGTCCCCACCCTGATCGGGTGAGGTCAGTCGACGTCGAGGAGAGCCGCGAGGGTCGTGGCGTTGGTCTGCGCGTAGTCGCGGTAGCAGTTGTTCATGAGCACGTGGGTCTGGCCTGCCTCGTCGGCGAGCTCGCGCAGCTTCGGCGCCCAGTCGGCCAACTCGCGCTGGGAGTAGTGGTAGCCGAACTTCTCGTGGATGTCCTTGCTGGTCCACTTGTCGCTGTGCCCGTGGAAGCGCATGACCGCGAGGTCCGCGGTGGCGGCCAGCACCGGGGGCAGCGACGAACGGTGGCCCTGCGGCATGTCCACGCAGACGTACGGCAGTTTGTGCTCGCGCAGAAAGGCCAGGGTCTCGTCGGCGTTGTCGCCGTCGAACCAGGAGGCGTGCCGGAACTCGTACACCGGGCGCAGCGGCGCGCAGCGCTTCGCCACCTCCAGCAGGTACTGCTTGTTGGCCCGCTTGATGGTGAACCAGGGTGGGAACTGGAACAGCAGCGCGCCCAACTTGTCGGCCTCGACCAGTGGGTCCAGTGCGGACAGGAAACGCGTCCACACCTCCTCGTACGACTGCGCGGGCAGGTCGTCGGGGTAGACGTTCTTCTTGTCGGTCTCCGGGCGCAGGTCCTTGTAGAGCGCGCTGACCCGGGTGGGGTGCCCGGTCAGCAGGCTGAACGCCTTGACGTTGAAGGTGAAGCCGGCCGGGGTGCGTTCGGCCCACAGCCGCGCGGTCGCCTCGGCGGGCGGCGAGTAGTAGGTGGCGTCCACTTCGACCAGCGGGAACTGCTTGGCGTAGTAGGCCAGCCGCTTCTCCGGGGTGTCGGCGGTCTGCGGATACCACCCCGAGTCCAGCAGTGTGCGGTCGGTCCAGGAAGCGGTGCCCACGAGGATGTCACCCATGGCTGAAGTCCACCGCGTCCGGGACCGACCGGCAACCGCTGGGGTGGCTCAGGCCGCCCGCCGCTCGCGAGTCTGCTTGCACGTCACACAGGTGGTGGCGGACGGGAAGATCTCCAGCCGCTCCACCGGGATCGCCGCCGAGCAGCCCTCGCACCAGCCGTAGGTGCCCTCCTCGAGCCGGCCAAGGGCGTGCTCGTACTGGGCGCGGCGGTCGAGGATGGTGCGCAACAGGGACTGGGCGGTGTCCCGCTCGGCCGTCTTGGTACCGCTGTCGGCCTGGTCGTCGCCGGCGGTGTCGCCGACCTCCACCAGCCGCAGCACCTGGCTCTGGAGCACCGCCTGGTCGTACTCCGCGGTCAGCTCGTCGTAGCGCGCCTGGAGCGACTGTCGGATCTGGTCGATCTCCGTCTGGGACCGGGCCGTACCGACCGTGTCGTGGACGAGCATCGCTGCCTGCCTTTCCTGGGCCTGTGGCACAAGGTGAACCGGGTGCCGGCGGCGCGGGGCCCCGGTCACGGTCGCGTTCGGTGCGCGGGCGATCACCCGTGCTCTGTGAGCCGGGCGAGTACCCGCCGGACCGGCCGGGCAAACCGACAAATTCTCGGTTGTTGTCAGTCGTCGTCGCCGGGCTCCACGAGCGCCGGTCGGCGGGGGTCGTCGGCGCGTACCACGACGTCGGCGAAGCTCGCCGGGACGACCTCCTCGGCGTACCGGTCGAAGGCCGGCAGCGCCCACTGCTGGGCCGCTTCGGTGCGTCGGCGAAGCGCCGCCGGGGACAACTCCAGGTGGACGGTCACGTCGAAGGGCAGGCCGCCGCCGAGCAGCAGTGAGCCGCTGACCAGGACGACACCGCCGGGTGCCAGGTCGACGTATCGGGCACGGCTGGCCCGGTCGGCGTCGGCGTCCCAGAGCGACGGGAGCAGCCGGCCGCTGCCGCCGGCGGCGGCCGGGTCGAGCACCTCCCGGCGCAGCCCGGCCTCGTCGACCCAGGCCTCGTAGAAGGAGTCGGGGTTGGTGCGCCCCAGCTCGAAGCGCAGCGACGCGGGGCGCAGGAAGTCGGTGGCGCGGACGTGCAGCACCGGATGGCCCTGCGCGCGCAGCGGGTCGACCAGCGCCGCGGCCAGTTCGTCGGCGCCGGCGGCGGGGGCGCCGTCCACCGCCACCCGCAGCCGCGCGGGCCCGGCGGCGGCGCTCGCGGCGCGGGTCGCCGCGTCGGCCAGCCGGCCGGTCAGCTCGGTGACGAGCAGGTCGGGCGAGATGGGGCGGATGCGCACCGGACCATCCTGCCCCGCGCCGGGTACGTGGGTGTCGCCGGTCAGCCGCTGCGGTCGATGGTGACCCGGGCGTCGTCGGCCAGCCGGTAACCCACGCCGTAGACGGTGGTGACCAGTGGGACGTCGACGCCGACCTTGCCGCGAAGCCGACGCACGTGCACGTCGACGGTGCGCACGCCGGCGTGCTCGTAGCCCCACACGGCGTTGAGCAGTTGCAGGCGGGTGAACACCCGGCGCGGGTGGGCGACCAGGTGCAGCAGCAGGTCGAACTCCAGCCGGGTCAGCGGCAGCGGCTCCTCGTCGCGCAGCACCGAGCGCGACGAGGCGAGGATGTGCAGGGCGGGAATGGTCGGGCTGATCGGGCGGGCCGGCGACCGGTTGGCGGGCGCCTGGTCGGGGCGGCGTTCGGTCGGGACCGAGCCGATGATCACGCCTTCGCCCCGCTCCAGCATCTCGCGAGCGGCCTCCAACAGCCGGCGTGCCGCCGGGGTCAGCGACTCCTCACAGGCCAGCGGGATGGACAGCGTCACAGTGAGCACGGGCGCGGCGGTGTTCGCCGGGCGACGCTGGCCGCCGGGAGGTCGACCGGGCACCGCGGGTTGGGACGTATGCCATCCGGCACGCGACGAGGCGGGGCTGACCGACATGGTCCTCCTTGGGCTGGTCCGGGTATCTCCCCACGGCCCGGGACGCCGCTTCATCGATGCTTCCCGGCGCCTGGGCGAGGGTCAAGAGGCGGCTACGTTGCATGAATGTGACAATTGACGAACGCATCGGAGCCGGATGCTCGCTCTGCGTACGAGTCCTGATGATTACAGCAGAGTCGTCGACATGCCCCGTTACGGGGGTCCCCGACCGGTTCACCAGGCGGTCACGTCGCCTCCGCACCAGGGCTCAGCTGCTGTGATCCACGCTGATCAGGGCCTCGTCGGCCAGCCGGTAGCCGACGCCGTAGACGGTGGTGACCACCTCCGAGCCGGCCAGCTTGGCGCGCAGCCGACGGACGTGCACGTCCACCGTCCGGGCCACCGCGTGCTCGTAGCCCCAGACGCTGGAGAGCAGTTGCAGTCGGGTGAACACCCGGCGGGGCCGCTCGGCCAGGAACAGCAGCAGCTCGTACTCGATGCGGGTCAGCGCGATGACCCGGTCACCCTGGCGGACCATCCGCGAGCCGGCCAGGATGCGGACGTGGTCCGGTGCGGCAGGGCGCGGGGCCGGTCGCGGCCCCGACGCGGGCTCCTCCACGGCACGCAGTTGACCCTCCCCCGATTCGGCCAGCTCGCCGAGCAGCTGCACGAGCCGGGCCAGGCGAGGGCTCAGCGGCCCGGGGACGAGGTCGAGGGTGATGGTGAGGGTCGGGCTGGTGCGCGGACGGGCCGACGGGCGCACGCCGGGGTGACGGCGCGTGGGGATGGCGACGACGGACATGGTGCCTCCTGAGTGGCGGTACGCGCGCCACGCCGGGTGTGGCGTGACGGTCAGCGGCGCGCCCACCCGGCGTTGACCGGGGACGCGAGGGGTGAAGGGTGGTGCAGTGGGGTCGGGCCGAGGGCCGGTAGGCCGGCGATGCGCCAGGCCGCGAACCCACCGACCACATCGGTGGCCCGGTGCAGGCCGACGTCCTGCAACGCGGCGGCGGCCAGCGACGAGGTGTAGCCCTCCTGACAGAGGATCACCACCGGCACGTCGTAGTCGACGGCCTCCGGCAGCCGGGCCGCGCAGCGTGGGTCGAAGCGCCACTCCAGCACGTTGCGTTCGACGATGAGAGAGCCCGGCACCACGCCGTGCGCGGCCCGCTGTGCCGCCGGGCGGATGTCGACGAGCAGCGCTCCGCTCCGGTACGCGAGGTGCGCCCGCTCCGGGTCCAGCCGGCGCAGCCGGGCCCGCGCGGCGGCCAGGATCTCGTCGATGCCCCGGGAGCCCGGTGGCGGCACGGGGGCGGGACAGTGCTCGGCGGTTGTCTGCATTATCGGATTCCTTCCGGTGACAGGGGGTTCTCGGGGCGCGCGACTACCAGGACCGACCGGCCTCGGCGACCTCGGCGACCCGCAGCCGCCCGTCGAGGAGGTGATAGCGGGTCATCCGCAGCAGCGCCGGCCGGTAGACGTGCACGCTGACCGCCGGATCGACGCCCCGGTTGGTCACCTGGTGCACGTGCCGGGGGCCGAAGCGGCGGCCCGCACCGGCCGGCAACAGTCGGGGGCGCAGTCGGCCGGCGCTGACCGTCTCCTCGGTGAGCACGCCGCTGACCACCCGGAACGCTCCGGAGGAGCCGCCGTGGTCGTGCAGGTCGGTGCCCTGCCCGGGCAGCCAGCTCAGCGCCCACACCTCGTGTTCGTCGCCGACGGCGAGGCGGGCGTACCAGCGCTCGGCGGGATCGAAGCGCAGCGCGACCGGCCAGCCGGCCGGGTCGGCCCACCCGGCGGCAACGGTGAGCAGGTCGGGCTCCGGACGGTGGTGCGTCATGGCGGTTCCTCGCGGGTCGTTCGGCGGGGTGCCCTCGTACTCTAGACGGCAAAGCCTATAGGTTTAGTAGGTAATTCCGTCTGATGGGACGCAGGTCATCCGCTCGGGTGAATCAGCGCAGCACCGGCGGGTCCGTGCGGTAGCCCGGCAACGAGGGCCAGCGCACTGTCAACACCACCGACGCGCGCTCGGCGAACCAGGAATGGTCCACCCCACGCGCCCACACCACGTAGTCGCCCGGAGCGGCCAGCCGTACCGTCCGGTCCGGCAACTCCACCCGGAAACACCCCTCGACGAGTACGAGCAGAGTGGTGCGCACCTCGCCGGTCGCCCACCGCGCCCGGGCCTGCCCGGGCGGATGCACGCCCCACTTCACCTCGACGTCGGTGCTGTGCCGGATCTCCCCCGGCGGCGCGAAGTGCCCGAGCAACCAACCAGCGTTGGTGGCCCCGTCGACGCCCGCGTTGCCCACGTACACCGTCTCACCCATCGGACCCCTCACCCTGCACACCGGCCGAGCAACCTATCAGGACCGAAGTGACTAACCTGGAACGGTGACCGAGAACCTCGACGCCGAGACGCTGGCGTTCGCGCACCGGATGTTCGACCTGGCCCGTGCCGGCGCCACCGACGACCTGGCGGCGCAGATCGACGCCGGCCTGCCGGTCAACCTCACCAACGACAAGGGCGACACGCTGCTCATCCTGGCCGCGTACCACTCCCACCCGGACACGGTGGCCGCCCTGCTCAGCCGCGGCGCCGACCACACCCGAGCCAACGACCGAGGTCAGACCGCGTTGGCAGCGGCGGTCTTCCGCAGCAGCGCCGAAGCGGTCCGCGCACTCCTCGCCGCCGGCGCGGATCCGGCACACGGCAACCCGTCGGCCATCGAGACGGCGCGCTTCTTCGACCTGCCGGAGATGACAGAGCTGCTGCGCGTCGGCTGACACCGGCACGGCCGGCCGGTATACAGGGTCGGTGGAAGATCCCCTGCCGGAGCAGATGCGGGCGTCCGCGACCGCGCTGCTGACCGCGCTCGACCCCGCCGCCCGAGAGAGCGCCGCGCACTCGTTCGACGACGAGGCCGCCCGACGTTGGCTGGAATACCGGCCCCGACCCCGACCGGGCGTCTGCCTCGCCGAACTCGACGTCACCGCCCGCAAGGCCGCGCACCGGTTGCTGGCCACCGCGCTCAGCCCCTCGGCGTACGCACAGGCGATGGCGATCATCTCGCTGGAGGAGGTGCTGGACCGGGCCGAGGGCTGGCAGCGCGGGCGGCACAGCGCCGACTACTGGGTGGCCGTGTTCGGTGACCCCGCGCGCGACGACCGTTGGGCGTGGCGACTCGAAGGGCACCACCTGTCGGTGAACATGACAGTGGTGGACGGTCAGGTCTCCCCCGCGCCGATCTTCTTCGGCGCCAACCCGGCCGCGGTCCGCTACGCCGGCCGGCCGGTCTCCCGCCCACTCGGTGTCGAAGAGGACCTGGCCCGCGCCCTGCTCGACGCGCTGGGCCCCGCCGAGCGGGCCGCCGCGATCATCGCCGACGAGGCGCCGGCGGACATCATCAGCGCCACCCGTGGGCGGGTCGACGGGCCGCTGGAGCCCCTCGGCGTACCGGCGCAGCGGCTGGGACCGACCGGCCGCGCCCTGCTCGACCAGGTGGTCGCCCTCTACCTCGACCGGTTGCCGCCCGAGCTGGCCATCCGGGAAGCGAACCGACTGGACTCCGGCCCGTTGCACTTCGCCTGGGCCGGCCCGACCCACCCCGGGCGGCGGCACTACTACCGGGTGCAGGGCGACGACCTGCTGATCGAGTACGACAACACCACAGCGGACGGCAACCACGCGCACACCGTGCTGCGCCGCCCCGCCAGCGACTTCGGCGCCGACGTCCTGGCAACCCACCACCAAACCCACCCCCACTAACCCCACCCCACCCGCCCCCGCCCCGCCCTCGCCTCGCCGATCTTGCAGTTTCGGTGGTCGGATTGCCCTTCTGGACGGCTTTTGCCGGGACAGAAAGTGCAAGATCGACGCGTATCGGGGGCTCGTGCGGGGGCGGGGTCTGGCGGGGGCGGGGCGGGGACGGGTGGTTCAGGGGTGGGTGGCTTCGATGAGGAAGCGTTGGGCGTGGGCGACGAAAGGGCCCTCTTCGGCGATGCGGTGGTGGAGGTCGCGCAGAGGTGCGCGGTAGCCGTCGACGGTGAACCCGGGCACGGTCCAGATCACCTTGCGCAGGAACCAGACCACCGCGCCGATGTCGGCGAACGTCGCCCGCAGCGTGGCCCGCCGCAGGTCGACAACTCGCAGGCCAGCGGCCTCGGCGGCGGCGACCGCGTGTTCGGGGTGCCGCTGGGTCGGCGGTGGCAACGGCCCGAGGATCGCCTCACTCAGCTCCCGCATGGTGCCGGCGCCGATCTGCTGGGACAGGAACGTCCCGCCGGGTCGCAGCACCCGCGCCGTCTGAACCCAGTCGGTACGCACCGGATGCCGGCTGACCACCAGGTCGAACGAGGCGTCGCGAAACGGCAGCGGCCCGTCCGGGGCGACCGCGACCACCGACGCGCCGACCCGACGCAGGGTCCGGCGGGCGACCTCCACGTTCGGCGGCCACGCCTCGGTCGCCGTCAGCAATTGTGGGGGACGCGGCACTTCGGCGAGCACCTCCCCGCCGCCGGTGTCCACGTCCAGCGCCGCGTCGGCCCGCGCCATCCGGTCGGCGACCAGCCGGGCGTACCCCCAGGGTGGACGCTCCTCGGTGGCCCGGCCGGCCAGCCAGTCGAAGCCCCAACCATCGACGGGCGCGGCGGCTGCCTCTGCGATCAAGTCCTCGGCGTCACGCTCAGCGGTCATGGCGGTCAGCCTCGCGGCCGGTCACCCGGCCGGCAACCCAATTGCGCCGCCCGGCCGAGGTGCCCGTGAGCCTCTGCTCCTCACGCGCGGTCTGGAGGATCCGAGCGCCTTCGGGGCCCATGTCGTGCGGCTCGGCCAGGTCTGCCCGGGGAAAGCACACGAGCTGGCGAAGCGCGGTGTGAGCGGTGCCATGCGGGGCCCAGGTGGCAGGCGCGAGATCTTCGGGAGCGAAGGTGTCAGCGGATCGTGGGCCGACCAGCCGTACGGATGCCGGCGAGCGCGTCCAGACCGCCGGTCTCGGTACGTCCGCTGTCGAACTGACGCATCAGCCGTGCGCCCAGGTGCACGCCGACCGCGCCGACGGCCAACGCGACCAGCTCGGTGGCCAGGATCGGGACCGACGCGCCGTGCTGCGGGGATTGTGACCGGACCAGGCAGGTGAGCAGGAACATGGCTGCCATCAGCGCGTTCACCAGGTTGAAGGCGACAGCGGTGCGGCGGGTACGGTCGCCCGGCACGTCCCACAGGTCGATCATGCCGGCCACGGCGGTCAGGGCGGCGGCGACGAGCGCGGCGACGCCCGTCCAGTAGCCGACCTCGCCGAGGAACGCGGGCCCGCCGACGACGTCGGTGAGGTCGAAGACGGTGGCGCTGACGAAGAGCCCGAGCGGGAACGTCACGAGCATTGGTTGGATCGGATGCCCCTGCACCCGCAGCCGGCTCTGCATCGGTCCTCCCCCGGGTCGGCGCAGCTCACCTGACCAGAGTGCTACCCGAGGGCGGTCGCGACGAAACGATGCCGCCCGACTCGCCGGCAGCAGAAAGAACGGGCACCGGAGCCGCCGCCGGACCAGCTCTGATCGACTCGGCTTCCCGGAAGTCGGGGCGTCCGCGCGACTGCGACACCCGCGGGTTCAAGGACTCACGGGCGGCGCCACGGTGGAGATGCCGGCCGGGGTCAGTTGTCGCGTTGGCGGGAGACCGTCCGGACCAGGCGCTCGGCCACCTCGCGCAGCGGGATGTCCAGCGACGAGGCGGCGGTCCGCAGCACGTCGAGGGCCTCGGCCGGAGGGCACCCGCGCTGCGTCATGATGACGCCGACGGCCTGGCCCACCACCCCGTCGTGCAGGAGTGAGGCGTCCCGTTCACCGGCAAGGGTGAGCTGTCGGTTGCGGTCACGGACGGCGGCGAGCAGCAGACCGGCGTGTTCGGCGAGCAGCATGGCGGTCAACTGGTGTTGCGGGGTCAGCAGGTCCGGCGCGGCGGCGTACAGGTTGATCGCCCCGATGACCTGGTCGTCGATGTCGACCGGCGCGGAGATCACCCCGCGTACGCCGAGGTCGCGGGCGTGCGCCGTCCAGGCCGGCCAGCGGGGCTCACCGGTCAGGTCGGCGGCGAGGATCATCTCGCGGAGATGGATCGCGCTCATCGCCGGAGTGTCCGGCCCGTGTCGCAGGTCGTCCAGCCCGGCCAGCCCGTCGTCGGAGGCGGCCACCCCGGCCGGCTCGCCGGCCCGCAGGGCGGTGAACCCGCACCAGCGCACCCCGGCGAGGGCGTCCCGCGTGACGCGGACCAGGGCCAGCAGCGCCTCATCAAAGTCGGTCAGGGCGATCAGCCCGGCAGTCAGCTCCCGCAACAGTGCGGCTGCTTCCAGCACACCAAGGGTGTGCACCACCGGTTCCCGCGTGTCGAGGTTCACCGGTTCGCAGCCTCCGTGCCGTCTCGCGCCTGACCGGTACGCTTCGTCGCCTGTGTCATCGTCTGCTCTCTCCCGACTCGACCGACCAGCCCTACTACCCTGGGAAACCTGGGTCGAAACGGCGTAAATCGGGGCCCCGGTCGCGCGCGGAAGCGCGGTCGGGGCCCCGACGGTCGAAACGTCAGCGCGAGCCGCCGCCGAGCCGCCGCCCGATCGACGCGATCAGACGGTCGAGCTCGGACCCGAACGGGTTGTCGTGCACGAGGTATGTCCAGGTCGCGGTGGGCCGGACCAGGGTGCCGTCGTCGGGCTGCCAGTCCTCATCGAATTCGGTCTCGGTGAAGGTGGCGATGGTGCGGGCCTCGATCTCCGGGATCAGGTCGTTGAACGCCGGCACCGCGGCCCGGTGGAACTCGTCCAGCGGGTCGAGCCGGCCGAGCGCGCGCAGGTGCACGCCCTCGCGGACCTCGGACAGCTCGGCCAGGTGCTCGGCCCAGAGCCGGTCCAGGTGGAAGAGCGCGATCGACCGGGCGGCACGGGCGAGCAGGTCCTCGTCCATCTCGCCGGCCTTCTCGGGCTCCTTCTCCAGCAGCATCACCGCGGCCACGTCGCTGGTCAGCAGTCGCTCTCGGCGCGCGGCAAGGGCCTTGCGCTGCTGCTCGATGACCACGCTGTAGCGCCAGGTGTTGCGGTGGATCTCGTGGTTGACGCCCTCGGCGACCCGCTGGGCGTGCTCCACCGCGTAGTCGACCTGCTCGTCGGTCACCAGACCGTCGGCGTTCATCCGCGGCGACGCCGGCACCGAGTCGGCGGCGTGCCGGACGACGAGGTCGTCCTCCAGGCTGACGAAGAAGACCGAGCCGCCCGGGTCGCCCTGCCGGCCGGCCCGACCACGCAACTGGTCGTCCACCCGGCGGCTGTCGTGCCGGCCGCTGCCGATCACGTAGAGCCCGCCCAGCTCGGCGACCCGCTCCTGGTCGGTCTGGTCGCTGCCGCCGAGGCGGATGTCGACGCCACGGCCGGCCATCTGGGTGGAGACGGTGACCGCGCCGTACGCGCCGGCCTCGGCGATGATCGTGGCCTCTTCGTCGTCGTTCTTGGCGTTCAGCACGACGCACGGCACCCCGGCGGCGTTCAGCCCGGCGGCGAGCCCCTCGGACTCCTTGACGTCCAGGGTGCCGATCAGCACCGGCCGCCCCTTGGCGTGCGCGCGCTGGATCTCGTCGACGAGCGCCTCGTCCTTCTCCGCCCGGGTGGCGTAGATGCGGTCCGGCTCGTCCTCGCGGATGCACGGGGTGTTCGGCGGGATCACCGCGACCTCGAGGTTGAAGAACTCCCGCAGTTGGTCGCCGACGAGCACCGCGGTGGCGGTCATCCCGCACACCTTCGGGTAGAGCGCGATGTACGCCTGCATGGCGATGGTGCCGAGCACCTCGCCCTCGGCGGTGGCGTCCAGCCCCTCCTTGGCCTCGACAGCGGCCTGGAGACCGTCCGGCCAGCGGCGGCGCTGGGCCACCCGGCCGCGCATCTCGTCGACCAGCTCGACGGAGCCGTCCCGGACGATGTAGTCCACGTCACGGTGCAGCAGGGCGTGCGCGTGCAGCGCCACGTTGACAGCGGAGAGCTGCTCGACGTGCTCCTCGTCGTACAGGTCGATGCCGAGCTTGGCCTCCATGGCGGCCAGGCCGGCGGAGGTGAACGCCACGCTGCGCCCGTCCTCGGCGACCGTGTAGTGCTTGCCCTTGCGCAGGCCACGAACGAGCGCGGCGGCGGCGTGCACCGGGTCCTGCTCGCCCGGCACCGCGCCGGCCAGGACCATCGGCACCCGGGCCTCGTCGATCATGATCGAGTCGGCTTCGTCGACGATGGCGGTGGTCAGCGCGGGCTGCACCCGGTCTTCCACGTCGGTGACCAGCTGGTCGCGCAGGTAGTCGAAGCCCGCCTCGCTGACCGAGACGTAGGTGACGTCGCAGGCGTACGCGTCGCGCCGCTCCTGCGGGGTGGAGGCTTCGTTGACCCAGCCGACGGTGAGGCCGAGCAGGGTGTAGACCGGCTCCATCCACTGGGCGTCGCGGCGGGCCAGATAGTCGTTGATGGTCAGCACGTGCACCGGGCCGTTACCGAGCCGGACGTGCCCGTACGCGGCGATCGTCGCGGTCAGTGTCTTGCCCTCACCGGTGGCCATCTCGGCGACCTTGCCGGAGAGCAGCGACATCGCGCCGAGCAGCTGCACGTCGTACGGCCGCTGGTCGAGGCCGCGGCGGGCGGCCTCACGGCCGACGGCGCAGATCTCCTCGTAACCGGCGGCGGCACCCGCGGCCGCGGTCAGCTCGGCATCGTCGAGCGCGGTGAGCTCAGCCTCGCGCGCCTCGATCGCCGGGAGCAGTTTCTCCAGCGGAGCAAGATCCACGGTCGAGCCGGGGCGCTGGAGGAACCGCCGGAACTTGCTCTTGAACCGTTGCGACACACCCATGAGCGGCAACGGTACGCGATTCTGGCCGGCGTGCGCGGCCCGGTCGCCCGGCAAGTTCGCCGCGACCGGGCGTCGGTCACCCGACCAGCAGTTGGTGACTGGCGAGTTCCCGGTACAGCGGGTCGGTGGCGGTCAGTTCGGCGTGGGTACCCACTGCCACCACCCGGCCGCCGTCGAGGACGACGATCTGGTCGGCGTCGACCACGGTGGCGAGCCGGTGCGCCACGATCAACAGGGTCCGGCGGACGGCCACGGCGTCGATGGCGCGGCGCAGCGCGACCTCGTTGCGGGAGTCGAGGTTGCTGGTCGGCTCGTCGAGCAGCAGCACCGGCGGGCCGGCGAGCAGCGCGCGGGCGATGGCCAGCCGCTGCCGCTCACCTCCGGAGAGCAGCACTCCGCCCTCGCCCACCTGCACGTCGAGGCCGAGGGGGGTGCGCTGCGTCAGGTGGCCCAGGTTGACCTCGTCCAGGACGTCGCGCAACCGGTCGTCGCTGGCGTCCGGTGTGGTGATCAGAAGGTTCTCCCGCAGCGTGCCGGCCAGCACCGGAGCCTCCTGCTCGACGTAGCCGAGTCGGGCCCGCAGCGCGTCGCGGGGCAGGTCCCGTACGTCGGTGCCGTCGAGGCGGACCGCGCCGGCGCTCACCTCGTAGAAGCGCTCGACCAGGGCCAGCAGTGTGGACTTGCCGGCGCCGGACGGACCGACCAGGGCGGTCCGGGTGCTGGCGGCGACCGCGAAGCTGACCTCGTGCAGCACCGGCTCGCCGCCCGGGTAGCCGAAGCTGACCCGGTCGAACTCGATCATCGGGGTCGGGCGGCGCGGGGTCGCCGTCGCGCTGCCGGGCGCCGGCCGGTCGTCCGCGCCCTCCGCGGGGACGGCCAGGATCTCCTCGATCCGCTGGAGAGCGCCGAGGCCGGACTGCAACTGGGTGTACGCCCGCAGCACCTGCCCCAACGGCAGCGCCAGCAGGAACAGGTACATGACGAACGCGACCAGGTCACCGACCGAGATCGCCCCGGCCGCGACCCGCGCCCCGCCGATGCCGAGCACCAGCAGGAACGCGCCCTGCACGGTGACCGAGCCGATCGGGCCGACCAACGCCTGCACCCGGGCCACCCGCAGCCCCGCCGCGTACGCCTCGCGCGCGCTGCCGGTGACGGTCTGCGTCTCCCGGGTCTCGGCGCGGCTGGCCCGGATCGTCCGGGCCGCCGAGATGGCCCGCTCCACCGCCGAGGTCATCTCGCCGATCCGCTCCTGGGCGACCCGGGCGAGCGCCCGGACCCGGCGGGCGAAGGTGGCGGCGAAGATCAGCCCCAGCGCCACCCCGAGCAGGGTGACGCCGAACAGCAGCGGGTCGAGCAGCACCATGGCCGTGCCGGCGCCGACCACCGTCACCGCCCCGGTGACCGTCTCGAACAGCCCGGAGGTGACGACGGCGCGCAGCAGTGTGGTGTCCGAGCCGACCCGGGAGAGCAGGTCGCCCGTGCGGCGGCGGTCGTACTCGGCGATGGGCAGCCGCAGCAGGTGGCCGGCGAGCCGCCGCCGGGTGCCCAGCACCACTCCTTCGGCGGTGCGTTGCAGCAGGTAGTCGCGCAGCCCACCGATCGCCGCGCCGAAAATCACGAGGGCCACCAGCACCGCCACCAGCCGGGACACGCCCTGCTCGGCGCCGATCCGCTCGAGCACCGACCGGGTGAGCAGCGGCTGCGCCAGCGACGCCGCCGAGCCGATCAGCGACAGCGCGCCCACCACGACCAGGGTGCCGCGGTGCTCCCGCAGGTACGGCAGCAACGCGGCCAGGCCGACCGGCCGGCCCGCGGGGCTGCCGCCGGCCGGCCGGTCGGTCGAGGTGTCGCCGGGAACCGGCCGTTCCTGCACGGTGCTCATGTCGCGAACGGTAGCCGCCCTCGGCACGCGGCGACGGCGGCTCAGGTGGCGAGCACCACCTGAAGCTCCTGGCGACGACGCTCGGCCAGGTCGGTGAGGAGGGCGGGCGCCTCGTCGAACGGCACCACCGCCGAGACGAGATGCTTACGGATCGCGTCGCCGTACGTCCGGAGCAGGTCGACGGTCTCGGCGGAGAGCCGTTCGCGGTCCCAGGTGGGCGCGAGCCCGCGAGGCACCCGGCCGATCTGGGCGCAGCGCAGCGACAGCCCGTTGTGGTGGAACTCCTCACCGAGGCGGACCGCGTCCGCGCCGCCCTGGTAGAAGGCGAGGTCGATGACGGTGCCCTGGGGCCGCAGCAGCCGCAGGGCGAGGTGCAGCGCCCACGCCTGCCCCCGGCACTGGAACACCACATCGGCACCCCGGTCGCCGGCGGTGTGCGCCCAACGGGTCTTGAGCACCACCGCCGGGTCGTCCGCGTCGGGGTCGAGGGTTTCCAGACCGAGCGCCTCGGCGACCTGGCGGCGGTGCGGGGTGGGGTCGAGCACCACCACCGACGCGGCGCCGTTGCGTCGGGCGAACAACGCCGTCAGCAGCGCCACGACACCGGCGCCGACGACGGCGACCCGTCGGCCGCGTACCCCGTCGCCGAGCGTGCGGACGTCGGTGCCGTGCAGGTCGGCGGCGGCGTGCAGCAGACCGTTGGCGCAGATCGGGCCCATGTGCGCGACGTAGACGCCGAGCAGAGGGTCCAGGTCGTCGGGCAGCGCCACGAACCGTTCGGCGACCGGGTCGGCCAGCCAGCCGGTGCGGTGCCCGTACGTCATCGCGCCGACCGTGCCCACCGCGACGGCCGGGGTCTCGCTCTCCACCACCCGGCCGACCTGCATGTAGCCGAGTCGGGTCACCGGGTAGGGCGTGCTGGCCGCGCCCGGCTGGAACAGGCCCAGGTCGGGGTTCCAGGTGACGTTCAGGTAGGGGTTCGTGCCCTTGACGTAGCTCAGCTCGGTGCCGGCGGAGACACCGCTGAACAGCGTCTCGACCCGGAACGTGCCGGGGCGCAGCGGGGCGGCGTCCTGCTCGACCAGGTCGACCCGGCCGGGGCCGGTGACCACCACGACCTTGTCACGCATCGACTGCCACCCCGGTGGCGAGCACTGCCGGCGCGGTCGCGGTGGCGAGCCGCACCGTGGTGCCGGTACGGGCCGAGTCGGCCACCGCGAGGGCCAGGCGCTGGGTGGCGAGGGCCTCG
Source organism: Micromonospora sp. NPDC049049 (assembly GCF_040649115.1). NCBI lineage: Bacteria > Bacillati > Actinomycetota > Actinomycetes > Micromonosporales > Micromonosporaceae > Micromonospora > Micromonospora sp. NPDC049049. The sequence goes on along the minus strand of NZ_JBEZEX010000004.1, from coordinate 70,609 downwards.
GCGTACGGGACGCGCACGTCGTCGCCGATGCCGCGCACGGCGTCGACGAACGCGCGGTCCACCGCCACCCGGGCGGCTTCCGGGTCGGCGGGGACGTGTCGTTCGCCGTCGGCGTCGCGGATCGACAGCCCTTCCTCGGTGATCGCGAGGGCCAGTCCGTCGGCGAGGATCTCCAGGCCGGCGCGGTGCTTCCAGCCGAGGACGCAGGCGGCGCTGAGCGTGCCGACCGCGCCGTCGGCGAAGCGCAGCGCGGCGGTGGTCACCGAGTCGATGTCGGCGCCGTCGACCGGCGGTGGGGTGCCGTTGCCGTACGCGGTGACCTCGGTGACCTCGCCGGCCAGCACGCGGATCAGGTCGAGCACGTGGGCGGCCTGCTCGACCACCGGCCCGCCGGAGCGGTCCCGCCGCGACCACCACGCCACCGGGGGCACCTTGTCCAGCCAGGCGCCGCTGACCATTCGCACCGGACGGTCGGCGAGCAGGTCGCGGGCCTGGTCGAGCACGCTCAGGTAGCGCCAGTGGTGGCCGACGGCGGTGCGCAGCCCTCGCCGCGCGACCAGGTCGGCGATCCGCTCGGCGGTGCTCAGGTCGACCGCGACGGGCTTCTCCACGAACATCGGCACCCCGGCCTCGATCACCGCCTCCTCGGCGGGGCCGTGCGCGAACGGTGGCACGCAGACGTACACGGCGTCCAGATCGGCGGCCAGCAGCGCGGCGACGTCGGCGAAGGCCCGCCCGCCGTGCTGGGCGGCCAGCGCGGACGCCGCCTCCGGCGCCACGTCGGTGACCCCAACCAGCTCGACGTCGTCGAACTCGGCCAGCACCCGCGCATGACGCTGTGCCACGCCGCCGGCACCAACCAGCCCCACCCGACAGTTCCGCATCCCCACACCCCTTCGAAGACTTTTCATCTGCGATGGGAGCAGTCCCCTGAGCTGTGCGCAATCAAACGTTCATCGCCCGGGAACGAATTGTCGTCACCTCTGTGATCAAGCTGTTGCCGAGAATGCGGTTAGCGGGTGATGAGGAATGGGAACAACCAAATTCGGTTTTTCCACGCACGAACGGAGGGGTGCCCGTGCGGGATATGACATCGACTGTGTCGCCTGTGGTCGAGGCGTGGGCTACGTACCGGACGACGGCGGCGGCCGACTGGCCGACCCGTCGGCTGATGCGCGCCAAGGGTGAGACCCGGGTCAGCGTGGTGCTGCCGGCGCGCAACGAGGAGGCCACCGTCGGCGCGATCGTGTCGACGATCCGGGAGCACCTGATGGATCGGGTCGCACTGGTCGACGAGCTGATCGTGGTGGATTCCCGCTCGACGGACCGGACCGCGCAGGTGGCCCGTGCCGCCGGCGCGGAGGTGGTCAGCCAGGACGCGATGACCCGGGGGTTGCCCCGGCTGACCGGCAAGGGCGACGCACTCTGGGCAGGGCTGGCCGCCGCAGAGGGAGACGTGGTGGCGTTCATCGACGCCGACCTGCGGGAGTTCCGGCCGCACTTCGTGAGCGGGCTGCTCGGGCCGCTGTTGACCGACCCGTCTGTCGACTTCGTGAAGGGCTTCTACCACCGCCCTCTGGTGGGCACAGCCAGCGTGGAGCAGGACGGCGGGGGCCGGGTGACCGAGTTGATGGCCCGACCGCTGCTGAATCTCTTCTGGCCCGAGCTGGCCGGCTTCGTGCAGCCGCTTGCCGGCGAGTACGCGGGCCGCCGGGACGTGCTGGCCCAGGTGCCGTTCGTCTCCGGGTACGGGGTGGAGACGGCCATGATGATCGACCTGCTCGACCTGGTCGGCCTGGACGCGCTCGCGCAGGTCGACCTCGGTGAGCGCAAGCACCGCCACCAGGACACCGCCGCCCTGGGCCGGATGTCCGCGCAGATCATGCTGACGGCCTGGACCCGGCTGCAACGGCGCGGCTGGGCGACCCCCGGGTTCGCGCCGGAGTCGTTGCTGACCCAGTTCCGTCGCGGTGGTTCCGACACCCTGCCGAACCTGGACCGCGAGATCGTGGTCAGCGACGTGTCCATCGAGGAACGCCCGCCGTTGGCCGAACTGCGCCACCGGGTGCCCCGCCGCCGGGTGGCCGCCGCGTGAGCGCCAGGAGCCTCACCGTGCTGATGAACGCCGGCCCGTGGCTGTCGGTGCCGCCGCCCGGTTACGGCGGCATCGAGAACGTCATCGCCACGCTGGTGCCCGAGCTGCGGCGACTGGGCGTACGGGTGGTGCTCGCCTCGGTGGGCAGCAGCACCCTGCCGGTGGACGAGCAGGTCTCGGTCTTCGCCGACGGGCAGTTCGCCGCATTGCAGCGGCCGTACAACCAGGTCTGCGGAATCGCCCAGGCGCACCTGGCCGGGGTGGTCCGGGAGCTGCACTCCCGCGACGACATCGACCTGGTGCACGATCACGTCGAGGCGGTCGGGCTGGCCACCCTCGCCGCGATGGGGCCGTCCGGGCCGCCGACCCTGCACACCCTGCACTGGGACCTGGCCAAGCACCCGGCGCTCTACGGCAGCCTGGACGGCGGCGACCGGGTCCGGGTCAACGGCGTCTCCGCGTCGCAGCTGGCCCGCGCCCCGCTGGCGCTGCGGGAGCACTCGGTGGGGCACGTGCACCTGTCCACGCCGCTCGCCGTCGACGCCGACCGGCGACCCCGACCGGACAAGGGCGAGCACCTGCTCATCCTCGGCCGGATCAACCCGGGCAAGGGGCAGGACGTGGGTGCCCGCCTCGCGCACCGGGTCGGTATTCCGCTGGTGCTGGCCGGCCCCGTCGGCCCGTACCACCGGCCAGCCGACCTGGCCGCTGCCGGCGACGAGGCCCGGCAGAACCCGGACGTGCGGTTCTTCCTCGACGAGGTGGCACCGCACGTCGACGGCGACCTGGTCCGCTGGGTCGGCACCGTGGCCGGCCAGGAGCGCGACGATCTGCTCGCCAGCGCCCGCGCGTCGCTGTTCCCGCTGCGGTGGGAGGAGCCGGGCGGCACTGCTGTCGTCGAGTCGCTCGCCCTGGGTACGCCGGTGGTGGCCACCTCCCGGGGTTGCCTGCCGGAGCTGATCGAGCATGGCCGTACCGGGCTGCTCACCGCCGACGAGGAGGAGTTGGGTGACCTCGTCCTCGCCGCCGAGCTGCTCGACCCCGACGAGTGCCGGCGGGTGGCCGCGCAGCGCTTCACGCCTGCGGTGATGGCACAGCGTTACGTCGAGCTGTACGAGCGGGTCCGGCAGTCGGCGAGCGCCCCGAGGTTGCTGCCGGCCTGACCGGTGGCGGTGCCAACCGGTTTGCCGGTCGCACGGGCGGGTAGCCGGCAGCGCTCATGCCCGCCGCGCGACGAGGAGCCCGGAATGGTCGGACCGATGGCGCACTCCCGGGCCCGACCCAACCCGGCCGACGGCAAACCGCCGGTCCGTCGCGCGGCGGCGACGGTGGGCGTGCTGTTCCTGCTGGTCGGCGTGCTCGGCTTCGTGCCGGGGATCACCACCGGCATGGACGCGCTGCGCTTCGCCGGCCACGACTCGGGCGCGTACCTGTTCGGCGTCTTCCAGGTGTCGGTGCTGCACAACCTGGTGCATCTGGCGTACGGGGTGGTGGGTCTGCTGCTGGCCCGGACGGTCACCGGCGCTCGGGCGTTCCTGATCGGCGGCGGCGCGGTCTATCTGGTGCTCTGGCTCTACGGGCTGGCGGTGGACCACGACACCGGGGCGAACGTGCTGCCGGTCAACGACGCCGACGGCTGGCTGCATCTGGGGCTCGGCGTCGGCATGATCGCCCTGGGCGTCCTGACCGGCCGGCCTCGTCGCTGACCTGGGGTCGCGGCGACGTGACCTGCCTCGCCCCGCCGTCGGTCCGGTTTGATCGGGAGCGGCCTCGGGTAGTTGGCAGATCCCGACCCAGAGCAGCGAATTGAGGCGCCGATGTCGAGCGGGATCACCTGCGAGGTGCGTACCACCGCACCGGTGGCGGTCGTCCGGCTCACCGGCCCCCTGCACCTGGGCACGATGCGCTCGGTGCACCAGGCGCTCAGCGACGCGTTGGTCGACCAGCCGGAGGCGCTGGTGGTCGACATGGCCGGGGTGCGCGTGGAGGACCGGTTGGCGCTGTCGGTGTTCGCCGCGACAGCCCGCCGGGCCGAGGAGTGGCCGGCGGTGCCGGTGCTGCTCTGCTCCCCGTCGCCGATCGCCGCCCGATGGCTGGCCGAGTCGACCACGTGCCGGGTGCTTCCGGTCTCCGCGGACTGCGCCGAGGCGACCCGGTTGGCCGGCACGACGTCTCCGTTGCGGATGCGGGCCCGGCTGGAGCCGGTGGCCGGGGCCTGCCGGCGGGCCCGGGAGCTGGTCACCGAGGCGTGCGCGCGGTGGAACCTGCCCGACGCGTCCGGCCCGGCCGCGTTGGTGCTCAGCGAGCTGGTCGGCAACGTGGTGCGCCACGCCGGCACGCCGATGCAGGTGACGGTGACCCTGCGCCGGCCGTATCTGCACCTGGCCGTGGTGGACGGCAGCAGCGCCGAGGCCCGTGCGGGTGGGACGGACCTGCACGCCGAGGGTGGGCGAGGGTTGATGCTGGTCCGGGAGCTGACCCAGCGGTGGGGCAGCGTGCCGGCCGGTCAGGGCAAGGCCGTCTGGGCGATGCTGCCGGCAACCTGAGCGTTCGAGGCGCTTGCGCCCGGTACCAGCGTTCTGACCGAATTTACCGCTCTGGCCTGGTTACATGGTGCGAGGGTCGGGTAGGCACGCCCGTCCTTTCTGCCGTCACGACGGGGTGAGCAGCCATGCCCAAGCGGGTAACCACGGAACCCGGTCGAGATCGGGGCCCGGCGATCCTGGCACCGGCCCGCTTCGGGGGCTTCCCCGGACCGGTACGCGCACCGGTTCCCGGCAGCTCGTTGATCAAGTTCCTGGCCACTACCGACCACAAGCAGATCGGCCTGCTGTATCTGCTGACCTCCTTCGGCTTCTTCCTGTTGGCCGGCCTGGAGGCGATGGTGATGCGGGCCGAACTGGCCCGCCCGGGGATGCAGATCCTGTCCCCGGAGCAGTACAACCAGCTCTTCACCTCGCACGGCGCGGTGATGCTGCTGCTCTTCGCCACGCCCGCGGCGTTCGGGTTCGCCAACTACATCGTGCCGATCCAGATCGGCGCGCCGGACGTGTCGTTCCCCCGCCTCAACGCGCTCGCCTACTGGCTTTACCTCTTCGGCGGGCTGATGGTGGTCGGCGGCTTCCTCACCCCGCAGGGGTCGGCGGACTTCGGCTGGACCGCGTACACCCCACTGAGCAGTGTCGAGAACAGCCCCGGAGTGGGCGCGAACATGTGGGTGCTCGGCCTGGTCGTCTCCGGGCTCGGCACCATCCTCGGCGCGGTCAACCTGATCACGACGATCCTGACCCTGCGCGCCCCCGGCATGACCATGTTCCGAATGCCGATCTTCACCTGGAACATGCTGTTCACCAGCGTGCTGGTGATCCTCGTCTTCCCGCTGCTGGCCGCCGCGCTGCTGGCGCTCTCGGCCGACCGATTGCTCAACGCGCACGTGTACGACGCGGCCACCGGCGGCCCCATGCTCTGGCAGCACCTGTTCTGGTTCTTCGGCCACCCCGAGGTGTACATCATCGCGTTGCCGTTCTTCGGCATCATCACCGAGATCATCCCGGTCTTCTCCCGCAAGCCGCTCTTCGGCTACACCGGGATCGTGCTGGCCACCATCGCCATCACCGTGCTGTCGATGACGGTCTGGGCGCACCACATGTTCGCCACCGGCCAGGTGCTGCTGCCGTTCTTCAGTATCCTGAGCTACCTGATCGCGGTGCCCACCGGTGTGAAGTTCTTCAACTGGATCGGCACCATGTGGAAGGGTCAGCTCACCTTCGAGACGCCGATGCTGTTCGCCATCGGCTTCCTGGTCACCTTCCTGCTCGGTGGCCTCACCGGCGTCCTGCTGGCCAGCCCGCCGGTCGACTGGCACACCCACGACAGCTACTTCGTGGTGGCGCACTTCCACTACGTGGTGTTCGGCACCGTGGTCTTCGCCCTGTTCGGCGGCTACTACTTCTGGTGGCCGAAGATGACCGGGCGGCTGCTCGACGAGCGGCTCGGCAAGGCGCACTTCTGGACCATGTTCATCGGCTTCCACGGCACCTTCCTCGTGCACCACTGGCTGGGCAACGAGGGCATGCCACGCCGGTACGCCGACTACCTGCCCACCGACGGCTTCACCACTCTGAACACCATCTCCACGATCTTCTCGTTCATCCTCGGCCTGTCCACCCTGTTCTTCATCTACAACGCCTGGAAGTCCTGGCGGTACGGGGCGATGGTGACGGTGGACGACCCCTGGGGCTTCGGCAACTCCCTCGAATGGGCCACCAGCTGCCCGCCGCCCCTGCGTAACTTCGACCGGATGCCCCGGATCCGCTCCGAACGTCCGGCGTTCGACCTGAAGTACGGCCCCCTCGTCGCCGATCTGGGCCGCGACCTGCCGCAGCGCACCACCAAGCCGCCACAGCACCTCGCCGAGGAGTTCCGGATGGAGCACCACGCCCCGGAGTCGCCGGCCGCCGAGGGCGCGCACGGCGCGCGCGACGCTGTCGACTACCAGCCCGCGCCGCGCTCCGGGGCCCGGCCGGTGGACGTGCCGGAGCCCGAGGGCGTCCGCCGGCCGAGCTTCGAGCAGTCCGACCCGCCGCAGGACGCCGAGGACGCGCCGAAGCCGCACGAGCGCTGGCGCCACCCGCACAGCGACGGCAACACCGAAGAGCGCTGACCAGGGGTACGCGCGAAAGGGCCGACACCCAGCGGGGTGTCGGCCCTTCGCCTGTCCGTGTGCGTCAGTCCCGGGCCGGCGCCAGGCCGGCGGCGGTGAGTGAACGGCGTACCGCGGGCTGGACCCGGGTCAGCCGCAGCGGCACCCCGGTCCGCTCCGCCGCGTCCCGACCGGCCATCAGCGCGGCGATCCCACCGGCGTCGAAGCCACCCGCGCCGACGAGGTCGACGACCACCTCGCTGGGCTGGCCGGTGACCGCCTCCAGCATGGCCCGGCGCAGCTGGTCCGCGCCGTCGCGGTCGATCTCGCCGCCGACCTCGACCACCACCGAGTCGCCGTTCTGCTTGACCGAGATCCGGGTCTTGCCCGGGTCGGGTTCGGCGGCGCCGTTCTGCCATGGCGGCGGCGCGTCGGCGAGCATCGCCTGACGCAGCCAGGTGAGCGCCCGCGACAGCAACCGGGACACGTGCATCTGCGAGATGCCGAACCGGGCGGCGATCTCGGCCTGGGTCTGGTTGCCGTAGAAGCGCATCGCGAGGATCCGTCGCTCACGCCAGGGCAGTCGGTGCAGCAGACCGCTCACCGTCACCCGGTCGTCGACCGACTCCAACGCGTTGTCGGACTCGCCGACCAGGTCTCCGAACTCGGCGGAGCTCTCCCCGCCCACCGGGGCGTTCAGCGAGGCCGGGCTGTAGCCGGCGGCCGACTCCAGGGCGGCGAGGATCTCCTCCTCCGGGGTCTCCAACCGGGCCGACAGCTCGGCCACGGACGGGGCCCGGGACAGCTCGCTGGTGAGCGCGGCGGTGGCCTGCCCCACTTCGAGGATCAGGTCCCGCAGTCGGCGGGGCACGTGCACGCCCCAGGTACGGTCCCGGAAGTGCCGTTTGATCTCGCCCACGATGGTGATCGCGGCGTACGCGGTGAAGGAGCCCCGTTCGGGGTCATAGCGGTCGACGGCGTTGACCAGGCCCAGCCGGGCCACCTGCTCCAGGTCCTCCAACGGCTCCCCCCGCCCCCGGTACCGGCGGGCCAGCCGGCCGGCGAACGGCAGCGCGAAGCGCACCAGGTCGTCCCGGGCCTCCCCCCGCCGCTCCGGCGGCAGCCCGGCGATCCGGGCCGCGTACGCCATCGCCGCCGCGTCGAGATCCTCCAGACCCCGATCGTTGGGTGGTGGTGGGGTCGTGGTCGTGGTCGTGCTCGTCTGTCCGAACATCCGCGCCTCCCTCAGGAAGGTCCCCCGCCCGGATCGGGAAACCGGTCGTGCGCGTGGTCGAGCCACGCACCGGGCCGGAAAGTGGGTCAGTGACTGGGATGCCAGCGGGCGACAACACCTCTACGCAGCGCAATCAAGCCGTCGCAGCCAGCGATGTTCCCGCTCCGTAGGTACTCAATCACGGGACCCCGGGTTCGCGAGGAAGTTTCGGCGTCCTCCGTCTCAGGAGACCAACAACCCCTGGTGGCCGCCGCTGTCGCGGAGCACGGCCAGCGCCTCGGCGACCCCCAGCGGGGGCGGCGCCGGCAGGTCGTACGGCTGGGCGCGCAGCACCTCGGTGGCCCGGCGGGTGGGCACCGAGGTGACCGGGTACCCGCGGGCGGTGGTGCGGTCCAGCGCCCGACGCCGCCGGCCGAACCCGGCGACGGCCAGCCACTGCGGCAGCCCTGCCAGCGCGGGTGAGCGCACCCCGGGCGGCTCCGGCAACACGTCCACCGAGCTGAAGGGCTCGCTGCCGGCCAGCCACCACTCGGCCTCGTCGACGCTGCGGCGGGTGGCGTTCTCACACCAGTACGGCACCAGCCCCGCCCGCACCACCTGCCACGGATCGAGCAGTCGACCGCACTCCACCACCAACCGGTCACCGGTCTTGCCGGCGCGCCGCAGCCACCGCCGGTAGAGGTCGGCCACGCCCGCGCTCAGTGCCGCCGGCCGGGGCACCAACACCCGGTGCAGCGGATGCTGGTGCCGGGTGGACCAGTCCCGCGCGGCCAGCTCGAAGCCCGAGTCGACGCCGTGCTCGGCGTACGCCGACGGCACGGACACTTCCGGCGGCTCCCAGCGGGTCGCGTCCCCGCCGACGGAGCGCAGCACCTGCCGCAACGCGTGGCTGTCCGGGTGGAAGTCCACCGGGTCCAGCCCACTACCCGGGCAGCCGACCTGGAAGCTGTGCCCCGGTCCGCGCTCCAGCACCGGCCAGGTGCGTGCGTCGCGGACCAGCAGCACGGGGGCGCCCGGCACCAGCCGGTCGGCCAGGAACCGCGCGTACGCGGCCGGTAGGGCCCTCCACGTGGCGGTCAGCGACACGGTCGCCCCGGTCAGCGCGCCACGGCTGGCCGGGCAGTGCACCTGGCGCAGGTGCAGGTCGGCGTTGCCGACGAGCAACCGGGCGGAGAGTGCCGCGCCATGCTCCGCGGCGTCCCCCGGGCGGTCCACCGCGCCGTCGGACCAGTGCACGGTCATCTCGAAGCCCGCCGGCAGCCACGGCACCCCGAGGGCCACCGCGAGGTGCGCGGCAGCGCCGTGCGGAGAGCCGATGAGCACCCCCGGGTAGCGGCGGCGGGGGTACTGGTCGACGAACCAGCGGGCCACCCTCGCGGCGTCCACCTCGTCGATCTGGGCCACGGTGAGCGCGACCCGGCCGGCGGCGCGGGTGACCGCGGCACGGCGTACCGGTTCGGGGGCGCCGGGGAACCGCGATGTCGGCCCGGTGTGCCCGAGGTCGGCGCAGTCGACCCCGCGCAGTGCACGGGCGGTGGCGGCGACCAGCACCCGGGCGGAGCTGCCCGCGGCCACGACCCGGTCGCCGGCGAGACCGGCGCCATCAGCCGTGAGCCCCTTGTGCACCTTGTGCACCGGCCCCACCTTGCCTCGTTCGCTCACCACGCGGCCCGGCTTCCCGTCCCGATGGGGTTCAAACGGGGCATCACCCACCCGGCGGCACATTCCGCTGGTCAGCGGGGTGCCCCGGTCATCACCGGCGTTCGGCGGCTCGGGTTTCGCCAGGGCCAGGACGGGCACTTCCGGGGCCATGCGCACCGACGACACCAGCGAGCCAGCCGCCGCCACGATCACCCCGTACGAGGACGGACCGCTGCTGGTCCGCGGCGACTTCGCGTTGGTCAGACCGAACGGCGAGCGCATCGACGCGCGGCGGGGCACTGTGGCGTTGTGCCGGTGCGGCAAGTCGGCGCTCAAGCCGTTCTGCGACGGCACCCACAAGGCGATCAACTTCCGCGCCGGCACCACCCGCGAGGGCTGACCGCCCCATCCCCGAGTCACGCAGCGACAGGGCGCGGAGGGGCCGCACCAGAGGCACGTCCCCTTTGCTCTGCACCCGCCCACGCGCCAGTTACGGACCGTGTGCGGTGCATGGGCGGGTGCAGAGCAAAGGGCGGACCCGGGGCGGCACGTCCCCCACCCGCCGGCAGGTCCCACCGGGGCGGCACGCCCCCACCCTGGGCGGCACGCCCCCACCAGGCGACAAGCCCCTCGGGTCAGACGAACGCGGGCGGGGCCACCTCGGGCGACGCGACGAGCGAGACCGTGGGCGGCAGGGGCGGCGGGGCGGGTGTCCGCAGCGAGCTGCGGCCCGCGGCCCAGCTGTCCAGCAGGTGCCCGGCGAACAGCCGGTCCACAGCGAGCCCGGCCGCCGCGCCGAACAGCACGTCGCGGGCGAGGGCCGGCTCGACGCGGACCAGTCCGCCGCACATGTCGTGCGCGGCGATCTGCTCGTGCACCGCGTCGGCCTCGACGTGCTCGTCGTAGAAGCGGGTGGCCACCTCGTCGAAGCCGAGCCGGCGCAACCCGTTGCCGTAGCGACGGTTGGGCAGCGAGGAGGTCATCTCGAACGCGGCCAGGTGCCCGAGCAGCGCGCCGCGCAACCGCCGGTGCAGCCCGAACAGCGACATCAGGTTGTTGGTCGCCAACGTCACCGCCGGCGCCACGTCGATGTGCGCGCCGTACGCTGTGTCCAGGCCCAGTCGGTCGAGGGTGCTCCGGAACAGCTCGGCGTGCATCCGGTCCAGCCGCCCATTGCCGTACTCGTCGGTCTGGATCTCCACGAGCGCGGCCTTGGCCGGGCCACCGAGGCGAGGCAGCGCCCAGCTGTGCGGGTCCGCCTCCCGCAGGTGGTAAACAGAGCGGTGGGCGACGAACTCGCGGAACTGGGCGAGGTCGGCGCGGCGTTGCAGTGTCGCGGCCAACGCCGGACCGTCGTCGGCGGCGACCACCTCGGCCAGGCCGGCCGCCACCCCGGCGGCGGGCACCGACGGCGTGCCGGCCAGCCGACGCAGCGCCGCCTCGAAGACCCGTTCGCAGCGGGCACGCAGCGCCAGCAGCGTCGGCTGCCACTCCCACGACTCGTCCACCCCGAGCCAGCCCCGGTAGTGCAGCTCGTAGCAGAGAAACAGCGTCAGCTGCAGGTCCTCGTCGGTGATCGGGTCCGCCGGGTGGAGATCGACGCCGAGATCGGCCGGCAGGTCGTGCGGCGGGTGCCGCAGAGCCTCGACGACTGCTGCGGAGAGCGGGCCGCGTGCCCTCGGCAGTGTCGCGGGACCGTAGCGGCGGTCGGCGGGCTCGGACATGGGACCTCCAGCGTCGTCAGGCCGCTACTCATGCCCTGGCCCGGGGTGGCTAAACGAGATCGTCGGCGCTCGTGGTGACCTCCACCTGCTCACGGACTTTCCGGGCCGGGGCGCCCTCGGCGTACAGGCCGCGCAGGTCGGCGAAGGCGGGCTCCGGCGGTGCCAGCGACACCGCCGGGTCGACGACCGCCTCCAGTACGCAGGGACGGTCGGCGGCGAGGGCCTCGTCCCAGGCCGCGCCGACCAGCTCCGGGCGGTCCACCCGCACCCCGTGCAGCCCCAGCAGCCGGGCCCACCCGGCGTACGGCACGTCGGGGCGGCGGTGGGTGGGGTCGGACGACGGTTGTCGCCCGCCACCCATGCCGTTCTGGTCCCGGTTGTTGAGCACCAGCACGACCAGCCGCGGGTCGCGCCACTGCTGCCAGAGGTGCGAGACGGTGATCAGTTCGGCGAGCCCGTTGAGCTGCATCGCCCCGTCACCCACCAGCGCGACCACCGGTTGGTCGGGCGCGGCGAGCTTGGCCGCCACCGCGTACGGCAGCGCGCAGCCCATCGAGCCGAGGGTTCCGCACAGCTGCGCGTTGACCCCCGGTGGCAGGGTGAGGTGGCGGGCGTACCAGTAGAGGACCGAGCCGACGTCGACGGCGACCGCGCCGGTGCCGGGCATCCGGGCGGACAGCTCCTGCAGGACGAGCTGCGGATTGACCGGGTTCGCGGCGGCGGCGGCCCGCTCGGCCGCGACCTCCCGCCAGCGGTCCACCGAACTTTCCACAGTGGCGCGCCACTGCTGTTCGGACCGGCCACGCAACCGGCTCAGCAGCGCCCGCAGCGTCTCCGCGGCATCGCCGACCAGCGGAACGTCGGCCGGGTACCGGGTGCCGATCCGGCGACCGTCGATGTCGATCTGCACCGTCCGCGCCTGCTCGGGCATCGGGAAGTAGTCGGTCCACGGGTCGTTGGTGCCGACCATCAGCAGCGTGTCGCAACCACCCATCAGCTCGGCCGCCGCCGGGGTGCCGACCTCGCCGAGCACCCCGGTGTGGAACGGCAACCGCTCGTCGAGCACCGGCTTGCCGAGCAGCGAGGTGGCCACCCCGGCACCCAGCCGGTCGGCGATCTCGATGATCTCGGCGGCGGCGTCCCGACCACCCTGGCCCACCAGGATCGCGGTCCGCTGGCCGCCGCCGAGCAGCTGCGCGGCGGCGTCCAGGTCCGCCTCGTGCGGCAGGACCCGGGCCAGCGGCTCGCCGGGGGTCGCCGTGATCACCCCGGCGCTGTACGACTGAAGGGCGGGTACCAGCGCCTCCTGCAACTGTCGGGGCAGCACCACGCACGTCGGGCTGCGGGTCGCCGCCGCCGTCCGGAACGCCTGGTCCAGCAGCGCCCCCACCTCGTCGGGGCTGCGGCCGTACCGGACGAACTGGTTGCACACATCCCCGAAGAGCCGGCTCAGCCCGATCTCCTGGTGCGCGCCGCCGAGCGGCCCGGAGATGTCCTCCCCGACGATGGCCACCACCGGTTTGCTGTCCAGCTTGGCGTCGTAGAGGCCGTTGAGCAGCTGGACGGCGCTGGGGCCCTGAGTGGCGAGGCAGACCCCGATGCCGCCGGTGAACTTGGCGTGCCCGGTGGCCATGAACGAGGCGGTCTCCTCGTGCCGGGCCGGGATGAACGCCGGCTCGCCGCCGGTGCGGTCCAGCGCGTCAACCAGTGGAGCGATCGCCTCGCCCGGGTACCCGAAGGCGCGGGGTACCCGCCAGGCCAGCAGCCGCTCCACCAGGACGTCCGCAACCGTTCGGTCAACCATTGCCGCGCCCCGGTGTGCCGGGGTCGACGTAGCGCAGTACCGCTCCGACGCCGTCGGTGAGGTCGGGCGCCTCGTCGGCGCCGAGCACTGTCAGTGCCGCGTCGGTGCCGACGAGCGCCCGGACCAGCGCCGCGTCGGCGCGTACCCGCTGCGGGTCGGCCACCGACATGGCTGCCAGCTGCCCCGGGTCGACGGCGATCTCGGTGGGTTCCGCGCCGATCCACAACTCACCGTTGGCCGACGGGTCGTCCACGATGATCATCATGTCGACCTGGTTGCGTTGCAGGGCCGAGACGACCGCGTCGAGCCCGCCGCCCACGTCCTCCTGCACGCCGAACTTGTCCAGCGCGGCGCTGATCCGCTGGTCGGCGATCTCCGCGATGGTCTGCACCGTGAGGTCGTCCAGCATCGTCTGGTCGGCGCCGCCGGCCCGCGAACCGGCATCGGTGCGGACCACCAGGTCCTGCCAGCGTTCCGGCATCTGGGCGGCGATCATCCCGGTGGCCCGGACGTCACCGGCGACCACCACCACGTCCGCGCCGACCCGGTCGGCCAGCTGCACGGTGGCCGCGGTGACGTCGCCGGCGTTCTGGTGCCACGCCTCCATGGCCGCCCGCTGGTAGCGCGACTGGGACCAGCCGCCGGGCTTCGCCCGTCGCAGCGGATACTCGTCCCGGCCGGCGACGTGCGCTCGTCGGGGTACCCCGCCGGCGCTGACCGCCATCGCGTCGGCGCCGAGCCGGTCGGCGACCACACGTACCCAGGCCACCTGCTCGCCGCGTTGCGCGAGCAGCGGCATCACGTGCGGCAACGGGCCGACGTGGGCCAGGTCCCGCAGTGGCGGCGCGGACAGGTACTCGGAGAGCACCACCTGGCCGTGACTGGCGAAGACCGCCAGCCCGTAGTCCCCGACCATCGGATCGTGACCTCGGACCACCCGGTCCAGCGCGGCGATGTTCGCCTCGTCCGCCCCCTGTTCGGCCAGGCTGCGTTCCAGGGCACGCCAGCGCAGATCCAGTGCGGGTTTGGCGTCCTCCGTGTCCGCGGAGGCGTCCAGATACACCGAGCACCACGGCCCGGGACGGTCGTAGAGCGGGCGCAGGAAGGACAGCTGCATGCTCGACCCCTTTCCAGCTCGGCCCCCCGCTTACCCGGGTCGCGGGGGATGTCACCTCGCGGCCGTGAGCCCGTGACCAGGTTTCATTCACGTCGTTCAACCGAAGACGTCGATACGATCTGTGAACACATGCGGACTCTCGGTGGTGGAAATGGACAGCGGACTCGACACGCGACGGATCGTGCACCCGACGGAACGAATCGTCACCGGGCGGCTGATCCGCCTGCTCGACGGCTACACCCGTGAGGTACGCGTCGGTCAGCCGGTGCTGGTGGCGGTGCTCGCCGCGGCGGCCTTCGCCCGGCTGCCCGCGCTGCTGCTGCGCTCGCTCTTCTCGTTCGGCGGTGGTGGCACCCGTCGTCGCTGGAAGGAGCTGAAGCAGGGCCCGGAATACCTGGTCACGCCGGTGCGGCTCCGCAACACCGCCGGCCAGCTCTGCGAGGTGGAGCTGCACGGGCACCTGCCGCAGAGCGCCCTGCACCCGGCCGACCAGGTGCAGCTCACCCTGCGCCCGCAACGCGACCCGGAGTTGCCGCCCCGGATCGAGCGGATCGTCAACCTCACCACCGGGCAGTTGCTGACCCCGCGTACGGCGACGCTCTGGTCGCATCTCGGGCCGCCACTGCTGTTGCAGGCGTTCCTGGGCACACTGCTGCTGGCCGGCATAGCGGCCTGCTCCGCGCTGACCTGACCGGCCCCCGGCGGGTCGGCGGGTCGGCGGGGCAGTTCAGCGGGGTGCGCGGGCGGTTCGGCGGCTCAGCCGACCGGGGCGGGCTCGCGGGCCGGTTGCCGGTCGACGCCGAGCATGCCCCGGCGGCGGGCCCAGCGCTCGAAGACCAGGGTGGCGAACGGCGGCACCGCGCTGGCCAGGGCCACCGCCGTGGCCAGCAGGCTCCACCGGTGCAGCCGGGCCACTGCCAGCACCAGCAGGACGTACGCGACGAACAGGCCGCCGTGGATCGGACCAAAGATCTTGACGCCCAGCTCGTTGTCCGGCGGACCGTACTTGACCAGCATGCCGACCAGCAGGGCCAGCCAGGAGCAGGCCTCGGCGATCGCCGCCGCGACGAACAGCCGGGTCACCTTCTCGCGCATCCGCACGCCACCACCTCTCGGGGCGCAATGCTATCGGTCCGCTCTGGCTGGGCTAACAGGGCTGGCAGTTGGGTAGGAAAGGGTCCTCGGGTCTTCCCCCGCCCGCCGACAACGTGCGAGGTTAGGGGGACCAGCGGTGACAGGGTGGTGACCATGGGCGAGGACGTCGGCGTACGAACCTTCAGTCGAGAGGACCGAGCCCGATACCGCGACAAGGTCCGCCGCTGCCTGGATGTCTTCGCCGAGATGCTGCGCGAGTCGCGCTTCGACCTCGACCGGCCGATGACCGGCGTGGAGATCGAGCTGAACCTGGTCGACGAGACGTCGAATCCGACGATGCGCAACGCCGACGTGCTGGCGGCCATCGCCGACGAGAGCTTCCAGACCGAGCTGGGCCAGTTCAACGTCGAGATCAACGTGCCGCCGCGCCGGCTGACCGGCACCGGCACCGCCGACTTCGAGGAGTACGTGCGGGCCAGCCTCAACGCCGCCGAGGTGAAGGCCCGGGCGATCGGCGCGCACATGGTCATGATCGGCATCCTGCCGACGCTGCGCCCCGAGCACCTGACCGCCGAGACGCTGTCGGCCAACCCCCGCTACAAGTTGCTCAACGAGCAGATCTTCGCGGCTCGCGGTGAGGATCTGCCGATCGCCATCAGCGGGGTGGAACGGTTGGCGGTCACCGCCGACACAATCACCCCGGAGGCGGCCTGCACCAGCACCCAGTTCCATCTCCAGGTCAGCCCGGCCCAGTTCGCCGACTACTGGAACGCCGCCCAGGCAGTGGCCGGCATCCAGGTCGCGGTCGGCGCGAACTCGCCGCTGTTCTTCGGCCGGGAGCTGTGGCGCGAGACCCGCATCCCGCTGTTCCAGCAGGCCACCGACACCCGGTCGGAGGAGATCAAAGCCCAGGGGGTACGCCCCCGGGTCTGGTTCGGCGAACGCTGGATCACCAGCGTGTTCGACCTGTTCGAGGAGAACGTGCGCTACTTCCCGGCGCTACTGCCGGTCTGCGACCCGGAGGACCCGGCGCAGGCCCTCGCGGCCGGCGAGGTGCCCAAGCTGGCCGAGCTGCGCCTGCACAACGGCACCGTGTACCGGTGGAACCGCCCGGTGTACGACGTGTCGCGGGGCCGGCCGCACCTGCGGGTGGAGAATCGGGTGCTTCCCGCCGGCCCGACCGTGCTGGACACCATCGCCAACGGCGCCTTCTACTTCGGTTTGGTGCGCGCCCTCGCCGAGTCGGACCGGCCACTGTGGTCGCAGATGTCGTTCAGCGCCGCCGAGGAGAACTTCACCAGCTGCGCCCGGCACGGCATCGACGCGCAGGTCTTCTGGCCCGGTCTCGGTTACCTGCCCGTCAGCGAGTTGGTGTTGCGCCGGTTGCTGCCGATGGCGCATCACGGTCTGGACCGGTGGGGCCTCGACCCGGCCGAGCGTGACCGGTTGCTCGGCGTCATCGAGCAGCGCTGCCTGACTGGCCGCAACGGCGCGACCTGGCAGGTGGAGACGCTGCACCGGTTGGAGTCGACCGACCACCTGGACCGGCCGGAGGCGCTGCGCGAGGTGGTCAGACACTACGTCGACCTGATGCACAGCAACCGGCCGGTGCACGAGTGGCCGATCCCGTGAGCACATCGGACGGACGGCCCGATCAGCGCGGGGCTCAGCCTCGCGGGGTGGGCACACCGAAGAGGTCGATGATGCCGCCGGGAAGCTGGGCGAGCAGGTCGTGTCGCTCGTCGTCGTTGAGCGCCTCGGCGACGGTACGCAGCACCGCCTGGGCGTGTTGACGCACCTGGTCCGCGTTCGCGACCTGCTCGCGATCCCCGACGTTCTTGAGGAACTCGCCGACGTCCCACCGGCGGCCCTGCGGGTTGCGGGTGACGGACCCGTTCAGCCGGTCCGGTAGCTGCGCCGCCAGGTTGTCCGCCTCCTGTCCGGCGAGCCGTTCACCGAGCACCGACAGGACGGCCTGTATGGACCGCACGGCCTCGTTCTCACCGAGGCCCGCGCGCTGTCGTACCGTGGCGATCATCTGCTCGTACTCCATGCCCCGCTCCTTCGGTCTCGTCGGCATGCCGTCAGGCGTGCCTGTTGACGAACGGGGCGAGTTCCCAGGCTCCCCGGCGGCAAACGGGGTCACGGGCGGATTCGGACTCCCCGCCATCGGCGGGCGGAGCCTCACAAAACATCCCAGTCACGGTCCCTTGTGGACCCCCACACCGATCGACGGCTGTCGTAGGCTGTGGCAGCTCGCACACATCGTCTGATCACGATGAGGGGACGCCGGTGGCCACTTCTGAAACAGACCCAGCCACGATCGAGGGGCCCGCGCGAGTGCCCCTGTCCCGTCGGAACATGCTGCGGATGGGAGCGGCGGCGGCCGGTGGCGCGGTGCTCGTCGGCTCGGCGCAGGCCGCGTCCGCGCAGGCCGCGCCGGTCGGTCCGAAGCGCGTCGTGCGGGCACCGGCGCTGGCACCCGGTGACCGGGTCCGGGTGGTCTCGCCCGGCAGCACGCCCGACCCCACGAACATGGCTCGCGGCATCGAGATCCTGCGGAGCTGGGGCCTTGAGGTCGAGCTGGGCAAGCACGTCTTCACCAAGTACGGCTATCTGGCCGGCACCGACGCGCAGCGGCTGGCCGACCTGAACGCCGCGCTCACCGACCCGGGCATCCGGGCCGTGTTCGCCGCGCGGGGTGGTTACGGCACGCAGCGGATCGTCGACCAGATCGACGTGTCCGTTCTGCGCCGCGACCCTCGGGTGGTCGTCGGTTTCAGCGACATCACCAGCATCCACGGCAAGCTCTGGCGCGAGACGGGCCTGGTCACCTTCTACGGCCCCATGGTCAACTGGAGTGACGCCCGCACCGGCCCCGAGTCGGCCGAGGCGCTCCGCAGGGCGGTGATGACCACCGCACCGGTCACCATCTCTCGGGACCCGGCCGAGACAGCCGCTTCCGTCGTGGTGCCGGGGCGGGCATCGGGGCCGCTGCTCGGCGGTTGCCTGACGCTGATCTCCACCTCGCTCGGCGCGGAGGACTCTCCGAAATTCGACGGCGCGATCCTCTTCTTCGAGGACGTGGACGAGGCTCCGTACAGCATCGACAGCATGCTGACCGAGCTGCGCCGGGTGGGCGTGCTGCGCAGGGTCGCCGGCGTGGTCATCGGCCAGATCACCAACAGTGTCGCCGAACCGGGCGAGTGGGATGCGGCAGCGGTGCTCAAGGACCGCCTGTACGACCTCGGCGTGCCGGTCCTGGGCGGGCTACGGCTGGGGCACGGCAACGGGCAGCTCACCGTTCCGCTGGGCTCGCGCGCCACGATCGACGCCGCGGCAGGGACCCTGACGGTGGAGCCGGGGGTCCGTCCGCGCCAGGCCTAGGGCTCAGACCTGCGGCGTCTGGTTCCAAGGGGACGGGTCGTCGCGCAACCGGCTGTACAGATAGCCGTCGCGCCACTGGCCGGCCCGAAACTCGCTGGCCCGCACGACACCCTCGAGCTGGAAGCCGGCCTTCTCCAACGCTCGTTGCTCGGCGACGTTCTCCGGGTGCGTACCGGCCTGGATGCGCTGGGCCGGGCTGTGGTGGAAGAGGTAGTCGCAAAGCAACGCCTGGGCGCGCCAGCCGATGCCTCTCCCCCGCCACTGCGGCAGCAGGACGATGCCGATCTCCCAGTACGACGCCCGTCCGGCGTAACGCCCGGCGGTGTAGCTGACGATGCCGGCGGCAGCCTGCTCCTGCTCCTGCTCGACCTCCACGACGAGCCGTCCGTCGTCCTCGCCGAGGTAGCCGTCGACGGCGAACCGCCGTGCCGGCGCCCCGGCGTCGCTGAAGCCGGCCCAGTCCAGACCGATCAGGCCCGGCTCGGTGCGGAGCCGGCGGAAGATCGCCAGGTCGGGCTCGGCAACCGGCCGTAGCCGGACAGTGAGATCGGCCGAGACAGACATCGACATATCGCCACTTTCCATGGCGACACGCTAGCTCACGCGGGGCCGAGTGCGGGTTCTGCGCCGTGCCCGCGCAGAGCGACCGGCGTTGATAGCCGAGGCCATGGTCGGCTCCTTTGGAGCTGAATCGTTGACGACATCAGCTCCAAAGGCAGCGCGAGGAACTCCCCCGCCCGGCGGACCTGGCCGCCGGGTCAGACCTTGAGCAGCACCTTCGTGCAGTCGTCCTGTTTCTTCTGGAAGATCTTGTAGCCCTTCGGTGCGTCACGCAGCGGCATCCGGTGGCTGACGATGAAGCTCGGGTCGATCTCGCCGCGCTGGATGCGCTCCAGGAGCGGCCGGGTGTAGCGCTGGACGTGGCACTGACCGGTCCGCATGATCAGCGAGCGGTTCATGAACGCGCCCATCGGGAACTTGTCGACGAAACCGCCGTACGCGCCGACGACCGAGACCACCCCGCCGGAGCGGCAGGCGAGGATCGCCTGCCGGAGCGCGAACGGTCGTTCCGTCTCGACACGCGCGGCCTGTTTGGCCCGGTCGTACGCGTACATGGCGGCGTTGCCGTGGTGGCCCTCCAGGCCCACCGCGTCGATGCACGCGTCGGGGCCCCGGCCGGCGGTCATCTCGTTGAGGGTGTCCAGGACGTCGACTTCCTCGTAGTTGATCGTCTCCGCGTCGATGTGCTCCTCGGCCAGCCGCAGCCGGTACGGGAACCGGTCGATGACGATCACCCGCTCCGCGCCGAGCAGTCGGGCGCTGGCCGCGGCGAGCAGCCCGACCGGCCCGGCGCCCCAGACGGCGATGACCTGCCCGGGTTTGATGTCGCACATCTCGGCGCCCATGTAGCCGGTCGGGAACACGTCGGCCAGCATGACCGCCTGGTCGTCGCTGATCTCGTCGGGCACCTTGACCGGGCCGACGTCGGCGAACGGCACCCGGGCGTACTCGGCCTGGCCACCGGCGTAGCCGCCGAGCAGGTGCGAGTAGCCGAAGATGCCGGCCGGCGAGTGCCCCATGATCTTCTCGGCGATGCCGGCGTTCGGGTTGGAGTTCTCGCAGACCGAGTAGAGGCCGCGCTGGCAGGACGAGCAGTGCCCGCAGGCGATCGGGAAGGGCACCACCACCCGGTCGCCGGGGGCGAGGTTGCGGACCTGGGGGCCCACCTCCACCACCTCGCCCATGAACTCGTGGCCGAGGATGTCGCCCTTGCGCATCGCGGGGATGTAGCCGTGGTAGAGGTGCAGGTCGGAGCCGCAGATCGCGGTGGTGCTGATCCGGACGATCGCGTCCCGGGCGTTCATGATCTTCGGGTCGGGTACGTCGATGACCTTGACGCTGTCGGTGCCCATCCAGGCGGTGGCCTTCATCAGCGGTCCCTTTCGGAGAGCTCGGGCGGTCAGCGGCGGGACGCGGGCAGCGGCTGGGCGGGTCGCTGCATGGCCTGTTGGCGTACGGAGATGCCGTTGGGGCTGCCCTCGGAGCGGACGACCTCGCCGGTCTCCAGCACCTGCTTGAACCGGCGCAGGTCGTCGCGGACCTGCTGCTCGGGTTCCTCGCCGAAGAGCTTCGCCACCGCTCGGCCGAGCGCGCCGGCCGGTGGCGCGTAGCGCAGCTCCACCCGCACCTCGGTCCCCCGGTCGCCGGGCGCGGGCACGAACCTGACCCGGCCGGCGTTGGGCACCCGGGTTCCTGGCAGCGACCGCCAGGTGATCGACTTGTTCGGCTGGTCGTCGATGATCTCGGCGTCCCACTCGACGCGGTGCCCGGCCGGACCACGGGCGATCCAGTGCGAACGGCGCAAATCGTCGGCGCGGACGGACTCCAGGTGTGCCATGAACCGGGGCAGGTTCTCCATGTCCCGCCAGAACCGGTACGCCTCGGCGGGCGACCGGTTCACCGTCACCGCGATCTCCATCCGGATCACCCGCGCGCGGGCCCGTCGCGCCTGGCCGATGCGGATGGCGGCGAGCGCATCGACGGTGGTGATGCCGGCGATGGCGAGGGTGGTCAGCGCGACCCGGCGGCGGCGTTCACCGCCACGGTCGGCGAGGGCCCGCCCGAGCAGGGTGAGGTCCATGGCATCGCCGGCCACCCGGCTCCAGGCCCAGCCGGCCGGCCGGCGACCGCTGAGCAGGCCGGCGGCGCTGCCCAACTCCCGCAGACCGATGGCCGGGAGCACGGACCGCGCGGCCGGGGAGTCGTCCACCCCGGTCAGTCGCGCGACGGGTCCGGGGGCGACGAGGGCGCCTACCCCCAGGGCCAGGCTCAGCAGGCCGAGCGCGCTCGGCAGCGTCGCCGGCACCGGCCCGTCCAGCTCCGGCAGGAGCACAGTGTCGACACGACTCATGTCCGGTTCCTTCCGGTGGGCGTCGCCGCCGGTCCGCTGGCGGGAGCGGCGGGGGTCCCGCCCCCGTGACGCTATGCGGTACCCGTGACCTCTGCGCCACATTCGGGCATATCGCGGCATTCGCGGCGCACGGGCGAGTTGCGCGCCTCGCCCAGTCAGCATCACGACATTGACCGAAATGGATTAGACACTGACCGTTACCGTCTGCTCACCGTCGCCGCGACACCGGAGGGACCACGCCAGTGAGCCGCACACTCCTGCGCCACCTGACCGCCACCATCGCCGTCGCCCTGCTCGTCGTCGAAGCCGCCGCGCCGGCCGCCGCGCGTACCCCCGGGTCGTCCGCGCCCGGCGCCGTCCGCACCGTCGTGCGCGACGCGGCGACCGGCGCGCCGGTCCCCCGGGCCTGCGCCGCGCTGGTCCCGGTGGACGCCGCGGCGTTGGCGGCGGTCACCCTCGGCGAGGACCAACTCGGACGGTACGGGGGGTGCGCCGACGAGCAGGGTGTGCTGGTGACCGGGGACGTCGCCCCGGGGAGGTACCGGCTGCTGGTGCGCCCCTACGACACGACGATGCACGGCTGGCAGTGGGTGGGCCGGCACGGCGGCACCGGCGACCGTGAGCGGGCACAGGTGGTCCAGGTCCGGGCCGGCGCGGTGACCGACGCGCCGACCATCCGGCTCGACCCGCCGGGCACCATCGTCGGAGTGGTGACCAACGCGGCGACCGGCGCACCGGTCAACCGCGCACTGGTCATGGTCGTGCCATACGTGCCGCATCCCAAGTACGACGACCACGGCCCGACCACCGACGAGGACGGCCGCTACACGATCACCGGCCTCGGGCCGTACCACTGGCCCGTGCAGTTCGCCGCCGCCGGGCTGGCGACAGTGTGGTCCGGTGGGGTGGGCGGTCGGCAGCAGGCACGGCCGGTGCGGGTCCGCGCGCACCAGACGGCGAACCTGAACCAGGCGCTGCCCGCCGGCATAGCGCTGGGCGGAGCGGTAGTGGTCGACGAGCTGGCCACCTACGCCCAGGTGATCGCGTTCGACGCGGCGACCGGGGACCTGGCCGGCGTGGCGGACGCGGGCAGCGGTTACGCCCTGCGCCTGCTCCCCGGGCAGCGGGTGAAGCTGCGCTGCGACTGCGCGTACGCCCCGCCGGTGTGGCACCGCGACGCCGCCGGCTTCGACGCCGCGACCCCCGTGCGGGTCCGCCGGACGCCGGTCGTGGTGGACTTCAACCTCGACTGACCCGGATTCTGGCCGGCTGCCGGAACCTTCTCCCGGGCCCGTGGGTGGGAGTGGTGGAGAAGGGGGGTGACGGTGTCCGACGGCGATCCGATCTCCGAGCTCTACGCCAGCTGTTTCCGACGCCTCGTCGTTCAGCTGTACGCGGTGACCGGTGACCTGACCGAGGCGCAGGAGGCGGTCCAGGAGGCGTTCACGCGAGCACTGATGGCGCCAGGGCGGTTCGCCGAG
Organism: Micromonospora sp. NPDC049049; assembly: GCF_040649115.1. NCBI lineage: Bacteria > Bacillati > Actinomycetota > Actinomycetes > Micromonosporales > Micromonosporaceae > Micromonospora > Micromonospora sp. NPDC049049. The sequence goes on along the minus strand of NZ_JBEZEX010000004.1, from coordinate 47,478 downwards.
CTGGAGAACCCGGAGGCCTGGTTGCGTCGCGTCGCGGTGAACTGGGCCCGCAGCCGGTACCGCCGCCGTCGGGTGCTCGACGGGCTGCTGCGCCGCATCGGTCCACCGCCGGCCGTCGCCGACCACTCCCCGGAGCACCTCGCCCTGCTCTCCGCGCTGCGAGTGCTGCCCGAGGGGCAGCGACATGCGCTGGCCCTGCACTACCTCGTCGACCTGCCGGTGGACGAGGTCGCCGCGACGCTGGGCGTGTCGTCGGGGACGGTGAAGTCCCGGTTGTCGCGGGGCCGGGTCGCTCTGGCGGCGTTGCTCGCCGACACTGACGCCACGGAAACCGGGAGGATCGATGTCCGGTCGTGAGTTCTCCGGGTTCGACGTCGACACCGTCACCGAGGCCGTGTCGCAGCCACCCCTCGACGAGCTGCGCACCACTGCCCGATCCCGTCGGCGCCGGTCGGTCGCGACGGTGACCACCGCACTGGTCGTCCTGGCCGGGCTGACGGTCGTACCGCTGGTGGTCGAGCCGGACCGGGGCACGCCGGCCGACCCGCCGACACCGTCAGGTGCGCAGTTCAGCGAATTCACGCTGACCGGGCCCGACTCCGGGGTCGACGTGCGGCAGGACGGCTGTGTCGTGCGCTTCTCGTACACCGGCGACGACGGCCGCAGTTGGTCGGACTGGGACGCGGCGCGCTTCGAGGGCACCCGGTGTGCGGCCGACACCGCCGCAGCGACGCCGAGCAGCAGCATGGACTTCTCCGTGCTCGGTGAGCGGTCGTACCTGGTCACCGACTACGGCCTGGCCCACCTCTCCACCGACTACGGCCGCACCTGGCGGGACGCGGATTCCGCGATCGTCGCCGTGCCCACCTTCCCGGCGACGGCCCGACCTGTCTCCTGCGGATTCGGCTGTGATGCGGTGTCGGAGCCGCTGGCGGTGGACCCGTCGAGCGGAACGGTGTACCGCCTCACCACCCCGGCGCCCACGGTACTTTCGCTGTTCAGCCTCTACCCGGCAGCGGACGGCAGCATCTGGGCCACGTACCAGACAGGCGGCTCCCAGGGGGCGACCGTCGCCCGTAGCGCCGACCGAGGGGCGACCTGGACCACCTGGAAGGTGGGCGCCGACGCGGTGATCATCACGGCGGTCGGGCTCGACGATCGGGAAGGGTACGCGCTGATTCAGTCGACGACGACGGCTGGCGGGGTGCGGCTGCTGCGTACCACCGACGGTGCGAAGACCTGGACGGACACCGGCGCCGAGTTGCCGGCGCAGCTGCACTACGACCTCACTGTGGGGTCGGACGGCTCCCTGCTGGCCATCATTCCCGGGGAAGGCGTCGAACCCAACCGCCGTGCGCAGCTGCTGGTCAGCCGGGACGATGGACGAAACTTCACTGTTTCCCGGGAGTACGGCCGGGTCGTCGGTTCGGTCAGTGTCGCGCCTGGCTACGCCTGGCTCTTCGGGCGTGACGACGGGTCGACGGGCGAGCCGGACCACGTCCTCGTCACCACCGACGCGACCACCTGGACCCGCTTCTCGCTCGCACCCTAACAAGGGGCACCACCGGCGTTAGGAGTGCGCGGCAGCGGGTAGCCGGCATTCGCTCTGACCAGCGTCCGGGGAGGTGGGATGTCGGAGACCAGCGCCTTCTTCGAGCGGTTGACGGTCGCTGGCCAGGATCCGCGGTTCAGCAAGGTCTGTGGCAGGGTGCGATTCGACATCGGCGACGACGGCAACCTGGAGCAGTGGCTGCTGGACATCGATCATGGCCGGATGCGGGTGACCCGAAGCGGTGCCCCCGCCACCACTGTGATCCGGGTGTCCGCGCAGCTCGCGGACGCGATGGCGCGGGGCGAGGTGAACGGGCTCGCGGCGATCACCCGGGGCGAGATCATGGTCGACGGCGATCTCGCCCTGGCGTTGCGCCTCGGGCGACTGTTTCCGCGAGAGCCCGGGCGGCTTCAGCGCGAGGATCCCGACAGTGGGACGTGACCGATGAGGGACATCGCGGGCACCGTGGCGTGCATCGACGGGAACACCTTCATGGTGTCCGACGCCAGCGGCGACGTGCAGTCGTCCCCGAGCACCCCGGTCGGCCTCTTCGCCGCTGACACACGCTTCCTGTCCCGCTGGAGGCTCACCGTCAACGGCGAGTGCTTGACAGCGCTGTCGGTGGACGACAGCCAGTACTTCGAGGTCACGTTCTTCGCGGTGCCGGGCGCGGCGGTGGACTACGTGGAGGCCGACGTGTCGGCCATTCGTCGCAGGCGCATCGGCCCGGACCTCACCGAGTCGCTGACGATCTTCAATTACGGCGAGCGGGACATGACGCTCGACGTGCGTCTGGAGGTGGCCGCCGACTTCGCCGACATCTTCGAGATCAAGTTCGACTCCGGCGCCAAGAGCGGCGCGTATTACACGCACGTCGGCCCGAACGAGTTGCGCCTGGGCTACCGGCGCGGCACCTACCGCCGTGAGGTCGTCGTGTCGGCGAGTGAGCCCGCGGAGTTCGATCCGGGCGGCCTCCGGTTCACGGTCCGGCTGCGCCCCGAGCAGCAGTGGTCGACCCGGTTGCAGGCCGTCATGCTGGCGTTGCGTCCGGACGGCGTCGACCTGCGCGCCGCCCTGCGCGCCCAACGGCCGGACGAATCCACCCTGCCTGCCAGCGTGCGGGCCTGGGTCGCGGCGGCCCCGACCCTGGACACCGAAAGCGTCGGCCTCCAGCAGGTCTACCACCGCAGCCTGGTGGACCTGGCGGCGGTGCGCTTCGCCCCGCTCTCGCTCGGCGGCGCGAGCGTACCCGCGGCCGGGTTGCCCTGGTTCATGACCCTGTTCGGCCGCGACAGCCTGTTGACCTGCCTGCAGACCCTGCCCGTCACCCCGTCGCTGACCCCACCGACGCTGCGCATCCTCGCGTCGCTGCAGGGCGTCCGGACCGACGATGTCCTGGAGGAGGACCCGGGCCGGATCCTGCACGAGCTGCGCTACGGGGAGTCGGCCGCGTTCGAGGAACAGCCGCACTCGCCCTACTACGGCACGGTGGACGCCACACCGCTGTTCGTGGTGCTGCTCGACGAGTACGAGCGGTGGAGCGGCGACACCGCGCTGGTGATGGAGCTGGAGCAGGAAGCCCGCGCGGCCCTGGCCTGGATCGATTTGTACGCGGACCTCACCTCCACCGGCTACGTCTGGTACCAGCGACGCAACCGCGTCACCGGCCTGGACAACCAGTGCTGGAAGGACTCCTGGGACAGCATCTCCTATGCCGACGGTCGACTGCCGGGCTTCCCGAGGGCCACCTGCGAAACCCAGGGGTACGCCTACGACGCGAAGATCCGGGGGGCACGACTGGCCCGCACCTTCTGGGGCGACACTGCCTACGCCGAGCGGCTGGAGAGCGAGGCGGCGGCCCTGTACGACCGGTTCAACCGGGACTTCTGGCTTGAGGACCGCGGCTTCTACGCCCTCGCGCTCGACCACGACGGCACCCCCGTGGACGGCCTGTCGTCCAACATCGGGCACCTGTTGTGGAGCGGCATCGTGCCACCGGAGCGGGCTGCCCGGGTGGTCGAGCACCTGATGAGTCCCGCGCTCTTCTCCGGTTGGGGTGTGCGGACGTTCGCCGAGGGGCAACGCCGCTACAACCCGCTCGGCTACCACAACGGCACGGTCTGGCCGTTCGACAACTCGTTCATCGCCTGGGGTCTGCGCCGTTACGGGTTCGGCAACGAGGCGGCCCGCATCGCCGAGGGCATCCTCTCCGCCGCCACCTACTTCGAGGGTCGTCTGCCCGAGGCGTTCGGCGGGTTCGACCGGGACACCACCCGGTTCCCGATCCGGTATCCGACCGCGGGCAGCCCGCAGGCGTGGTCCAGTGGGGCCTGCATGCTGCTGCTCCGCACCATGCTCGGGATCAACCCGCACGACGACCACCTGGCCGTGGACCCGGCGCTGCCGTCCGCGTTCGGGCGGATCGCGCTGCTGGACATCCCCGGCCGTTGGGGCGAGCGCGACGCGTTCGCCCGCCAACGCCCGGACAGCGGCAGCGGCAGCGGCAGCGGCAGCGGCAGCGGCAGCGGCAGCGGCACGGTCAGCTGACGTACTCGCGGCTGTAGCCCATCGGAACCCCCGACCGTCGGCGGAGCCGGAGCTTGGCATTCTGCCCGACGCCGAGGAGCGACGGCGTCCGCGCGCACCCCCTTCAGGATTCAGCCGTCGGCGGCCCGGCGGCCCGAAAGGTGCGCCGGTACGCGTCCGGGGGCACGCCGACGGTGCGGTGGAAGTGTCGACGCAGTGTCGCGGCGGTGCCCATGCCGGCTGCCTCGGCGACGGCGTCGATGCTGTCGTCGGTGTTCTCCAGCAGCTCCTGGGCACGGCGGATCCGCTGCGTCGACAGCCACAGCAGTGGGGTGGTGCCGGTGGCCGCCCGGAAGTGGCGGGCCAGGTTGCGTGAGCTCATGTTCGCCTGCCGGGCCAGGTCCTCGACGGTCAGCGGCCGGTCCAGGCGGGCCAGGGCCCAGGGCAACAGGGTGGCCAGCGGGTGGTCGTCACGGGCGGGCACCGGGGTGGTGACGTACTGGGCCTGACCACCGGCGCGGTGCGGCGGCACGACCAGGCGGCGGGCCACGGCGTTGGCGACGATCGAGCCGTGGTCGCGGCGGATCAGGTGCAGGCACAGGTCGATCGCGGCGGCCTTGCCGGCGGAGGCGAGCACGGTGCCGTTGTCGACGTAGAGCACGTCCGGGTCGACGCGGACCCGGGGATAGCGGGCGGCCAGCGCCTCGGTGTGGGCCCAGTGGGTGGTGGCCCGCTGCCCGTCGAGCACCCCGGCGGCGGCCAGCATGAACGCGCCGGTGCACAGCGAGACCATCCGGGCGCCCGCCAAGTGGGCCGCGCGGACCGCGTCGAGCAGGTCGGGGGGTACGTCCGCGTCGACGTCCTCGACCGACGGGATGATCACGGTGTCGGCGCGGGCGAGGCGGTCCAGCCCGTCGTCGGGCTCCAGCAGGAAGCGGCCGACCCGGACCGGGCGGGGGCCGCAGATCGCCACGTCGTACCAGGGGTCGGCCAGGCCGGAAGGGTCGTGGGCGAAGACCTCGCAGGCAAGGGCCAGCTCGAAGTGCAGCATCCCGTCGGTGGCGGCGATCGCGACAAGGGTCATGTCCGAAACTGTACGGGGGTTGGCGTTCCCGACACTGGCTGGTCGCCGCCCGCTGCGCGAGGCTGGACCCAGACGATCTTCCGAGGGGGCAGCGATGGGTTACAACGTGGCGGTGTTCGGGGCGTACGGGCACACCGGACGGTTCGTGATGGCGGAGCTGCGTGAGCGCGGATTCGGGGCCCTGCCGGTGGGCCGTGACCCGCGCCGGCTGGCGGCGTTCGGGCCCGGCTACCGGGTGGCGTCGGCCGACGATCCGGCCTCGCTCGACGCGGCGCTGGCCGGTGTGGACGCGGTCATCAACTGCGCGGGTCCGTTCGCGTCGACCGCCGCCGGTGTGATCGAGGCCGCGCTGCGCGCCGGGATCCCGTACGTGGACGTGGCGGCCGAGATCGAGGCCAACCTCGACACGTTCACCCACTTCACTGAGCGCGCCCGGGCCGCCGGTGTCGCGGTGGTCCCGGCGATGGCCTTCTTCGGCGGGCTCGGTGACCTGCTCGCGACGACGGCGATGGGCGACTGGACGTCGGCCGACGAGGCGCACGTCGCGTACGGACTGAGTAGCTGGCACCCGACGGCCGGGACGGTCGCCGCGGGCGTCGTCTCCCGCGAGCGCCGCGCCGGCCGCCGGGTCCGCTACACCGGCAGCCGGTTGGAGTACCACTCCGGTGGGGAGCTGCCGAGGGTGAACTGGGACTTCCCCGCGCCGCTGGGTCGCCGCAGCGTCCTCGGGGAGTTCAGCATGGCCGACGTCGTCACCATCCCCCGTCATCTGGTCATCCCCGAGGTCCGCACCTACATGACCGTCGACGCCGCCAGCGACCTGACCGCCGCGGCGGCACCGGTCGCGGTCGACGGGCGGGGCCGGTCCGCGCAGACGTTCACTGTCGACGTCATAGTGCGTCGCGGCGACGAGCGCCGCCGTGTCGTGGCCAGTGGCCGGGACATCTACGCCGTCAGCGCGCCTCTGGCCGTGGAAGCGGTCGGGCGCGTCCTCGATGGTCGGACGAGGACCAGCGGCGTCGCCTCCGCCGGCGAGATGTTCGACGCGCCCGACTTCCTGCGCGCGCTGTCGCCGGCCATCCGCGTCGAACCGGTCAGCGGCTGAGATCGAGAATTGGCCCACAATTTGTTACTCAAAATTCGTAATCATCGCACCATAACCCGGCGGCAGGACTTAAAGGAAAATTAAGGCTGCACGAGCGAAAAATTGTCATCCGGAGCCGTCGCGCCGGCTGCCAGGGCGCTTGTCAACCGGCCTCCTTAATTCTTTTCCCGCGAGTTGATGCAGGCCCCTGACGTGCACATACTCCTTCCAACAGAGCTTCACCGTCGACTCGAAGGAAACCACTGGTAATGCGGACTCCCCCCGCGCACGTCGCACCGCCGGATCGGGCACGAAAGCGTCGTCGCCTCACTCGCATCACGCTCGCCTCCGCGGTGGCCGCCGCGCTGGCCGGCAGCGGCATCTACATCGCCGGCGCCCAGGCCGAAGAGGTCGCCGTGCCCGGCCGGGTGCAGGCAGAGGCCTTCGCAGCGCAGTCCGGGGCGCAGACCGAGGGCACCGGCGACGCCGACGGCGGCCGTAACGTTGGCTGGCTGGCCAGCGGCGACTGGCTGCGCTTCGACGGCGTGTCGGTGACGGGCGTCGACCTGACGGCCCGGGTCGCCTCGCACAACGCCGCCGGCGGCACCGTCGAGTTGCGCCTCGGCGCGCAGGACGGTCCACTGCTGGCCGGCTTCCCGATCGCGCAGACCGGCGGTTGGCAGAAGTGGACGACCGTCACCGCGAAGGCGTCAGCTGTGCCGTCCGGTGCGCAGACCGTCTTCGCGGTCATGAAGAGCGCCTCGAAGTCGGACTTCGTGAACCTGAACTGGTTCACGTTCGGCCCCGCGAAGGGCACGTCGCCCAGCGCGTCGGCCACGCCGAGCACATCGGCCGCCCCTTCGGCCACGCCGAGTTCCACCGCGTCAGCGTCCGCGTCCCCGTCGACGTCCGTCCCGCCGAGCCCGCCGGCCGGCGGCTGGGTGCCCGTCGACCAGGCACAGTGGAGCAAGGAACTGGCCGCCTTCAACGCCATGGAGCCGAAGGCGGTGCCGCCGGGCACCACCCGGGTGCCGGAATTCCACACCGACTGCGGTGTCGCGAACTCGGCCTCGGACGATCCGATCGTCCTGCCTGGTCTCGCTGGCGCCTCGCACATGCACACCTTCTTCGGCCCGAAGATCGACGCCTTCACCACGACGGACAAATTGTTCGACGCGGCGAACACCTGCAACGCCCCCGGGGACAAGAGCGCCTACTGGACCCCGGAGCTGCGCAAGGACGGCAAGGCGGTGCCGATCAAGAGCATGCGCATCTACTACGGCTCGCGGGTCAAGGACCCGTCGACCGTCAAGCCCTTCCCGCCGGGACTGAGGGTGGTCGAAGGTGACGCCAAGCGGCAGGTGGACACCCCGAAGAACGCCGGTAGCAACCAGTTCTGGTGCGCGGGTAGCGCCGAGATCGGCCGCAGCGCCGACGGCAACTGGCCGAAGTGCGCCCCCGGCGGCAACCTGATCTTCCAGCTCGTGTTCAAGGACTGCTGGGACGGCAAGAACATCGACTCACCCGATCACAAGTCGCACATGGGCGACCCGGTGAACGGCGTCTGCACCGGCAAGTACCCGGTTGCCGTTCCGGATCTCTCCTTCATGGTCAACTACGAGTCGCTGGGCGGTGACGGCCTCAGCCTCTCCTCCGGCAAGCCGTCATCCATGCACGGCGACTTCATGAACGCCTGGGAACCGGAGCGTCTCGGCGACCTGGTGAAGTCCTGCCTCAACCAGAACGCCAAGTGCGGGGTCGACACGACGTTCGCCGGCGGCTGACCACCGCCCGCATTGCGACGGCCCCCACGCTGCGGCGTGGGGGCCGTCCGTCACCGCACCCGGTGCGACCCGGTCACGAGGGTCAGATGACCAGCGTGAATCCCGCCGCCTTGCACGCGGCGGAGATGTCCTTGCCGGCCTTCTCGAAGGCCGGGTTGTCAGCGGCGGTCGCCGGGTCCGCCGCAGCCGCGGCCTTGGCCGCCTCCGCGCCGAACGCCCGCAGAGCCGTGGCCACCTTGCCGTCGCCGGTCGAGGCGACCGCGGCGATCTTCTTGTCCAGGTCGTTCAGGATCTTCTGGTAGTCCGCCGGGGAGTCCTGGCCGGTCGTGGCGACCTTCACCAGCTCGGCCTTCATCTCGTCGCTGACCTTCTTCGCCGCCTCGCAGAGTTCCTTGTCGCTCGCGGCGCCCGCCGCGGCTGACGGGGCCGCCGTGGCGGCCGCGGAGGTGGCCACCGCGGACGGGGCTGCGGAGGTGGCAGCGGGCGTGGTGGATCCGGCGGTCGTCGCCTTGTCGGCGTCGCCACAGGCGGCGAGGGTCGTCGAAACGGCAAGGATCAACATGGCGGAAGCAAGACGGGAAGATTTCACGGACGCGGACGATAGCCGAAGTCCAAACGATGATCAATTCGCTCGGCGGTCCGCCACTCCGTGTGCTGTCGGCGGCGATGTCACCGTCGCCCACTGGTCACCACCCGGTAACCACCAATGTGGACGGAAGCTGGTAGGAAGAGGCGGTTGCCTCACCTCAGGGAGATGACCGTGGCACGTTCCCACCTGTCCCGTCGTTCGCTGCTGACCGCCGGTGGCGCCGCCGCCGTGGCGCTCGGCGCGGCCGCAGCCAGCCCGTCCGCCGCCTCCGCCGCGCCAGCGGAAAGCCCGGTCGACACGCCGACGGAGGCGCTGCGTCGGCTACAGGCCGGCAACCGGCGGTTCACCTCCGGTCACGGCCGGCACCCGCACCAGGGCCTGTCCGACCTGCACCGGCTCGCCGCCGGCCAGCACCCGTTCGCCATCACGGTCGGCTGCGCGGACTCCCGGGTGGCCCCCGAGGTGCTCTTCGACCAGGGGCTGGGTGACCTGTTCGACAACCGGGTGGCCGGCAACATCGTCGACGACCTGCTGCTCGGCAGCGTCGAGTTCGCAGTGGAGGAGTTCGGCAGCCTGCTGATCGTCGTCCTCGGCCACGAACGCTGCGGCGCGATCACCGCCACCATCGACGCCATCCACAGCGGCGGTACGGCGCCCGGGCACATCGGCACCATCGTGGACGCCCTGCGCCCGATCGTCGAGCCGGTGCTGAACCAGCCCGGCGACCCCGTGGAGAACGGGGTGCGCGCCAACATCGCCGCCCAGGTGGAGGCGCTCAGCGCACGCAGCACCATCATCGCCGAGAAGGTGCACGAGGGCGCGCTGCGGGTGGTGGGTGCCCGCTACGACCTGGACAACGGGCGGGTTTCCCTGGTCGCCTGAAACCGTCACCCGATCCTGGGCCACGCGGACGGCGACGCTGGTCGGTCATCCACTGCCGCCGACCAGCGCCGCCGGTCGCGTCGCGGCCGACGGGTACGGCGGTAGTAGGACCATCCGGCCAGTGGCAACGCGATCGTCCAGGCCAACAGGAGTGGGAGACCGATCAGGACGCCGGTCGGGGTGAAGATGTCCTGCTCGCCGGGCTCCCTCAGGTCCGCCGCGAACTGCCAGGGCAGGGTCGCCGAGTAGCCGATCATCAGGGCGGATCCCAGCACGGTTGGCGTCAGCGGCAACCACTGTGGCACCCGACGTCCGCGCAGCCACGGTACCCACTGGGGGAAGACCACGCCCCAGTCCTTGATGAGCCCCAGCGCCAGTACGCCGCCGAGCCCGGCGAGGACGCACAGCAGGCCCAGGTAGAACGCGCCGGGCGGCAGGCCCAGGAAACCGTCGACCGGGTGGTCCCCTACCCCGGGCCCGCGACCGTGGTACCACTCGCGGAACGGACCGGGATGGGCGAACAGCGGGATGCCGAGGATCCATGGCACGTGCAGTGGGATGAAGCCCAGTACGGGGGCCATCCACGCCACGTGCCCGGCTCGGCGGGCCCAGGACGGCGGCGGTGGGGCGGGCATGGCGTTCGTGTGCGGTGTTCGAGTCACGGCGTCGTCTCCATCAGCGGCGGGCGTTGGCACATCCGAGATCACCGTCGCCGAACGGCGCGGCGAGCGGATCGCCGCGCGGAGGGACTCGTCTCCCCCGCCGTAGGGATGGCGCCTTTTCGTCACGACGGTGCGTGTGACGAAAGCACTTCCCGGCAGCGGGCCGCGCTCCGGAGGCTGGACACCATGAATGTGACCCGGCTCGACCCACCGGGCGACGGCCACCCACAGCCCTCGCCCGGGGACACCCTCGCCCGCATCACCGTCGTGGACGCACTGCGCGGATGCGCGCTGCTGTTCATCCTGCTGGTGAACATCGCGTTCTTCAGCTCCGGCTACGACTTCCACCTGGTCGACGACCCGACGCACGGCGCGGCGGACGTGCTGATCGCCGGCGCGGTGGAGCTGTTCTTCGCGATGAAGGCCTACCTGCTGTTCGCCTTCCTGTTCGGTTACAGCTTCACCCTGCAACTCGACTCCGCGGCTCGACGCGGAGCGGCGTTCCGCCCGGCGTTCCTGCGCCGGCTCTCCGGGTTGTTCGTTCTCGGCGTGCTGCACGCGGTGTTGCTGTTCCACGGCGACATCCTCACCACGTACGCGCTGCTCGGTCTCGTGCTCCTCGCGGTCCGGCGGATCGAGCCCCGCACCGCGCTGATCGCGTCGGCAACCATCATCGGCGGCATCGCCGTGGTGGTCGGGGTCGCCGCGGTCCTCGGCGCCACACTGGTTCCGGACGAGGCCGCCGCGCTCGGCGCCGGTGCGCGTTCCACGCTGGCTCTGGGCGGCGGCTTCGACGATGTCGTCCTGGAGCATCTTCGGTCGATGCCGGCGATGATCGGTGGCCTCGCCGTGCAGGGGCCGCTGGCGTTCGCGGCGTTCCTCGTCGGCCTCGCCGCCGGCAAGCAGCGGCTCCTCGCCACCCTGCCCGCCCATCACGACCTGCTGCGCCGGTGCGAGAAGGTGGGGTACCCGATCGGTCTGGCCGGCGCGGTCGTGTTCGCGGTCGGTGGTTCCACCGCGAACCTGACCGGACTGATGGTCAGCATCGTCACCGCGCCGTTCCTGGCCGCCGCCTACGCCGCGACCCTGCTGCGCCTGTTCACGCGGCGGCCGCGCCTCGCGGACGCGTTCGCGCCCGCCGGGCGGATGGCCCTGACCAACTACCTGGCCCAGTCGCTGGTCTGCGTGCTCGTCTTCACCGGCCTCGGGTGGGGCCTGGTCGGCCGCACCTCGCCGGCACAGACACTGCTGATCGCACTGGTGATCTTCGCGGGGCAGCTGGTGGTCAGCGCGTGGTGGCTACGGCGGTTCCGGTACGGCCCCGTCGAATGGGCGCTGCGCGCCTGGACCCACCGGGCGCGCCGCCCCAACTAGGGTGCTGACATGGTCGATCGGCACCAGGTGATGAACTTCCGGGTCCGGGCCCAGCAGCTCGACCGCGACGAGGGCACAATCGCCGACACCGCCGTCCTGGACCTCGGGGTGCAGAACACCGGTCCGGACGGCGCGCGGTGGGCGCTGGCGGTACGCGGGGTCGACGTGACCGCGTTGTCCGACACCGATCTGGTCCTGCTGTGGACGGTGCGGGGCGCTCCCCACCTCTACCGCCGGGCCGACGTTGCGAAGGTGGCGGCGGCGGTCGAACCCAACTCCTCGGCCGACGCGGGCAAGCGCATCTACGACGCCGCGAAACCGTTGAGGGCCGCCGGCATCGACACCCTCGCGGCCCTGGACGAGATCGCCGACCGGATGCGTGCCATCGTCAGCACGCCCACGGTCAAGGGGGACGTCTCCGGCCGCCTGGCCACCATGCTGCCCGAGCCCTATCTGCGGTTCTGCCGGCCCTGCGACGCCACGCACCTCTACGAGATGCCGTTCCGGCTCGCCGCCGTACGGGCCGGAGTGGAGCTGCAGCTCGACACCTCACCCCCGGTCCTGCGGCGCATCACCGGGTTCAGGAAGGCAGCCACGGCGGGTGACCGCTTCGACCTCATCCGCGCCTATCTTCGCCTGCTCGGTCCGGCCACCCCGAAACAGGTCGCCGACTACCTCGACTCCCCCGTGAAGGACGTGAAGGCGCACTGGCCCGACGACGTGATCGAGGTGACGGTCGACCGTGAGGTGCGCTCACTACTGGCCGCCGACGAGGAGGCGCTGGAGTCCGCCGACGGCACTGTCACCCGGCTGCTCGGCCCGTTCGATCTGTTCCTCCAGGCCAAGGACCGGGCGACGCTGGTGCCGGACGCCACCCACGCCAAGGAGCTGTGGCCGGTGTTGGGTCGCCCCGGCGCCGTCCTGGTCGACGGCGAGCTGGTGGGCACCTGGCGGCCCCGCAAGTCCGGCAGGACGTTCACCGTCGCCGTCCAGCCGTGGCAGCGACTGTCGGACGCCACGCGCAGGGCCATCACCGCGCAGGCCGAACGCCTCGCCGCGTACCGCTCCGTCTCCCTCAGCGGCGTCGACTTCGGCAGCTAGTCGGCTACTCGCTCCACCGTCCACGCGATGGCGGGCGAGTGCACCCGAGCGCAGACGGGCTCACCGGCGGCGTCGGTCAACCCGACCCGGCCGACCAGCGTCCCGTTGCCCTCGTGGGCAGCGCGCAGCAGCTCGGTCGGCACGTCGGTGAACATCAACTTCGCTCGTCGGAACATGGCGAAGCCGTCAGGGGTCACCGCGCCCCAGCTCAGATAGAGAAACCGCGCCCCGGGGCGGCCGTGCACCCAGGGGCCACCGACGTCGAGCGCACCGTCGACCTCACGGCTGGACACCTCGAAGGACCAGGTGGCGCTGGCCGCGTCGGCCGGGACCTGATCGACCACCTCGGCCTTGCGCTGAACCCCGACGTGTACGTTGCCCCGCCGCAGCGCGTCGGCCTCCGCACCGGGACGCTGACCTGGGAGATCGCTGCCGTCGATCCGGATCCGCATGGCACCGACTCTAGTTAGTCGGCCGGTTGCCCGGCGGTGTCGTCCTCGCCGTACTCGCCGCGGATGGGCAGGTAGTAGGCGGGCAGGAACCCGGCGATGATGGCGACGCCGGCGATCGGCACGAACGCGCCGACGAGGATGCCGGAGCCGATCCAGACCAGCGCGAGCGCGAACCGGCGACCGATGGCCCGCGCACCGATGGGACCGAGGCCGGGGTCCAGCAGTCTGGCCCGCCGAAGGTGCGCCCACACGATGTTGAAGAGAGCCGCCGCCGTCCACAGTGTGCCGCCGTAGACGACGACCGACGCGCGCAGCCCCTGCTCCGCGCGCAACGCGTCGGCGAGCAGCGACGTGGAGAACGGCAGGAACGCGATGACCATCAGGAGCAACGTGTTGAGGAACAGGACCCCTCGGTCGACGTGCCGGACGCGGTCGAACATGACGTGGTGATTCACCCACACCTGCCCGATGAGCAGGAAGCTCAACGCGTAGGCCAGGTACGACGGCCACAGCGCACCGAGCCCCTGAACGAGGCGCTCGAAGTCGTCGGGCGGTTGGATCTCCAGCACGAGGAGCGTCACGGCGATCGCGAAGACACCGTCGCTGAAGGCCAGCAACCGGCCCGGACTACGGGTGAGCCGTAAAGTTTCCCTTTTGGGAGGCACGTAGCGAATTATGCAATAAATCAGCTTCCGTCATTGACGGAGCGACGCCAGAACTGGCGTGGCGCAAAACCTTCACGTCGCAGCCAGTGCTCGGTGTAGACGATCCGCTCCGCCTCGACGACCACGAGTGTGTCCTCGGGTGGCTCGGACAGCGCCCGCCCCTGCTCGGCGTGCTCGTTCTCCCACCGAACCGCTTCCCAGTAGTGCGCGCGGTCCGGATGCTGCGGCGCAAGCACTCTGGCCGTCCCGAACAGTTGGGCGCCGCGACTGCTGGCCAACCCGACCAGCGGCGCGAAGATGCCGATGGACACGCGCGGGTCGGCGGCGATGTTGCGGATCTTCGGAGACCGTGGCGCGGCGGTGAAGAGCACCGCGAAGCCGAGCGGGTAGTACCGCACCGGGGTGGCCAACGGCCCGTCCGGCCCTGTGGTCGCGAGCACGCACATGTTCTGCGACGACAACAGGTTGAGCAGGCGCTCCTCAAGCCGTTCACGATCGAGCCGCTTGGCTGGTGTGGGCTCCGACAGCCAGGGATTCGTCAACGGCATACGACGTCCTCGATCATGGCGAGCACCTTAACCCGCGTGACCCGCCGTCAAGATCGGCAGGTCACGCCGTACGCCGTTCTGCGCAGGTAGGTCTCGGCCAACTGGCGAAGGTGTGTTCCTCCAGCAGGGCGATGCTCCCGGGCGTGTGGCCGACAGCAGTTCGTTGACGTGCGGTTCCGAGACCCGGACGACGTCGCCGTCCACCTCGACCCGCGTGTACCAGTCGACCATGACCGAGAGTGTGCCAGCGCGGAGATGCCTCTTCTATCCCTGACCGACGGCCTGAGCGATGGCGAGGGTGTGCTGGTACTCGCGCCAGTGGGCCAGTTTGCCGCCCCGGGTCCGCAGCACCCCGATGAACGGCGCCGAGGCGGTCAGCCCGGTCGCCGTGTGGGTGCCAACCAGTTCGTATTCGACCACGATCACCTCGGGATCAGCGGTCTCGTGCAGGACCACGTTGCGACAGTCGTCGAACCGGACCGGGAACATCGCCCTGCCGGCCTGCGTGTGTTCAAGGACCTGCTGCTTCCCTTCGATACGGGTAGGGCGGCCGGGTGCGGCAAACGGCGTCTCGAGCACCACGTCGTCGGCGAGCGAGTCGGCCTCGTAGGTGGGCAGGTTCGCGAGCCACCGGGCGCGCATGCTGTCGAAGATCTCGCTTGGTGTCACGTCGTCCTCCTGGATAATGAGTCATGACTCGACTTATCCGTACGAGAATAATGAGTGGAGACTCACTTTGATAGAGGGTTCGCCGCTTCGTGCCGACGCGCAGCGCAACCGGGCGCGCATCCTCGACGCCGCCGAGGCGATCTTCGCCGAGTTCGGTACCCGTGCGTCCACCGAGGAGGTGGCCCGCAGGGCCGGCGTTGCCATCGGTACGGTCTTTCGGCACTTCCCCACCAAGGACGACCTGCTCGCCGCGATCATGAAGCGACTGCTCGCGCAACTCGTCGAGGAGGCCGCAAAACATGACCTCTTCACGTTCTTCACCCACCTGGTGGCGCAGGCCGCCGCGAAGAAGACCGTCGTCGACCTGCTCGCCGGGTCCGGGGTGGACATCCGGCTTCCCGACGCGGTGAGTCACCTGGAGGAGGCGGTGGGCAGGCTGCTGGAGCGGGCGCGAGCCGCCGGAGCCGTCGCCGACTCGGTACGGCTACCCGAGACGATGGCGCTCCTTACCAGCCTGTGCCAGGGCGCTCTGCACGGTGGGTGGGACCAGCAGTTGCAAGCCCGAACACTCACGGTCGTCTTCGCCGGCCTGGAGCGCGACTGACCACAGCAGGCGGGGCCAGCACCGCTCCGGCACGAGGGCCGGGAACGCCCGAACCGCCAATCCCGACGAGTACGACATGAAAGACTCGCCCGGCTGGCGGAAGGGGCGGGGGTGCAACCAACCTGGCTCGTGGCGCTCTCCTGGGCTTCGCTCGCGGTCGGCGTCGTCAGCTTCACGGTAGTGCTGGCCGACACCTATCTGCGCGGGCACCGTCAGCCGGTCCGGGTCATGGAGATCGTCTGGTTGGTGACCGTCCTCTACATCGGCCCGGCCGCCGTCCGCCTCTACTGGAACTGGGGCCGGCCCGAGGCGTTCTCTCGACGGCGGCAGGAGGGGCAACCGCAACGGCCCCGTCGGGGCATCGTCGTGACCCACGTGTCCCGCTGTGGCGCGCACTGCGCTCTCGGGTTCATCGTCGCCGAGGTCGCCCTGTACGCCGTGAGATCCGACCCGGCCGAGGACCCGCTGTGGGTCGACTACGCCAGCGACTACCTGATGGCGGTGACGATCGCCGTGCTCTTCCGGTACTTCGCCGGGCCGGGTCGCAGCCTCGGAAAGGTCTGGCACGCGCTGTCGAACGTCGGCAGGATCGAGCTGCTGACCATCACCGCGTTCGAGGTGGCGCTGTTCGCGTGGCTGACGCTCGCCCATCGGGTGGTCCTGCCGGAGCCACCCCTGCGACCCGACAGCGCCACGTTCTGGTTCGCCGGTCAGCTCGGGCTGATAGCTGGCTTCATAGCGGCCTGGCCCACCGCCTCCTGGCAGCTCGACCGAGGGCTGAAAATCGAGCAGCGCCGACTTTCCTACGACTGAGCGGGGGTCCGATCCTACGACTGGGAGGGAGCCCGGTCGGTCGCCGCCAAAAACAAACGGCAAGGAGACCACTCTCCCTGCCACTTCTAACGTATACCGCACCTGGGGGCTTGCGGCAAGACCCCGGTCGTGGCGCAGAATCGGCGGCCGGACCAGCACAAACGAGGTAACGGGGGCGCGACGTGGGTGTGTTGTCGATGGACGGGGACCGCAGCGACCGGGCACCACTGTTGGATCTTCGAGAGGTCGACGAGACGCAGGTGTCGGTGGTTGGCGGCAAGGCCGCGCACCTGGGCGCGCTGTCCCGGATCGACGGCATCCGGGTGCCGGCGGGGTTCTGCGTGACGACGGCGGCCTTCCGGAAGGTCATGGCGCAGACGCCGTCGATCGACGATCGGCTCGATCAGCTGTCGCGGTTGAGCCCGGACGACCGGGAGGCGATCAGCACGCTCAGCGCGGAGATCCGCCGCAGCGTCGAGGAGACACCGGTTCCGGGCGACCTGGCCGCCGCGATCACCGGCGCGCTCGCCCGGTTCGGCGAGCAGGCCGCCTACGCCGTACGGTCCAGCGCGACGGCGGAGGACACGCCCACCGCGTCCTTCGCCGGCCAGCAGGACACCTACCTGAACGTGGTGGGGCCGGAGGCGGTCCTGCGGCACGTCAGCCGGTGCTGGGCGTCACTGTTCACCGAGCGGGCCGTCATCTACCGCCTGCGCAACGGCATCGACCACCGCACCGTTCAGATGGCTGTCGTCGTACAGCGGATGGTTCTTCCGGATGCCTCCGGCATCCTGTTCACGGCGGACCCGGTGACGGGCAACCGGAAGGTCGCGACAGTCGACGCCAGCTTCGGCCTCGGCGAGGCCCTGGTGTCCGGTCTGGTGAACCCGGACGTCTTCACGGTGCGCGACGGCGAGGTGGTCGCCAGCACGGTCGCCGCGAAGGAGCGTGCCGTCACCGCGCTGCCCGGCGGCGGAACGCGGGAATTGGAGATCGACCCCCAACGGCAGGAGCAGCCGGCGCTGACGCAGGCTCAGGCGCTGCGCCTGGTGCGGCTCGGGCGACGGATCGAGGCGCACTTCGGCCGCCCGCAGGACATCGAATGGTGCCTGGTCGACGACGACTTCCAGATCGTGCAGAGCCGGCCGATCACGACGCTGTTCCCCGTCCCGGCGGCCGACGACCAGGAGAACCACGTCTACCTCTCGGTCGGTCACCAGCAGATGATGACCGACGCCATGCGGCCGTTGGGGCTCTCCATGTGGCAGCTGACCGCCATGGCCCGGATGGTGGCGGCCGGCGGGAGGTTGTTCGTCGACGCCACCCGGCTGTTGGCCTCCCCCACCAGCCGCGCCGGCTTCCTCAAGATGGCGGGGCGCGACGATCCGCTGATGCGCGACGCGTTGGAGACCCTGCTCGACCGCCGGGACTTCGTTGCGACTCTGCCGGACCAGGCCGGCCCGGGTGGGCCGACGACCGGTGGCCCGTCCACCTCGGGCGAGGCCGACCCGACGATCGTGACCGAGCTGATCGAGCGCAGCGAGGCGTCCATCGCCGCCCTGCGACGCGACATCGCGACGGTGACCGGTACGGCGCTGTTCGACTTCCTGCATGAGGCGTTCCAGGAGCACAAGCGGGTCCTCAGTGATCCGTTGAACATGCGGGCGATCATGGCGGGCATGGAGGCCACCTGGTGGCTCAACGACCGGCTGCACGAGTGGCTGGGCGAGAAGAACGCCGCGGACACCCTCACCCTCTCCGCCCCCGGCAACGTCACGTCGGAGATGGGGCTGGCGCTGCTCGACGTCGCCGACGTGATCCGCCCGTATCCGGAGGTGGTGGCGTTCCTTCAGGACGTCGCGCACGACGACTTCCTCGACGAGCTGCCGAAGGTCGCGGGCGGGGCCGAGGCGCGCGCCGCCATCGAGGCGTACCTCGATCGGTACGGAATGCGCTGCGTCGGCGAGATCGACATCACCAGGCCACGGTGGAGCGAACGCCCCGCCACGCTCGTGCCCGTACTCCTCGACAACGTCAAGCTCTTCGAGCCGGGCGCGGCCCGGCGGCGCTTCGAGCAGGGCCAACAGCGGGCGCGGCAGCAGGCGCACGAGGTGTTGACGCGCCTGCGGGCGCTGCCGGACGGGCAGCAGAAGGCCGACGAGACCGCGCGGATGATCGACCGGGTGCGGGCCTTCATCGGCTATCGGGAGTACCCGAAGTACGACATCGTCAGCCGCTACTTCCTGTACAAGCAGGCACTGCTGGCGGAGGCCGAGCGGCTGGTGCACGCCGGGGTGCTCGCCGAGCCGGAGGACGTCTTCTACCTCACGTTCCAGGAGTTCCACGAGGTGGTCCGCACACACCGGGTGGACGCCGCGCTGATCCGGCAGCGTCGCGACGAGTTCCGGGCGCAGCAGGCGCTCACCCCGCCCCGGGTGCTGACCTCCGACGGCGAGGTCATCACCGGCGCGTACCGACGCGACGACCTGCCGGCCGGTGCCCTGGCCGGTGTGCCGGTGTCCGCCGGGACTGTCGAGGGACGTGCCCGCGTCATCCTGGACATGGCGCAGGCCGACCTCGAAGCGGGTGACATCCTCGTCACGGCCCACACGGACCCGAGCTGGACGCCGCTGTTCGTCGGCATCGCCGGCCTGGTCACGGAGGTGGGCGGGTTGATGACGCACGGCGCGGTGATCGCGAGGGAGTATGGCCTGCCGGCTGTCGTCAGCGTGCTCGACGCCACCCGGCTGATTCGCGATGGGCAGCGGATCCGCGTGCACGGCAGTGACGGGTACGTCGAGATCCTGCCCTGACCGACGGCACCCGCAGGAGGAGTGACATGGCGTTCCCGGTCCGGCGTCTGGCGACAGTGGTGGCCACGGCGGTGACAGTGGTGTCGCTGGCGGGGTGCGGCGGCGGCAACCGCGACTCCACCGAGGCGCGGACGACGCCGAGCCCGGAGGTGACCCTCGCACCGTCGCCGGCCGCCGATCAGGAGTTCCCTCGGCTGGAGGAGCAGTTCGGGGCGCGGCTGGGGATCTACGCCGTCGACACGGGCACCGGTCGCACCGTGGAGTACCGCGCCGACGAGCGGTTCGCGTACGCCTCGACGTGGAAGGCCCTCGCTGCCGCCCAGGTGCTCGACGGCACCACCGACGCCCAGTTGGACCGGGTGGTGCGGTACCCGGCTCGGGACCTGGTGGCGCACTCCCCTGTCACCGAGAAGCACGTCGGCGAGGGCATGAGCCTGCGCGCCCTCGCCGACGCCGCCGTGCGCTACAGCGACAACACGGCCGGCAACCTGCTGCTGCGCCACCTCGGCGGGCCGGCGGGGTTCGAGTCGAAGCTGCGCGCGCTCGGCGACACGGTCACCGAGGCGGCCCGCTACGAGACCGCGCTGAACGAGGGAACACCGGGCGACAAGCGGGACACCAGCACCGCGCGGGCCCTGGCCGGCGACCTGCGGGCGTACACAGTGGGGGTTGCTTTGGAACCGGCGGACCGCGACGTGCTGCGCGGCTGGCTGCGGGGCAACACCACCGGCACGGCGCTGGTCCGCGCCGGGGTGCCGGCCGGCTGGGTGGTCGGGGACAAGACCGGGACCGGCGGGTACGGCACCCGCAACGACATAGCGGTGATCTGGCCGCCCGACCGGACCCCGATCGTGCTGGCGGTGCTGTCCAGTCGCGACACGAAGGACGCCACCCCCGACGACGCGCTCATCGCCCAGGCCACCCGGGTGGTCGTCGCCCAGCTGTGAACGCCAGGAGGCAACACCGCCGATGTTAGGTTCGCCGACATGACTGCGCAGATCACTGCCGCGCATTTCCACGCGGCCGACGGGGTCGAGGACTGGCGCTCCCTCTACCACCTGGTCTCGGCCCACTTCCCGACCGGCTCACTGGCCGAGGGCATCGCGCTCGTCGACGAGATCGGCCGGCTCACCGACGAGACCCAGCAGCAGTACCTCAGCGTCGACCTGCGCGCCACCGGCGTGTCAGTGAGCCTGGCTCGGCGCGACATCGCGTTGGCGCGGCGGGTCTCGGCCGCCGCCAAGGAGCTGGACATCCGCGCCGATCCGACCGCCGTCCAACTCGTCAACATCACCCTCGACGCACTCGCCAGCGCGGACGTTCTGCCGTTCTGGCGGGCGCTGCTCGGCTACCGCCAGATCGGCGAGGACCACCTGTTCGATCCGTTACGGCGCGGCCCGGGCTTCGGGTTGCAGCACATGGCCGAGGCGCGCCCACACCGCAACCGCATGCACCTCGACATAGCTGTCCCGCACGATCAGGCGGAGGCTCGCATCGCCGCTGCCCTGGCCGCCGGCGGCCGCCTGGTGTCCGACGCGCACGCGCCCATGTGGTGGGTCCTGGCCGACGCCGAGGGCAACGAGGCCTGCGTCGCCACCTGGGTCGGCCGCGACTAACAGGACCCGAACTAAGCGCGGGCAGTCGCCCGGGCCACGCGCCCACCCTTTGGCGCGGTCACGCCGCGACGGCTGCCCGGCCCAGCGGGAACCGTACGCCGGTGAGGTCTTCCGAAACAGCCCAGAGGCGTTGCTGCACGCTCACGTCGTAGGAGTCGGGGCTGGAAGTGACAAGCCTCGGGTAGCCGCGCGTCTCACCGAGGCCGTCGGGGCCGTAGTACTGCCCGCCGAGGACGGACGGGTCGGTGGCGGCCCGCAGGATGGGCAGCGCGCCGGCCGACGGGGACTGGGTGATCGCCGGAGCGAGCCAGGTGATCGGTCCGCGGACGAGCGCCGGGGAGTTGCGCATCAGCTCGGTGTTGGAGACGCCGGGGTGTGCGGCCACCGCGACGGTGGTGCCGTGCGCGGTGAGCCGGCGCTGCAACTCGTAGGTGAACATCAGGTTGGCGAGCTTCGACTGGCCGTAGGCGACGACCCGGCTGTAGGAACGCTCGAACTGAAGGTCGTCGAAGTGGATGGCGGCGCGGATGCGGTGGCCGACGCTGCTGACCGTGACCACTCGCGAGCCGGGCACGGGCAGCAGCAGGTCGAGCACCAGGCCGGTGAACGCGAAGTGGCCCAGGTGGTTGGTGCCGAACTGCATCTCGAAGCCGTCGCGGGTGCTCTGCTTCGGGGTGTACATCACGCCGGCGTTGTTGATCAGCAGGTCGATCCGCGGGTGGGTGGCGCGCAGGCCCGCCGCGGCACCGCGCACCGACTCCAGCGAGGTCAGGTCCAGTTCCCGTACGGAGACATCGCCGTTGATGCGGGCGGCGGCCGCCTTGCCCTTCTCCGTGTCGCGTACGGCCAGCACGACCGACGCCCCGCGCTCGGCGAGCCGCCGGGCGGTCTCGAAGCCCAGCCCGGTGTTGGCGCCGGTGACCACGGCCACCCGGCCGTCCTGGCGCGGAATCTGCTGCTCGGTCCACTTCATTTCAGGCTCCTTAGGTACCGCCGGTAACTTATGCCTGAACGGTAATGTACCGCCGGTACGCTGTCAAGGGACCGCCGGTACCTAAGATAGGGTTGGTGTCATGACGTTCCAGCGGGCGCGCAGCGAGGAGCAGCGTGAGGTCCGGCGCCGGGCCATCCTGGAGACGACCTCGGCGATGCTCGACGAGATGCCGGTGGCCGAGGTGACCCTGAACGAGCTGAGCCGGCGGGTCGGCCTGGCCAAGACGGCGGTGCTGCGCTATTTCGAGTCCCGCGAGGCGATCCTGCTCGACCTGCTGGACGACCGGACGGCGACCTGGCTGGCCGAGCTGGAGCAGGAGCTGGCCGACGGTGTCGACGTGAGCCGGCCGGCGATGGAACGGGTGGAGCAGACGGCCGACGTGCTCAGCCGTTCGCTCGCCGCCCAGACGGTGCTCTGCGATCTGTTCGGCGCGCAGGGCGGGGTGCTCGAACACAACGTCTCGGTCGAGGTGGCCCGCCGGCACAAGCGGGCCGCACTGGGCAAGCTGGCGGTGATGGCCGGCCTCGTCCGGCGGCACCTGCCCGAAGCCGGCGACAACGCCGAGCTGTTCTGCCTGAACGCTTTGATCATGGCCGGCGCGCTGTCCGCCTACACCTCGCCGCCGCCGAGCCTGCTCGCCGTCTACGAGTCCGAGCCGGCGCTCGCGGTCCACCACGTCGACCTACGGACAGCCCTGCGGGTCGCCATCATCACGTCGCTCGTGGGCATGCTGCCGCGCTCCTGAGTCGCTGCGCGGAATTCGCTGGTCTTGACGCTGTTCGCGGTCTAGCGTTCCCAGCCGTGCTCTCACACGAAGAGGTAGTCGGACAGGCCCTGGATCGGATCAGGGCGGGCTACGTCTTTCCCGAGAAGGTCGCTGATATCGACGCCGCGATCCGACATCGTCTCGCGGCGGGCGAGTACGACGGCCTGGACGGGCCGGCGCTCTGCGAGACGGTCACCGCTCATCTTCAGCAGGTGTGCCCGGACAAGCATCTGCGGCTGTTGTGGTCGGACCAGCCGCAGTCGCTTGATCCAGCGGACGAGGACGGCGGGCGGGCGGCGTTCCTCGCGCTGCTCAGGGCGGAGAACCAGGGCATCCGCAGGGTCGAGCACCTGGACGGCAACGTCGGGTTCATCGACGTGCGGCGCATCGCGTACGCCGACGAGGGCGCTGCCGCGATCGGCGCGGCCATGCAACTGGTCGCCCTCAGCTCCGCGCTCATCCTGGACCTGCGCGCCTGCTCCGGCGGAACACCGGAGGGAGCCGCGATGTGGTGCAGCTACTTCTTCCGCGACGACCAGGTGCACCTCAACGACTTCTACGAGCGGTCCACCGGCGCCACCCGCCAGTTCTGGACGACCGCGCACCTTCCCGCGCCGCGCTACGCCGACCGCCCGGTGTACGTGCTGACCAGCGCGACGACGTTCTCCGGGGGCGAGGACGTGGCGTACACCCTTCAGGCGCACGGCCGGGGCGTCGTCGTCGGTGAGACGACACGCGGCGGCGCGCATCCCACCGCCCGCCACCCGGTCACCGAACACATCCTCGTGACCGTGCCGACCGCCCGCACCATCAACAGCGTCACCGGCACCAACTGGGAGGGCGTCGGAGTGATCCCCGACGTTCCCGTCCCGGCGGACCAGGCACTCGACACCGCACTCAAGGCCATCGCCGGCGCATAGGCGCGGCTGCCGTTCGCGCGAACCGTGGGACTCGGGTCGACCCGAGCCCCACGTTCGTGGGTGAAACCGAACTGTCTGCCGTGTCATCGAAGCCGGCGACAGGCAGCTAACCAACGTCCACTGTCGCGCGCCGTCGTACGGCCGCCCGTTGCTGCCGTACGGACCGTAGGCCCACGTAGGCGACCGCACCGGAGGCCAGGTACAGCAGAGCCTGCACGTTGAGCACGAGTACGACGCTGAGCACGTCGCCAAGCAGGCCGGCGGCGGCCATGCCCAGCCCCTGCGACGCGTTGTAGATCGCGTAGTAGACGCCGAAGGCTCGACCCAACTCGGTGTCGGGCACGCTCTGTTGGATCTGCGCGAAAGCCCCGCTGGCGTACGCGATGCCCGGCGCGCCGACCAGGATGAACAACCCGATGTACCACTCCGGTTGACGGGTGACCGCCGGCCCGTTCCAGATGACGAGGCTGATCAGTGCGAAGGTGGTCGCCCCGAGGCTCATCAGCAGACGGGGGCTGAGCCGGGCGCCAAGCATGCCGACGATGAGCCCACCCGCGACCCCACCGATCGCCTGGACGCCGCGCAGCACACCGGTCAGGGTGCCGTCGGCGTGCAGGGCGCGGCTGACGAAGACCACGAAGAGCACCACGAACAGGCCCTGCGCGATGCCGCCCAACGCCACACTCACGATCGTCACCCGCACGGCGCGGTTGCGCAGCATCGCCGTGAGGCCGTGTCGCCACGCGGTGAGGAACGATGACGTGCGGTCCGGGGTCGCCGGATCCGCGGTGGTGTGGTGGGCGGCCCGGCGGGCGGCGGCGATCAGTGCTGCCGTGATCACGAAGGCCACGGCTGCGCCGACGGCCAGGTAGCGGGTGCCGTCGCGCGTGATGGCGAACCCACCCAGCGAACCTCCGACGAGACGTCCGACGCTGATGTTGAGCGCCACCACGCTGTTGGCGCGCACCAGGTGCGCGGGCTCGACGAGGCGTGGCAGCGCGGCGTTGCGGGCGGAGTCGAACGTCAGGGTCAGCACCGCCTGCGCGCCGGCTACCAGCGAGATGATCCACAGATGGTGGTCGGATTGACCGAGCAGCGGGATCACCACCGCTGCCTGCAACACGGCGACGCAGCTCATCAACCGGAACTTGTCGAAACGATCGGCGAGAGCACCGGCGAACGATCCGACCGTGATCCCGCACAGCAGCTCGACGAGGAAGACGGCGGAGGTGGTGAGCGCCGAGCCGGTCACCCCGAACACGTAGATCGGCAGCCCGGTGAGCAGCAGCCAGCTCGCCACGCTGGAGAAGAGCCCGGCAACCCAGACGAGGGCGAAGCTGCGGTGTCGCAGCAGCGCCACCATCTCAGATCAACTCGGGCGTGGGGTACGCCTGCAGGTTGAGACTGACCGGCCGGGCGCCGCTGGGGGGCGCGGCGCGCAACGGGCGCAGGTACGGCCGGATGACGGCGTCCAGGGTCAGCGTGAGGTGCCGCAGCTCCTCCGGGGTGAGCGCGAGCGTGTAGTTGTGGAAGGTGACGCTCTCCTGCCACTCGTCGGTCAGCCTGTGCTGTTGCTGCTGGTAGCGCTGCAACGACCGAAACACCTCGTCGACCCCCAGGGCGGTAAGCGCGTCGTTGATCTGCCGGCCCTCGGCGTCATCGGGATCCGGCAGAAATTCGAACCCGGTCGCGGCGGCGCGCCACGGTCGGTCACGCTGATTGGCCCCGTCGGCGTTGGCCCGCTCGATGAGGCCGTGCCGGGCCAGTTGACGCAGGTGGTAGCTGCAGTTCGCGCCGGTGTCGTCCAGGGCCTCGGCGCACTGCGCGGCGGTTCTCGGGCCGGCGGCCAGCAGGTAGCGCAGCAGCCGCAGGCGCAGCGGATGCGCGAGCGCGCGCAGCTTGGTCGCGTCCTGGACGCGCACCCGGCGCTCCGGCTCGTTCGGCTCCATCAGCACCCCTTAACGAAAGACTCCTTTCGGTTATACCTCCTGCCAGTCCGATTTCGCAACAAGTCTTTCGTATCTGAGCGGCCGGAGAACGGCCTGGGTGACCATTTGCTTCGCTCGAAGGCAACGCCCTTCGGCCGCGGCGGGACCGTGCCGGGGTCCCGCCGCGGTGTCGCGTTCCCGCCGGGCTGCACGCCGGCCGGGACCACCCTCGTCAGGCAGTCGCCATTCCTCGGACGGCCAGCTCGCTGAGCGACGCGACGCCAGTGTCGCCGAGCGCCTTCCGAGCCACTGCGGGCTCGCTCAGCTCGAACACCTCGACGAGGAGGGTCGGCGATCCGGACCGGCGGCGGATCCCGTCGATCTCCTGCCGGTCAGGGTTGAACGGCAACGCCGGCCACTGTTTCGCGGTCTCCTGCCAGTCGGTTGAGATGGTCGCGACCAGGCCGTCGAGCAGGGTCGCGTAGTCCTCCGGGCTGATCGCCCGACCCAACCCGTACCGCTCGCGCAGGGCGAGAATCTCGGCCGGGACCTCCTCGGAGGAGTAGCTGTTGTTGATTCCGAGCCACCAGTGGGCGAAGTAGGTGCCCTGGTAGCCCTGGGCCAGGTAGCGCGACCCGTCGCGGTGCACCTCGATGATGAAGTTGTGCACCTGCGGAAACTGGCAGTCGAGCAGCAGGACGGTAGCGTCGCTGGCCGGCGTGGCGAGGAGCGCCTTCTTGAGCGCCTCGCCGCCGCCAGCCCCATAGGTATCGTGCGACAGTCGGGCCGGCTTGCCGCCCGCGGTGCGCAACTGCTCGCGAATCTGGAACGCCGCCAGTCCGCAGTTGGCCCACCTGCGGCTCTCGTCGCGCAACGCGATCTGCGGGTCGCCGGTCTTGCCCGTACTCCCCACCGCCGCGTTGAGCTTCACCAGGTCGACACCGTCAGTGGGCTGGTCACGACGCCGCTGACTGCTCTCGGTGGCACGCGCGGCATCGCGCTGCGCGTAGCCGGTCGCGGCGGTGACGGCTTCGGCCCACGTACCGAAGCTCTGATCGGGCTTCAGCGCACTCTCCGACCAGTTGATCAACGCACCGACCACCTCACCGCGCAGGTCGGCGGGCATGAGCGGTTGGATCCTGGTCAGGATGTCGACGCACGCCTTCTCGTCGGTCTCCAGGTTGGGGATCTGACCGTTCGGTGGGTAGGCGTCCTTCTCCTCCGCGATGATCAGCATCCGAACCTCCACTGTCCACTGTGTACCGACTGCCCCCACGGCGAGCCGGATTCCAGATTGGACCCTGAGTGAACGAGCGAACACACAACGTCGGACTTCCGTCCCGGATCGCGGCGCTCAGCGCCCGGTCCGCGGGTACCGGAAGGCGCTCAGCAGGGCGGTGACCAAGCCAGCCACCAGCACGATCCTCACCATGTGGAACACCACCGCGTCGCCGGTGGAATCCGGCGGGAAGGCGTCCTTGACGAGCATGCCGACGCCCAGTCCCAGCCCCAGACAGGCATGCATCGCGGCCCGCAGGCGTGGCAGGGGCTGCGGGCGGCCGAAGATCCGGGGCGCGGCCACGCCCCCGCGGCTTCGGACGAGCAGCACGGCGGTCATGGCCAGGTTGGCCGCGGCGCACACGACGGCAAGGACCACGTCCAGGGGCTCCATGAGGCCAGACGCTAGCGCACCCATGCCCGCGAGTGCCGAGACCGGCTCGCGGAAACACTGTGGCGCGGCACCCTTTGCCCTAATCTAGGGCTGTCGATTGTTACCGCCAGCTCCGTTCGAGGAGAGGTGTCCCGATGGTGAACGTCGATAGCCGACCCCTTCCGCGCTTCCTCTCCATCCCGCTGGCCGTCGTGCTCGCCGCCGGCCTGTCCCTGGTCGGCGTGGCACCGGCGGCGGCCGGGCAGACCGGCCTGCGCGCTGCCGACCCGAGCGTGATCCGCGTCGGCGGCACCTACATCTCCGTGCAGTCGGTCAACGGCGGGATCGCCGTGCGGCAGGCGGCCTCCCCCGACGCGCTGGCCGCCGCGTCCGCGCGGCAGGTCTGGACGGACAGCCGCAACCTCGGTGAGGTCTGGGCCCCGGAGATCGTCACCGATGGCGGGCGCTACTACATCTACTTCTCGGCCGGGCGCGGCGCCGCCCACCGGATGTACGCGATCCACTCGGCGTCACCGGCCAGCGGTTACACGGCCGAACGGCAGCTCGCACTGCCCGACGGCAGGTGGGCCATCGACGGCAGCCTGTTCACCTTCAACGGCCAGCGGTGGTTCGTCTGGTCCGGTTGGGCCGGGGACACCAACATCGAGCAGAACATCTACCTCAGCCGGATGAGCGACCCCCTCACCCCGACCGGTGGCCGGTACGTCATCTCCCAGCCACGCGAGAGCTGGGAGCGCGTCGTCGGCAACCCGTTCATCAACGAGTCCCCCGAGGCGATCCGGGACCCCAACGGGCAGCTGCACATCGTCTACTCGGCCAACGGCAGTTGGAGCGACCAGTACTGCCTCGCCGACCTGCGGCTGCGCGCCGGCGGCGACCCGACGTACGTGTGGGACTGGTACAAGTCGAACGGCTGCCTGTTCGGCTCGAACCGGGCCACCATGATGGCCGGCTGGGACCCCACCCTGCACGTGAACGGACCTGGCCACCACAGCTTCGTGCTGCTCAACGGCGACATCGCGACGAGCCCGCCCGCCGGGCCGAGATTTCCGCTGATGTACCACGGGGTGCCCAAGGGCACCGCGTACTCCTGGGCGAACCGCTACTGGTACACCGGCACCTTCTGCTGGTGGGGCAACACCACCTACCGCCGTGCCAACGTGCCCGGCCCGACGGCCGACACCGGGTTCAGCATCAAGTTCTTCGAGTGATCCGGACGCGTGACCTGGCCCTTCGCCGACCGTTCCGGCCCGATTGGCGTGCATCGATGGCAATCGTCTAGCCTTGGCGTCTCTCCACAGTGGACGACGAAAGGCTTTACATGAAGCGCAAGACGATGACCGGCCTCATGACGGTGCTCACCATGATCGCGGCGATGCTGGTCGGCACCGGCAGCCCGGCGGCGGCGGCCTCCTCCGGCCCGTGGGTGATCCAGCCCTTCACGAACGACTACTGCCTGTCGCCGGAGGCCTTCTCGTCCTCGCTCAACATCGTGGTCGACCAGCACCTCTGCGAGGGCGGGCCGAACCGCAACTGGACCTTCACCACGACCAGCTCGGGCTACTACCACATCTCGTTCAACAACGGCGGACGGTGCATGGCCGTCCGCGGCGCGGTGACCACCGAACGGGCGAAGATCGCCACGCAGGTGTGCGGCGACGCCCGCCTCAACGACCAGTGGCTGCCGATCAAGCTCTTCACCTCCGGGAGCGCTGACTACTACCAGCTCAAGAACCGGGGCACCGGCAAGTGCATGGCGGTGGAGGCCAACTCGAGGTTGAACGGCGCCGACATGATGCAGTTCACCTGCTACACGACGTCGGAGAACCAGGCCTTCACCTGGGGCCTCTGGTAAGCAACGCTCTTCAGCCGCGGCGGGACCTCTCCGGGTCCCGCCGCGGTTCCGCGTTTCCGGCCGGTGTGCCGAAAGATCGACTCGGTTTCCGTGAAGTCGGGGTGTCCCCGCAGTCGGGACACCCCGACTTCCGTGAAGGCGAGTGGATCGTGGGCGGCGCGCGGGTGTCTGCGCGAGGAGCCTGCCCATCGCCGCATTTCAGTGGCGGCCCGCTGAGGCCGCCGAGTCACGATCGCGGCCGGAGATCACATCGGTCTCTGCCGTCTTTCCGTTCGTCACCCGTCGTAGCGCCCACTCGGCCGGCCCGTACCGGTAATGGCGCAGCCACCACGCGCTCACCGCGAGCTGCACCGCGTAGATCAGGAGTGCGAGCCCGGTCGTCCCCACCGGCGACACGCTCCCGGCCAGGCCAAGCCCGATCCCGCTGAAGATGAGCAGCCCGAGCAGCGATTGCCCCAGGTAGTTGGTGAGTGCGATCCGCCCCGCCGGTGCCAGGGCCGACCGCACGAACCCGAACGGCGGGCTGTGCATCATCCGCAGCAGCGTGGCCGCGTACGCAGCCGTCAGCAGCGGCGCGGTCGCCGCGCTCACGCCCACGGCCAGCGGCTGGCCGTTGCCGCCGCCGAGCGCGTACACCAGACCGCCCGCGATCCCCACGGGGAAGCCGACCCACTGGATCCGCCGCAGCACCGGCTCGTGACCGGTGACGCCGGCGAGGAGTCGCCGTCGGCCGGCGACCATGCCGAGCAGGAACATCGCCAGCGCCGTCGGCCCCTGGAACGTCGCGGACTGGAGCACCAGGAAGGGAAGCCCGGAGAGGTGGTGGCCAATGACGTCACCCCATCCGCCGAGCATCGCGGCCGTCGCCTTCTCGGCGTTGGCCAGCGCCTCGGCTCGGGTCGGCAGGAACGCGGAGGAGTTCGCGAGGAGGCCGCTGGCCAGGAGGCTCAGCAGCACGATCCCGTAGAGCACGCTTGCGACGCGCACCGCCGTCCGGTCGCGGACCCGGCGCATCCCGAGCAGGATCAGGCAGACCACCGCGTAGGTCATCAGGATGTCGCCGCCGTACAGGAGCGCGGTGTGCAGGGCGCCGAGGATGAAGAGGCCGGCGATCCGGCGCAGCATCCGCGGCCCGAACGCGGCCCCAGCGCGCCCAGCCGCCTCCATCTGCAGCGTGAAGCTGTATCCGAACAGGAACGAGAAGAGGATGTAGAACTTCATGTCGACGAGCACCGCGGACAGGAACCGCGTCGCGTCGTCGAGGACCGACGAGAACGCCGGGTCCGTGATCAGGTTGCCCGGGTAGCCGGAGGCCATGAAGGTGATGTTCACGACGAAGATCCCGAGCAGCGCGAACCCCCGCAGCGCGTCGATGTCGTGGAGGCGCTGGCCGGCGGGTGCCCGGCTCGCCGTGGCGCCAATCGTGCCCGCTGACACGTCCATATGCTTCTTCTTCCGTCCGGCCCGACGACAGCGTTTAATATACGGGAGATACTATCCATGGGACACAATGCGCCGTCAATGGCCGACGACGTGCCCGCCGACCTGGCGCGGCTCTGGCGACTGCCGACGTCCACACGCCGGGGCCGGCCCGCCGAACTCGACGTCGAGCGGGTCGTCGGCGCTGCGGTGGACCTGGCGGACCACGAGGGCCTGGACGGGGTGACCCTGCAGAAGGTCGCGCAGACTCTCGGCTTCACCAAGATGTCGCTGTATCGGCACGTGGGCTCGAAGGAGGAACTCGTCGAACTGATGACCGACCACGCCACCGGGTCCGCCCCC
The DNA here is from genome assembly GCF_040649115.1 of Micromonospora sp. NPDC049049. NCBI lineage: Bacteria > Bacillati > Actinomycetota > Actinomycetes > Micromonosporales > Micromonosporaceae > Micromonospora > Micromonospora sp. NPDC049049. The sequence continues at coordinate 16,743 of NZ_JBEZEX010000004.1, read as the reverse complement.
AGGTTGGACGTGGACGGCTGGCGTGACGGCGTGCATCGCTGGGCAGCGGCGATCCGGACCCGGTACGCCGAGCACCCGTGGCTCGTGGAGGTTCCGATCGCGGGCCCGCCCCGAGGGCCGAACGCCATCGGCTGGATGGACGCGTTCCTGCGGGTCCTGCACGACACTGGTCTGGATCCGAGGACGAAGGCAGGCATCCTCGTCGTCGTCAGCGGTTATGTGCGCAACGCGATCCTGCAGAGCCGCCAGATGGCGGCGGGCCGCAGTGGCACCGGGCTCAGCCAGTCGGACGTCGAGCAGAACTACGGCCTCGCCCTCGCCGCGCTCGTCCACCCGGAGCGCTTCCCCGAGGCTGCGCCACTGTTTGCGGCGGGCGCCTTCGAGAGCGAACCGGGAGAGGATCCAGAGGAGCAGGACTTCGTCTTCGGCCTCAACCTGATCCTCGACGGCGTCGAGGCGGCAATCGCGCGGCGCAACCGCTGAGCGTCACTGCTCACCGCTGTCCACACCCCTCGGCACGCTGCCGCTAACCGCCATACGCCCGGCTCACGCTGCCGCCGATCAGGATTCGCGCTTGGCCTTGGCGCGACGGGTCCGCCGACGAGGCTTGTCGTCGCCGCCGGCCAGCCGGGTGAAGGTGAGCATGTTCGCCAACGCCACGGCGATGATCGCGAGGCCGACCTGGATCGCGAGCACGACCCAGTCCCAGCGCAGCACCCACACCTGCACGTTGGCCCCGTCGTCGATGTTGAGCGCCCGGGCGACCACTGTGCCCAGCACCGCCGAGCCAACGCCGATGACGAACGTGGCGAAGACGCCGATCCGCTGCCTCCCCGGCAGGATGAGTCGTCCGAGCAGGCCGACGAGGGCACCGATGAGCACCGCGCCGAGATAACCACTTACCAGCATTGCTGTCTCTCCCCTCCAGCAGTGCCGAGATACATGCCCGGATCTCACGTTGCCGGAAACCCCGCCCGGATCAGGGCCGCGGGCATGTCACCCTGACCCACTACTCTGGCGGAGCTTTCACCCCTGAACGAAGGAAACTTATGGCCCGCCCCTACAAGCCCGGCCCGAAGCAGTTCGTCTTCGCTGGCGGTGACGGCAACGATCAACACGTCTCGGTGGGCGACCCGCAGGAGGCGTACGTTGCGTTCTCCGCGTTCTTCCGGGGCCGAGAGTCCGACACGTACACCATCACCGACGAGCCGGCGAGGCAGCGCCTGGTGCTCATGCCCAGCCTGGGGGTGATCTCCCGGATCACGGAGGCGGACCAGCCTCGGTCGGAACACCTCCGGGTCGACAGGCCCAACCGCTACCTGCCGAGCGCGATGCTGTTCTTCGAGAACGGATATGCCGGCCTCGACCACTTCGGCCAGTGGCTTGCCGACCTCTCCGACCTCGACGCGTCACCGGAGGCGCGCGGTGCCGCACGCGCCGCCACGATCACGACAGAGGCAGCGGCGATCGCAGAAGTGGGCCGGATCTGGGCGGATTCCGGCTACGTCGACCCGACCGACAGCTACTACATCTTCTTCGACTCGCAGGACATCGACGATGATCGGGCCGACCGAGCCGAACTGCTCCAGTTGATCGAGTTCCTCGGTCTCGAACGGGTCGACGCCCCGGCCGAGGCTGCCGGGGGCGAAGTCTGGGTGCGCTCCGACCCACGCCTCGACGCCCAATCTGAACAGTGGTCGTGACGAGATGACAGACATCGTTTTCACGCGACGCAGCGGCTGGATCCCGACCGTGATCCGCGAGGACGACGAGCTGAAGCTGATGCTCGGCGCCGGAGCCGACGCCAACCACGAGCCCCGCACGTTCACGATCCCGATCTCCGAAGCTCATTTCGCGGTGATCCGGGAAGACCTGGCCCGACACCTGCTGCTGTGGAGTGCGGTCCTACCGCTGTGCCATGCAGCGGGGACCCGGGGCCAGCTCGACGAGGACGCCGCCGTCGCACTCCTGGACCCGATCCTGCTCGCCCCGCCCGCAGACGTCGACGCGCTGTTTCGGCGCACCCCCTGGGACCGGAGCCGGCTCGTCGCCCACGGTGCCACCATCCGTCTCCTGGAGCACGGTCAGGTCTGCGAGGCTATGCGCACGGCGACGGAGGCGGCGAACGAGAAGCGCGCCCAGGAACATCACGCGGACCGCCGCCGCACCGAGCGGGGAGTGGTCCTCGGGCCACTCGACGCGCAGATCCTGCGCTACACGGGCCAGTACCTGCACGGCGCGACCATCCCACGGCGGAACCCCGATGCCGTCGACCCCGCGCTGCTGCCCCAGGTCATGCAGGTGATCGCCACCGCCGAGCAGGCGTGCGCCGGGATGCGGATCGGCCTCGACCCACGGCGGGGACACCGGGCCACGGACAAGCGCGACTGGAAGCGGATGGAGGCGACCGTCGACGCGGCCGTGCGGCGCGCGTACCCCGGGCTCGTCGATGACGCGGTGCGGACGGTGACTTTCCTGATGTGCTCGGAGGCCGCGGACCGCGCCAGGAGCACGCCGCCGGAGGACGACGACTCCGGTGCGAGTGTGACGAAGGCGGCCCTGACCTTCACCGACGACAAGGGCGGCGAGAAGAAGTGGCTACGGGACAGCCCTCGCAGCGCGTCCGCCGAGTTCTGGGAGTTCGTCGCCGACCGCTCGGCCGGGGACAACGAGGTGTTCACCATCGAGGACGAGGACATGGGCGAAGGGATCCAGCTGCAGTTCTACTCGGACTGCATCGCCCGGATCACGATGCTGCGGCAGGGCGAAGCCGGGTCAGACCCGGAGTACCGGGTCGAGTACAGCCTGGTCGACGGGATGAGTGGGTACCGGCACCTGGTGAGCCTGTTCGTCAGCGGCGGCTGCGCCGCACTCGACCAGCACAGTCCCTGGATGTCGGATGCCGCCGAATTTGAGCGCGCGCGTCGTCAGCGCAAAGCCCGGTAGTCCCACGCCCCTGGCGAGGTGCGTCACGATGCCTAACTGCCAGCTCGTCGGCGCGAGGGCGCAAGGGCCGGTGGCCGGCGGCCGTCAGCGGGTGAGGCCGACGAGCGTCGCCAGTCGCGCCACACCGGCCGGCGCCGGCTGCGCGCGGGCGACATCGGCGATCACGGTACGCGCCAACGGCCGGCACCGAACCTCAGCCGGCGCGACACTGTCCGCGTCGACAAGCGCCCTCGCCGCCCCGCGAACGTCACCCAGTTGCAGGTACGCCCGCGCGACGTCGACCAGGTACGCGCCCCGATACTCGGCCGGCAGTCGCCGCCACCCCTCCCGCCGCACCACGGCCGAGTGCCGTCGTAACGCCTCGGCAGCGTCCCCTCGTTGCGCCGACACGAGAACCCGGGCCAACTCGACGGCGACCGGACCGAAGCTGGTGCGGTGCGTGTCGTCGTACCCCCTCAGGCTGGCGGCGATCCCTGCGGCCCGGTCGATCAGCTCGTCGGCGCGGCGGTGCTCGCCGCACCCAGCGGAAGCCAGCGCGGCCTGCACCAGCAACGTCCCACCCACCGCCCACTCCCCCGCCGACCGCTGCCGCGCAGACCCACCCTCGCTCCGACCTCCGCCTCCGCCTCCGCCTCCGCCTCGGTGATCATGAGGTTGGCGGGCGGTTTGATCCTCGAAGGGCCCGCCAACCTCATGATCACGCGGGCAGGCTGAGGTGGGGATGAGGCGGTTGGTTGCGGCTTGGGCCGCTGTTAGGGCCAGGAGGTCGCGGTTGGAGGCGCGGAGCGCCTGGGTTACCGAGATGGTTGCGGTTGCCGCCAGGACCGGGTCGTCGCCGGCGAGGGACATGGCACGGTCGGCGGCCAGCCAGGCCAGGTCGGCCTCGCCGAGCTTCACCAGCAGCGACGAGGTGATCCGGTACGCCTGCACCAGCCGCCCCGCCGACCGCGCGCCCTGGGCGGCGTCGAGCAGACCCGGCACCACCCGCACCAACTGCCCGTAGTGCGCATGCTGGTAGGCCAACCAGGCGTGCCCGACCTGCCTTCTCAGCTCGTCCGTCTGCGGTGGAGCCTGCGGGATGTCGTAGCGGGCTAGCGCGGCCCGGATCTCGTCCACCCCGTCAGGCGTGCCCGCCGGGGTGCCCTGCGGCTGGCCGAGCAGCACCTCCGGGTCGACCCGCAGGACGTGGGCCAATTCCTGGATCACCGAGTACCGGTCCAGGGTGCGGGCACCCCGCTCGATCTTGTCCACCCAGCTCTTCGACCTGCGCAGCCGGTCGGCCAGCATCTGCTGCGTCATCTGCCGCCGCACGCGCCAGCTCGCCACGCGGCGGCCGATCGGGATGTCATCGCTGGTCACGCCGCCACCGCCGGTCCGGGACCGCGCGGGTCGTGTCATCTACGGGTACGCGCTCCGCCTCGGCCTGGGCCAGGAGGCGCTGCTTGGCAGCCTCCCGCTCGGCGGCTTCACCCTTGTTCTCCGAAGCGTTGTCGTCCTGGCCGCCCATCCCCGACTCATCCGATAAGCGCGCCGCCGTGCTCGGGATCGACCACCGCCGCGCCATGTCATCGGGACGCGCTTACGTCCCAAACCGGACAGTAGGGCGGACTAGTGATGTGGTGATTACTAGCAGTTATGCGGCCAGGTTGATGCCGATGCGCCCGGCGAGCAGGCGCAGGTCGTCGGGAATGGCCCGGCGCTGGGCGCGCTGCGCCAGGGTCACCACTGCGTCGCGGGCGAGCGGGTTGATGGCGAAGGGGATCGGTGCTGCCCGCTCGGCCTGCACGAACGCGGCCAGCGCCCCGACGTCGCTGCGTCCACCGTCAGCCAGGGCACGACCGAGGTCGAGCCAGTAGGACTGCTGGCGGATCGACGCCGCGAGCACCTGCGGCCGGACCGTCCGAGACAGTTCGATGACCCGGCCGGACGCGCCCTGCTCGGCCGCGATGGACATCTCCCAGAGCCCAACGTTGGTCGGCCCGAATCCACAGCCGTTGAAGCCAGCCCCATCGACCGGATCGCCAAGCGTTGCGGCCTCGCGGGCTGCCTCATCCAGGTGATCGCGAGCTGCGTCCAAACGGCCGCTCACGGTCGAGGTCAACGCGGCCGAGAGGTGGAGCTGCCCGAGCATCTGCCTCACCCGCACGTCGGCGGCGTCCGCTTGCAGCTCGGCCAAGGATCGGTCTGCGGCACGGGCGGCGACGGACGCGGACTCGATCGGCAGGCTCTGCGCGTATGCGAAACGAGAAGCCGCGATCCAGGCCGGGTCTGCGGCGTCCTCCGCGACCGTCCCGGCGAGCCGGGCGGCGTTGAGCGCCAGGTGGCGGTATCCGAGGTTCCGTAGGCAGGTGGCGGCTTGGTAGGCGACCTGGACGAGGACGGTGCCACCTACTGCGGCGGCTTCAAGCAGAAGGTTGGGCAGCATACGAGCCATGGCCGGGTAGTTGCACGAATTGCGAAGCTGCTCGGCGCGGGCGATCTCGGCCGCCAGGCGATGGCTCGTGTAGGTCGACGGGCGACGCTCGCCGTCCTCAATCTCGATCAGGGCCGACCAGATCGCGGGCACACATTCAGCGGCGCTCTCGCGGGCCGGATCACCGGACTCGGTGCCCTGACCGAGCAGGTCAGCCACCGTGACTTGGAGCGCGGCAGCAAGAGCGACCAGTGTGGAGCGGCGGTCGATAGTCTTGCGACCCGACTCAACCTGCGACACGTACGACTGGGTGACACCAGCGAGCCCCGCGAGGACGGCTTGGGTCATGCCGCCACGGCGCATCCGCCAGTAATGGATCCTGGCACCGATGGTGTCTGGTTTACTCACCATGTCATCGCCCTGTCCGAGGTAGAGAACTGGAATAGCGGCCAAAGGCCGCTATCGCAGGAAAGCCGGCAAAAGAAGTGGGCTACCGCCGATTATGTGCAATGAACAATGTCCACTCTTATATTCACTCCATCAATCGAAACCAATCGCGAACCGTCAAGCGTAGTCGAACTATTTCGTCCTCGGCCAACGGGCTACAGTGAGCAATCGGCCCTCGCAGAGTATTAAGATTGGCCATCACGCGTTCCAATGCCTTAGCACTTTTGAACAGGCTGCCAAATATATCCCAGTTACCCTTAATAATCTCACTCAGCTCGCCGAAAGTTGCAAAGTCAAGCTCTTCATCCGACCGCGGCGTGTAGCCGGTGTCAATCTCTCGCTGCCGCCTATTTTCGCAGTCATTCTTGACTTTCGGCGGCACCCTACCCCCTTGCCACCAAGACTCACCATCCGCAGCTTCAAACGTTTGTCCGACGAGGCTACGAATCGTCTTTTCCAAGGAGTAGAACATCTCGTAATGCGGTGCCATGGCAGCAGCCTCAGCCCGAATTGCCTGCTCGATCTGAGGGTAGTAATCGTGATCGCTCTCAGTCACGGCCGCAACCTGCCCTCTACCCAGATCCACCCCCAAATCAATCTCTACCTGATCAAGTTCGTGTTCAATTAATTGGGCCGTGAGGGCAAATACCTTCAGCGCCTCTGTCGAGTTCATATCGCTCTCTCTTAGGCTAGCAGGTGCTCACGAAGGCTCTTAAAAATCGCATTGAAAACGGCAACATCTGTGGTGTTCGGCAAGTGAAGATTGATTTCGTAGCCAAGACGCAACTGAGTGGCCGGCAGGTGGACCGGCCCACTGTTAGAATTGACGATCGGCACATCACTGCCACGATTTACTTGGTCAATCCCCTGATCTTCCGCCTCAGCAACAGGGTTTGCGTCGAAGTCAGCGAAACTTCTTAATGCCTTGAACGATGCCAACATCGCCTTGACAGTCGTCGACTCTGGCTCTAGGCCAGTGATCTGAACAATTAGGCCCTTAACGTCTCTGTCGGACGCCTCATGGACATACTCGTTGAGTTCGTAGAGGGCAGGGTAAGCGTTGCGCACTGCGACTGCTGCGGCTGCCCGACTGGCTACAGGGTTTCGGAATTGGCGATAGAGTTGCGTGGGCGCGCCGTCCGGCGCCAAGAAACCAGCGCGTTTTAGGTAAGGGATGACGGGACGGGCACCTCCACCGCTCAGACCAAGCTTTGTCGCCAGAAAGTCCTGGGTGAATCGGTCCGGAACCGAAGCTGCTCGAATCTTTTCAAGCACTTTTCCGATGTGACCGTAAGCGGACAAGTACGGGATCTTACCGCTAGACTCAGTTGCCAATGCGAGCCTCCGACATGCGGATAAAGCGACGCCAAGAGCGCTCCCGCCACGTGCGGAAGGTTCCCAGAGTACGCCGCGCCTTAATCGCTTGCAAGCAGCAGACCGCTCGTCACGAACCACTTCCCCACCAAGCCCGACCCCACTCAAGATCTAGTGGCGCAGTACGCAGCCTGTGAGGGATTGTCATGTTTCTGCTTCGCAGAGCGCTTCAGCTCCTGACGAGGAACCTTCGATGATCTCGGACAATTGTACGAACGGCGCCCGGTGACAACGGAATACGCGGCCTTGCTCACGATCCCAACGGTTGCCAACGGCAAGCCTCGGCCTTCCCGCAGATCAACTCGGCCCACCAATTGGGAGAGTCAGGCGGACCAGCACGGGTACGCTTCAAAGCGCCACGTTGTAGTTAGCTCGGGATCATCATGCCTATGCGGTGCCGCTCGGGTGCGTCAGCAAACGGAGCGTTCCTTAGCTCGACCATCCGGCGAACCGCCCGAAAGCGGACGAAGTACACCAATCTAGCCAGCTCTCCTTACCCCAGCCGCGCTTGCCGACCGGCGAGATCTACCGCCTAGTATGTGATCGCGCCGGCGCGAGATGGTTTTCGGCAGCGCGCAGCCCTTCCGCCATGTGGCTCCTCAGCCTGTTCCCGCCGCCGCCGTACCGACCCCGGTCACCGGTGTACCGCCATCTTGGGAGGACTGAAGTGGTACTCAATGACTCCGCCGAGGTGGCCTGGGCGAAGTTGCGCGCCACGCGGTGGAGCCCGCCCACGCCGGCGAAGCACAGTGCGGAACGAAGAGAGACATACACCTTCGCCCTAGAACAGGCAGAACAAATGTTCCGCGCCGCTGCGACCGTCGGGCCAGCGACGAAACCGCTCCTACTGTTCTATGGCTTGAGTCAGGCCGGCCGCGCCGTGGCTGCCGCCTCTTCAGAGCTTAAGCGCCCGGATGAGTGGCGGCTAGTTGGGCACGGAATCTCGCAGATTGATTTGACACAGCCGCTTCCTCAAATTGGTGTTTACGCTGGAATTAGAGGAAGCTTCGTCCGGCTGTCAGCTATCCTAGATTCACCTTTGTGGACCAAAGCGGAGGCGATTCCGCTCGCCGCACTTTGGGATCTCATCCCGGAGAACCGCCTGCACCCCATTGATAGCGACCACCGTAGCCGACGCACGCCACTTCTTCTCCTCGAACATCACTATAATGAATCACACCCGTTAGCAAGCGCAGACGTCGTCTACTTCCCCCCTTGGCTATTGAAGTCCGACCATCCGGGAGAGGAATTCGTCAACTACATGGCGGATTATCCAGACACACACTTCCACTCCTTTGTGCGAACAGGGGACGGGCCTGCGGCAGCTCCGGACTTTACCAGCCACCTCGACGGGTGGGGCGAGTTGATTATTAATTTTGAAATGCCTGATGGGCGGCCGGCAGGGCCGGAGCAACGCCAAGCACACTTGATGGCCACGACGCGTCGCTACAATGACTCCCTCTGGCTATTTCCCGCGCTCAAGCCCGCTATCCGGAGCATGCATCCATTGATGTCTTGGTGGGCGGTTCTGCATACCTTATCCATCTTGGCGCGCTACCAACCTGCCGAGTGGGCAAGAGAACTCGCTGTAGACCTTAGCAGCCACGCTGTTCCATCGAACGGCTATTGTCGGTTGCAATCGAAGTACTACCCCTGCTGATAACTCAAGCAATTGACGAGGTTAGCTAGGATAATACCAATAGGCCAAAACTCTCCTGCCGTTTCCGGTAACGCCGTATGCCGCCGGAAGAGGCTGCCGTTCGACCAGTCTACGACAGCCACCACGGGAGGCTCATGCCCTTGCGCTGTCGTGGCAGTTGCATCGCCTGGGTGTGGTGTTGCTTCTCGTAGTCCAATCCGTCTACGCTGCCACCACGATTCGGCCGACGAACGAGGCGGAGCACGAGGTGAAGCCAGCAGAAGTAGTGGGCATATTCGGATGGATCGGGTGGGTCATTGGTCTCGGCGCGGGCATACTCCAGATCTTGGCCTTCAACCGCGACAGACGCCTGGGTCCAGCGAAAGAGCAACTCTTCGAGGAGGCACTCCGGGATCGGAAGGGCAAGTATTCTGAAGAGCAAATTCTGGAACTTACGGAACTAGTTCGAATGTTGGAGAGGAGTGCGCGAAGCGAGATACCGCGACAGGCAAAGCGCGTGTTTCTTGAAAGTCAACTTGAGGCGATTCGCGATACGGTATTTACCGGCGTGAAGCAACATCAGCTAATTGTTGAGGAACTCAATCGCCTAGATGGCCAGTCGAAAGAAATACCTGCACAAATTGCGGCAGTTGTTGAAACTTCCATCGTGCCGCCTGCCATTGAGCGTCACCGTCAACAGCGACGACTTTATCTGGTCGTGGTGGTTCTAGTCGTTGTGGCTTTGTTCCCCAATGCCTGGGACTATCTTCAAGAAGCTGCGGTAGATGTCCTGGGTGATCAGCCTTGGCCGTTCGGACCGCAGAACACCTTGGACTTCTTCGCTGGGTGCGCCATTTCAGTCTGCATTGCCTTCGCCCTCCCGGATGCCTGGCTCAGAAGGTTCGTACGCACAAGGAGGCGTGTCGTACTAGCCGTGGCTATTCTTGGATGGTCTCTTGCGACTGCCGGCATTCTTTACATCGGGCTCAGCCTTGGCTTAGGTAACATTTCGTCTTACGAAGTTCAAGTGGGCATCCTCGCGGTGGTTTTGATCGGCGCGGCGGCAAAGGCAACTTCTGTGCAGCGACACCGTCACGGATAGCTAGAGACCGAGCCCAGCTTCCGAAGTGTTTGTTGTGTCGGTTGCGCCGAAGCGAGACGTACACTCCTCACAGCGCCACGATCGCCGCAGTCTCCGCTGGCAGCTGGATCCGGTCCCGCATGACGGTGACGCCCTCCCCCGTAGCCAGCAGCACCCGCCGAGCCACCCCAGGCAGCGACACCCCCTGCCCCCGCCCAGCAAAGTTCGCCACCACAAGCGTGTCTCCCCGCCGCATCACCAGGAACTGGTCCCCGTGCTGCACAGACACCTCGTGCATCCGAGGATCCGACAGGTCCGGAGAAGACCGACGCAGAGCGATCAACCGCTGGTAGAACGACAGCATCGAAGCATGCTCAGGCTTGTCCAGCTCGGCCCAGTCCAACCGGGACCGTACGAACGTCTCCGGGTCCTGCGGGTCCGGCACGTCCCCCTCGGGCCACCCGTGCGACGCGAACTCCCGCCGCCGCCCGGTCCGCACCGCAGTAGCCAGCTCCGGCTCCGGGTGCGACGTGAAGAACTGCCACGGCGTGGAAGCAGCCCACTCCTCCCCCATGAACAGCATCGGAGTAAAGGGCGCCGCCAGCAGCAACGTAGCCCCAACCCGCAGCAGCGAAGGCGACAACGAGGCGGAGATCCGATCCCCGGTAGCCCGGTTGCCGATCTGATCATGGTTCTGTAGGTAGGCGACCAGCCGATGCCCAGGCACCCGCGAGTCCAGAGGTCGTCCGTGGTGCCGGTTCCGGAAGCTCGACCACGTCCCCGCGTGGAAGAACCCACCCGTCAGCACGTCCGACAACGTCTCCAGAGAGCCGAAGTCGCCGTAGTACCCCTGCCGCTCCCCCGTCAGCAACGTGTGCAGCGCGTGGTGGGCGTCGTCGTTCCACTGGGCGTGCAGCCCGAACCCACCGGCCTCCCGGGGCGTAATGAGCCGCGGGTCGTTGAGGTCCGATTCGGCGATCAGCGACAACGGCCGCCCGAGGTGCGTCGACAGCGACTCGACCTCGATGGCCAGCTCTTCGAGCAGCGGGATCGCCCGGGTGTCCGGCAGCGCGTGCACGGCGTCCAGGCGTAGGCCGTCGACGTGGTAGTCGCGCAGCCACATGAGCACGCTGTCGATGATGTAGCGGCGTACCTCGTCGGAGTGCGGGCCGTCCAGGTTGACCGAGCGGCCCCAACTGTTGCTCTGCTCGGCGAGGTACGGACCGAACTGCGGCGCGTAGGCCCCGGAGGGCCCGAAATGGTTGTAGACAACGTCGAGGATCACCCCCAACCCGCGAGCGTGTGCGGCGTCGACGAACCGTTTCAGGCCGTCGGGGCCGCCGTAGGGCTCGTGGGGGGCGTACCAGCAGACGCCGTCGTACCCCCAGTTGTGTTCGCCGTTGAAGGCGTTGATCGGGAGCAGCTCGATCAGGTCGACGCCCAGGGAGACAAGGTGGTCGAGGCGGTCGATGGCCGCGTCGAAGGTGCCGTCCGGGGTGAAGGTGCCGATGTGCATCTCGTAGAGGATGCTGCCGGGCAGCTGCCGGCCCGTCCACGCGCTGTCGGACCACGCGTAGGCAGCGTGGTCGTAGCGGCGGCTCGGCCCATGCACTCCCGCAGGTTGCCACGGGGACCGGGGGTCGGGCAGTGGAGTTTCGTCGTCGTTCAGCAGAAAGGAGTAGTCGGGGCCGGCATCGGGCACGTCGACCTGCCACCAGCCGTCTGCGGCGGTGTGCATCTCATGGTCGGTGTCGCCGGCCAGGCGCAGCCGCACCCGGGTGGCGTCCGGTGCCCAGACGGAGAATTCGGTCATGAAACGGCCTCCTCGGCAGCGGTGGGAGGAGCCAGCAGAGCGACGGGGTAATCGGCCAGGAGGGTGTCCAGCGGCGTCTCTCCGCCACTGTAGACCCGCCCGGTGAACAGGTCCTTCATCTCGTGAACGGGAAGTGACAGGGCTGTGTCACACCACCCGCCGACACGTGCCAACCGGAGCGGCAGTCGGGTCGCCACGGCGATCACGCCGCCTCGGTCGAAGGCCACCGCGTGCCGGCTCACCGGCCCCTGCGCCGGGAGCGGCCGGTAGGTGGTGAACAGCTCCGGGTGCGCGCGGCGCAACCGCAGGGTCCGCGACACGACGAGCAGCTTCGCCGCTCCGTCGGTGTCGACCGGGGGACGCCAGCCGCCGTCGATGCGTGCCAGCATCTCTCGGCGTACGTCGAAGTCGACAGGGCGGCGGTTGTCGGGGTCGACCAGGGAGTTGTCCCACAGCTCGGTGCCCTGGTAGGTGTCCGGCACACCGGGCATGGTGAGCTGCACGAGCTTCTGCCCCAGCGAGTTGGACCAGCCGGCCGGGGTGATCGCGGCGGCGAGTTCAGTCAGCTCGTCGTGCAGGCTCGGGTCGTCGTACATCCTGTCGACCACGTCGTGCAGCGCCTGCTCGAAGGCCGGGTCCGGTTCCGCCCAACTGGTCGAGGCCCCGGCCTCCCGGGCGGCCTTCTCCACGTACGCGTGCAGCCGCTCGCGTTCGATCGGCCACGCGCCCACGGCGGTCTGCCAGAGCAGGTGGGCGAACGCCGGGTCGGGCAGCGGCGCGTACTCCATCCAGCTCTTGACCTGCTCCGCCCAGCGGCCCGGCAGTTCGCTGAGCACGGCGAGGCGGGCGCGGACGTCCTCACCACGTTTGGTGTCGTGGGTGGAGAGGGTGGTCATGCTGGCCGGCCAGCGGACCTGTTGGGCGGTGGCGAAGCGGTGGAACTCCGCGGGTGGCACGCCGAAGCGGACCGGGCTGTCACCGACCTCGTTGAGCGCCACGAACCGGGTCCACCGGTAGAAGGCGGTGTCCTCCACGCCCTTGGCCATCACGGCGCCGGTGAGCTGCGGGAACCGCATGCCCAGCTCGTCGTCGGGGTTGCGCAGCCGGCGGGTGACCGCGTCCAGGGCGCCGGCCAGGTCGGGGCGGCGGCGGCCGGCCTCGGAGCGGGCGGCGGCGAGCAGCCGGGCGCCGTGCGGCGGGTAGCCGCGGTAGACGGCGAACGCGGCGGCCAGCTCGGCGAGCGCCGCGCGGGCCTGCTCGGTCGGTACCTCGGGGGCGAGGGCGGCCAGCCGGGTCAGCTCGGCGGCGAGCAGCCGGGTGGCGGCGGCCAGTTTGGTGGCGTGGGTCAGGTCCTCCCAGGAGGTGTGCCGGCCGGTCACGTGAGTGTCCAGCACTGTGAAGTCGCCCTCGGCGTCGATGTCGATGAAGAGCCCACCGGCCATGGCCAGGGCGTCGTAGCCGGTGGTGCCGTCCACCGGCCAGTCCGGCAGCTCCTCGCCGTACTCCAGGATCTTCTCCACCACGAGCCAGGCGTCCGGTGCGGCCTCCCGCAGGCGGGCCAGGTAGCCGGCCGGGTCGCGCAGGCCGTCGGGGTGGTCGACGCGGATGCCGTCGACCTCCCCGGCGGCGGCCCAGCGCAGGACCAGCTCGTGGGTGGCGGCGAAGACCGCCGGGTCCTCCACGCGCAGGCCCGCCAGGCCCGCGATGGCGAAGAACCGGCGGTACGTCAGCTCGGCGTCACCGCGCCGCCAGGAGATCAGCTCGTAGTGCTGCCGGTCGTGGACCTCACGGGCGGTGCCGTCGCCGGTGCCGTCGGCGACCGGGAAGCGGTGCTCGTGGTAGCGCAGCTCCCCGTCGACGAGCTTGAGGTCGTCCAGGGCGGCCGCGTCGTCGGCGAGCACCGGCAACAGCAGCCGGCCCCGGTCCCAGTCGATGTCGAACCAGTCGGCGTACGACGAGTCGCGCCCCCGGCGCAGCACGTCCCACCAGGCCGGGTTGGCGGCCGGGACGGCGACCCCGGCGTGGTTGGGCACGATGTCGACGACCAGGCCGAGCCCTCTGTCACGCAGGGCGGCCAGCAGCCGCTGCCGGGCGGCCTCCCCGCCCAGTTCCGGGCTGACCGCCCGGTGGTCGACCACGTCGTAGCCGTGCTGCGAACCGGGGGTGGCGGTCAGCAGCGGGGCGCTGTAGAGGTGGCTGACGCCGAGGTCGTCCAGGTAGTCCACGATCGCGGCGGTGGCGTCGAGGTCGAAGCCGGGGCGTACCTGGATCCGGTAGGTGGCCTTGGGAGGGGTGGCCGGCATGTCAGATCATCCTCTCCAGCACGACGAGGGACCGGTCCGGCACCCGGATGGTGCCGCCCGCGCTGATCACCGTGGCGTCGTCCGGCTCGGGTTCGGCGGTGCTGATCACCCGTTCCCACTTCTGGCCGTACTCACTGCCGGGCATGGTGAAGTCCAGTGGCGCGTCGTGGGCGTTGAAGCACAGCAGGAACGACGCGTCGTGGTGTTTCTGGCCGTACTGGCCGCGCTCGCGGATGCCCTCACCGTTGACGAACAGCGCCACCGAACGGCCGAAGTCGTTGCCCCAGTCATCAGCGGTCATCTCCCGCCCGTCCGGGGTGTGCCAGGCCAGGTCGGGCAGCGGCTCGTCGATGCCGCGCCCGTTCACCGGCAGGCCGGTGAAGAAGCGGCGACGCCGGAACACCTGGTGACGTTTGCGGAACGCGGTGAGCGTCTGCACGAACTCCAGGAGCTGCTCGTCGACGTTGTCCCAGTCGACCCAGGCCAACTCGCTGTCCTGGCAGTACACGTTGTTGTTGCCGTGCTGGGTGCGACCCAGCTCGTCGCCGTGGCCGATCATCGGCACGCCCTGCGACAGCATGAGTGTGGCCAGGAAGTTGCGCCGCTGCTTCGCCCGCAGCGCGAGGACCGCCTCGTCGTCGGTGTCGCCCTCGACCCCGCAGTTCCAGGAGCGGTTGTGGCTCTCGCCGTCCCGGTTGTCCTCGCCGTTGGCCTCGTTGTGCTTGTCGTTGTACGACACCAGGTCGTTGAGGGTGAACCCGTCGTGCACGGTGACGAAGTTGATGCTGTGGAACGGTCGGCGGCCGTCGTCCTGGTAGAGGTCGGCGGAGCCGGAGATGCGGGACGCGAACTCGGCGAGGGTGGCCGGCTCACCGCGCCAGAAGTCCCGCACGGTGTCGCGGTACTTGCCGTTCCACTCCGTCCACAGTGGTGGGAAGTTGCCCACCTGGTAGCCGCCGGGGCCGACGTCCCACGGTTCGGCGATCAACTTGACCTGGCTGACCACCGGGTCCTGCTGCACCACCTCGAAGAAGGTGGAGAGCCGGTCCACCTCGTAGAACTCGCGGGCCAGGGTGGCGGCCAGGTCGAACCGGAAGCCGTCGACGTGCATCTCGGTCACCCAGTACCGCAACGAATCCATGATCAGTTGCAGCGAGTGCGGGCTGCGTACGTTGAGGCTGTTGCCGGTGCCGGTGTAGTCGACGAAGTAGCGCCGGTCCTCCTCGCTGAGCCGGTAGTAGCTCGGCGCGTCCACGCCCTTGAAGCTCAACGTCGGCCCGAGGTGGTTGCCCTCGGCGGTGTGGTTGTAGACCACGTCGAGGATGACCTCGATGCCGGCCGCGTGCAACGCCTTGACCATGCCCCGGAACTCCTGCACCTGCTGGCCGAGGCGGCCCAGCGCGGAGTAGCCGTGGTGCGGGGCGAAGAAACCGATGGTGTTGTAACCCCAGTAGTTGCGCAGCCCCAGGTCGTTCAACCGGTGGTCGTGGATGAACTGGTGCACCGGCATCAGCTCGATCGCCGTCA
This sequence comes from Micromonospora sp. NPDC049049, assembly GCF_040649115.1. Lineage (NCBI taxonomy): Bacteria > Bacillati > Actinomycetota > Actinomycetes > Micromonosporales > Micromonosporaceae > Micromonospora > Micromonospora sp. NPDC049049. The sequence goes on along the minus strand of NZ_JBEZEX010000004.1, from coordinate 1,200 downwards.
CCCCGAGCCGGGTCAGATAGTCGATCATTGGCGGGGAGGCGATGCCCGCGTACGTGCCGCGCAGCTCCTCCGGGATGTCCGGGTGCCGCATGGTCAGCCCACGGACGTGGGCCTCGTAGATCACCGAGTGGTGGTAAGGGGTGCGCGGCGGCTTGTCGTTGCCCCAGTCGAAGTACGGGTTGACCACCACCGACTTCGGCATGAACGGCGCCGAGTCGGTCTCGTTCATCCGCTCCGGCTCGTCCATGTCATAGTCGTAGACCGCCGGGTCCCACTGGACGTCACCGTCGATGGCCTTGGCGTACGGGTCGATCAGCAGCTTGTGCGGGTTGCAGCGCAGCCCGTTCGCCGGGTCGTACGGGCCGTACACCCGGTAGCCGTAGCGCTGCCCCGGCTCGATGCCCGGCAGGTACGCGTGCCACACGTACGCGTCCACCTCGCGCAGCTCGACGCGGCGCTCCGCGCCGGTGTCCCACTCGTCGAAGAGGCACAGCTCGATCCGCTCGGCCACCTCGGAGAAGATGGCGAAGTTGGTGCCCATCCCGTCGTAGGTGGCGCCCAGGGGATACCGCTCGCCCGGCCAGACCTGCATGTCGCTCCTTCAACCCATGGTGATGTGCGCACCGGCCGAGACCGCCCGCACGCAAGCAGGTAGTGCCCCCGGCCCGGGCGCGCCAATCCATCCTTCCAGGCGCTGCCCGGAAACCACCCGTCTGAGCGTGCAACACCACTCAGGTGTCCTCCGTCACGATGACCCTTTTCGAGGTGCGTTCTCGAGCCGGATGGACTTTCCTTGATCGGGGACAAGCGTTCGCGCGTGCCCGCCAGGCCCTCGGCCACCCCTTACACCTCTCGCTCCGCCGCCACCGACGCCGGCGCGCACCACCATGCACGGACGGAGATTGATGTGACGACCCTGCGGGTCGACGAGCAGCTCGCTGCCACCAAGGACCGGGCCCACCGGCCCACCCTGACCTCCCGGCCCCAGCTCCCGACCCAGCCCGGTCTTCCCGCGCCGTCCGGCCTGTCCGCGCAGCCCGGCGCGGTCGTGCCGGCGCAGCCCGGCCCCGGGTTGCCCCCGCAGACCCGTCGCATCCTCATGCTGTCCTGGGAGTACCCGCCGGTGCTCGTCGGCGGCCTCGGCCGACACGTGCACGCCCTCTCCGTCGCCCTCGCCGCCGCAGGCCACGAAGTCACCGT